>NZ_KE384332.1:124038-212541 GCF_000425225.1 Pontibacillus marinus BH030004 = DSM 16465 | reverse complement strand
CCACAACAGGCTTGCCGTTTCACTGACCGCAACAAACTACTCAACAGCAACGGACTCCTCTCAATTTCAAGTCTTCAACAATCCTGCCATTTAATGGAGTAATAACCTTCATACCTCACTCCCTAATAATTAATAAAAAAACACATGAGGTTCAAATAGAACCCCATGTGTTTATAAAATTTCTGATGAAATAATTTATAGACTATTCAATGCATCACTTAACGTATTGCGCTCTTCTGCTGTTAGTGGAATAAGTGGAAGTCTAACGCCTCCAACGTCCATTCCTTTCATCTGAAGAGCGGTTTTAACAGGTGTAGGAGATGGTGCCATGAAGCACGCGTTCATAACTGGCACAATTTTTTGATGAAGTTTGGCAGCCTTCTTTGCATCTCCACTTTCAAGTGCTCCCAGCATTTCCTGCATTTCATTTCCAATTACGTGAGCGGATACAGATACAACACCCGTTGCACCAACCGCTACTGATGGAAGAGTCATACTATCTTCACCAGTGTAGACAGAAAAGTCATCACCAGTTCTTGCTACAACATCGGTCATTTGATCAAGATCACCACTTGCATCCTTTACAGAGACGATATTGTCAATTTCAGATAAACGAACAAGTGTATCTGCACCTACGTTAATGACTGAACGCCCTGGGATGTTATAAAGCATAATCGGTAAAGACGTTTCCTTTGCAATACTGGAGAAGTGCTGATACAGACCTTCTTGGCTTGGCTTGTTATAGTAAGGCGCAACAAGCATTATGCCATCAACACCAGCTTGCTCTGCCTTTTTGGTGAGCTCTATTGAAGCATGGGTGTTATTACTTCCTGTACCTGCAATTACAGGAATACGCTTATTCACTACTTTAACAACATGATTGTATAAAGCAACTTTCTCTTCTGATGTTAGGGTAGGAGATTCACCTGTCGTCCCTGCAATCACAAGACCGTCAGATCCATTGTTTATTAAATACTCTACTAGTTGTGTTGTTTTTTCTAAATCAAGATTTCCGCGATTATCAAATGGGGTAACCATTGCAGTTAATACTTTTCCAAAGTTCATGGTCTCCATCTCCTTTCAAGTTAACGTTCCGAACTCTACAAGTTAAGTTCAAACGTTTGGTGTAATGCGTTAACAGCTTTCACTAGATCTTCGTCTTTCACAAGCACCCAAATTGTGGTGTGACTGTCTGCTGACTGTAAGATCTGTACACCTGAATCTGTAAGCGTATGAACAATTTTTGCAGCAATACCAGGAACACCTGTAATGCCTGCACCTACTGTCGATACCTTAGCACAATTATGCGTAATTTCAGGAGTGTAGCCTAATTTATTTAATATAGCTGTTGCTTTTTCGGTATAAGCATCAGGAATTGTGTAGACAACTCCCATAGGAGAAATATTGATAAAATCAACTGAAATCCCCGCTTCAGCCATTGATTTAAATACATCAGACTGGAGCTGATAAGGCTCTTCTTTTGCTGTAACCTTCACCTGTGCAATCCCAGATAAATGGGCAATTCCTGTTACCGGACGGTCTGGAATGTCTTTTCCATCCCCATCACTTCTAGATTGCGTAACAAGAGTTCCGAAATCTGAGGAATACGTTGAACGCACACGTAGAGGAACTTTAGCTTGCATAGCGATTTCGACAGCCCTTGGATGAATAACTTTTGCCCCTTGATAAGCCAAATTAACAATTTCATTATACGTCATCACAGCTAAGGGTCTAGCAGCCTCAACAATTCGTGGGTCAGCTGTCATAATCCCCTCTACATCTGTGAAAATATCAATATATTCTGATTGTAATGCAGCACCTAAAGCAGCAGCAGAGGTATCACTTCCTCCACGGCCAATTGTTGTCACATCGCCTTTTTCTGTCTGTCCCTGAAATCCAGCAACTACGACAACGTCATTCGTTTCAAACTCTTGTTTTATACGATCAGGCTGCATCGCTTTAATTTTAGCTTCTGTAAAATCATCATTGGTCAGGAAACCTGCTTGTGCTCCAGTTAGAGCCGTAGCTTTTAAACCTTTTTCATTCAATTCATTTGAAAACACTATGGACGAAATGACCTCCCCACATGATGTGAGAAGATCTTCCTCTCGCTTTGAAACGTTTGTATTTGGAAAGTTAATCATTTCTAATAAAGTATCCGTAGCATAGGGAGCACCTTTTCGTCCCATAGCTGACACAACTACAACTACTTTATAACCTTCCTCAAGAGCTGTTTGCACATGCCCCATAGCAAGTTGTCGTCCCTCAGCATCCTTTACTGAAGTGCCTCCAAACTTTTGAACTAATACTTTCATGTGGACACCTCAAAACTTCTTATTATTTCTTTGTAAGCAGTTGTTTCTCGATAAGCTCTTCAGCAATTTGAACTGAATTCCAAGCTGCTCCTTTTAAGAGGTTATCAGACACAACCCAAAGGTGGAATCCTTTGTCATGGTCAAGGTCCTTACGGATACGACCTACAAATACATCACGCTTTCCTTCAGCACTTAAAGGCGTAGGATAACTTTGTGTGGATGGATCATCTTCTAAGACGATACCAGGTGCGTTTGATAACTGTTGTTTGAAATCCTCTACGCTAACATTATCCTTTTCTACTTCGATATAAACACTTTCTGCATGGGAAGTGAAGAAAGGAAGTCGTACGCATGTTGCGGCAACAGGAAGTTGATCAGCATGCATGATTTTTTTCGTTTCATTGATCATCTTCATTTCTTCAAACGTGTACCCGTTGTCTTGGAACTTATCAATCTGAGGAAGCGCATTAAATGCAATTGGATAATGACGCTCATCCCCTTTCACAGGTAAAATCTCAGCTGAAAGATCTTCTCCTTTTAGATAAGCTTCTGATTGGTTCTTCAACTCGTCGTTTGCTTCGTTACCAGCACCTGATACAGCCTGATAAGTAGACACAATCACACGGCTTAAACCATACTCTTGGCGTAACGGCTCAAGAGCAGCTACCATTTGAATTGTTGAGCAGTTCGGGTTAGCGATAATCCCTTTATGCTCTTTAAGATCATCAGCATTCACCTCAGGTACGACAAGAGGCACTTCTGGATCCATACGATAAGCACTTGTGTTATCGACAACAACTGCACCTCGTTTAACCGCTTCATGAGCTAATGCCTTTGTTACGCTGCCGCCTGCAGAAAATAGAGCGATATCTACACCTTCAAAACTCTCAGGAGTAGCTTCTTGAATCGTGATATCTTTATTTTGAAAACGTACTGTCTTACCTGCAGAACGTTTTGATGATAATAACGTTAATGTTTTAATAGGGAAATTTCGATCTTCTAGAGTTTCAAGCATTTTTTGACCTACAGCACCTGTTGCTCCTACGATTGCTACGTGATATTGATGATTGTTTGCCATTTATAGTTTCTCCCTTCCATACAATGCTTTTAATACATTAGATTAAATTATATTTTACCACAGACATAGGATTTGTTGATACCAACATCCCTCATTTTTACTCATTATGAGGGATAAGAACTGGCTGAATTTGTTTAAATTCTAATGCAGACTCTACTGTAGCTTGTAAGCGTGTCATATCTGCCACTAATGAATTTGGTTTTTTCACTATATCATCCTGGCCATATGGGATAAAGAAGATGTTCTTAGTCGCCATTAGACGCATTAAGTTAACTCCGTTTAACCCTAAGGCATCGTTCGTCGAAATTCCTAGAACAACAGGGTTTCCATTACGTAACGTAGCTTTAGCAGCCATGAGCACAGGAGAGTCTGTGAGTGCATTAGCAAACTTACTCATGGAATTCCCTGTTAGTGGAGCAATAACCATACAATCTAGAGGTCGTTTGGGTCCTAATGGTTCAGCTTCTGGTATAGTTGAAATTAGCTCCTCTCCTGTTAACTCTTTTATTTTCTCTAAATGATCCGCAGCATCTCCGAATTTTGTGTCCGTCTTCTGCACTGTGTAAGATACAACTGGAACAACTTTAGCACCAGCTTTTACAAGTCTTTCAATTTCAGGGAAAACGTCTTCATAGGTGCAATGTGACCCCGTCAGACCAAACCCGATTACTTTTCCTGATAAATCCATTAAAAAGAACTCCTTTCGCCTAATTCTTTTAGTAAAATCTTCGTAATAACTTTCGCCAAAATATTTCCTGCGGTTTTCGGAGCGACAATTCCCGGTAATCCTGGAGCTAGCAAGGCTTTAACTCCTCTTTTCTCAGCATATCGAAAATCTGTCCCTCCTGGTTTGGAGGCTAAGTCTATAATCAAAGCGTGAGACGGCATATTTTGGATGACAGCCGCCGATACGATAGGAGCTGGGATTGTATTGATTATCATGTCACAATCATGTGTGTGATCTTTAAGTTCGTGAATGTTAAAAGATTCTAACCCCATCTCATGGATACGAGCTAAATCCTCTGGCTTTCTTGCCCCTACTTTTACATTTGCCCCTAACGAGTAAAAGGAACGCGCTACACTCATACCTACTCGCCCTAGGCCAAGTACTAAAATATCAGAAGAATGAATGGTAAAGTCCGTATTTTGGATAGCCATCATAATGGTTCCTTCCACAGTAGGAATCGAGTTATAAATGGCTACATCATCTCGATCAAATAGTGGAACTAACGTCCGGTTTGCTTCTTGCGTAATTTGAGTTAGATAGGAATTTGTAATCCCTGTAAACACGAGGCAGTGCTCAGGGGTTTCACTTAACCACTCTTTCGTTAACGTTAATGATTGATTAGAAAATATAGTTTCAATTACACCTTTAGGGTTAGTACCAGGTACGGGAAGGATCACCGCATCAAGTTTTTCAGGTTCCACTTCATCTATGCTTAATTGTTTTGCCCCTGTAAAGCCATGATCGAGTTGATCAAAACCGACTAAAAACAGTGTGGCATCCCATTCACTTAACCGACGAATCACTTCCAATTGTCTTGCATCTCCGCCAAGTATGGCGATTTTATAATCTGTTAGCATCATTTCACCTCACCTTACACCGAGTAATGTCGCATGATTCTTTCATATCCTATGAGGTATGAAAAAGAAAGGTGAATGTCCTTATTAGAATAAGTTTAGTGGATTTGCTTTTTGAATTTCATCTGAGATGGGGTTCTTTAGAGGGAGTAACTAGCCTATTATTTTTCATAAAAAAAAGACCCGCCTATGCAGGTCTGTTCCTTTAATGGTCAGGAGGATCAATGATGATCATGTCATCGCCTATCTTTTTAATGTCTTTCCAATAGATACGTACTTCTTCTCCCTCCTTTTTCATACCAAACCATTTGTAACTTGGTACCAAAAAGGATTTTATTTTACCACTGACAGGATCAATCTCAAGATCTGTTTGTCCTAGCACCCCTAGGCGAGCTCCCTGGCGAACATCGACGATTTCTTTTCCACTTAAATCACGATATCTCATACGATCCGCTCCTTTACTCTATCTATATGATATAAATAAAGGTCACATGCCGAGTTCAGTTAGAAAAAACACATGCAATTCTGAAGAAGAATCGCATGTGTTTCCTGACCTAATAGTATTAATTTTCTTCAGGAGAAATAATCGCTAAAGACTGCTTCCCATTAAATACTTGCTTCATAATACGATCTATTGATTTATGATCCACTTTATCAATTTGTTGAACCATTTCATCTAACGAGCGATGACGGTTTAATAATAATTCATTTTTTCCGTTTCGACTCATTCGACTATTCGTACTTTCTAAGCTGAGCACAATATTCCCTTTCAGCTGTTCCTTACTATTTGTGATTTCTTTTTCAGTTAAGCCTTCTTTGGTAAACTGGTTAACTGTTTGTTCAATGGTGTCTTTTAATACAGGTAATTGATCTTTGTCTGTTCCACCATAGATCGTTAACAAGCCATTATCTAAGTGAGAGCTATGATAGGAAAAGATTGAATAAGCAAGTCCTCGTTGTTCACGTACCTCTTGGAATAAGCGTGAGCTCATACTTCCACCTAACACATTATTAAGAACAACAAGGTTATAAATATCATCGTCTCCTACTTGTAACCCTTCATATCCCATACATAAATGGGCTTGTTCTGTATCCTTCTTACGGCGAATATCTTCACCTAAAAACTCGGCTCTCTCATACTGACCAGCTGTATGTTCACTTGTATAAGAACCAAAATAGGATTCAACTTTATTGAAAAAGGATTCATCCACGTTCCCTGCTACAGATACAACAACATTCTCTGGGATGTAAAATTGATTCATGAATTCTTTTGCTTTTTCTGGGGTGAATGATTTTAATGTTTGGTCAGTACCCAGGATCGGATAACCTAAGGCATGATTGCCGAAAGATGCTTTAGCAAGTAAGTCATGTACAATATCATCTGGCGTATCTTCATACATTTTTATCTCTTCTAAAACAACTTTTTTCTCACGTTCCATCTCTTCTTGATCAAATGTTGAATTAAAGAACATATCAGCAAGAATATCTAGGGCGTGATCGGCGTGGTTGTCTAAAACTTTTGCATAATAGCATGTATATTCTTTTGACGTGAAGGCATTAACTTGTCCTCCAATTGAGTCAAAACTCTCTGCAATGTCACGTGCTGAACGATTTTCGGTTCCTTTAAATAACATGTGTTCAATGAAATGTGACATTCCGTTGTTCACTTCGTTTTCATTTCTTGAACCAGTAAGAACCCAAACTCCAATTGTGACCGATCGAACGTTTGGTATCTCTTCTAGTACGATTCTAAGCCCATTAGAGCAAGTATATTTTTTAACCAAGCTACATCCTCCTATTTGTTTGTCTGTTTCTGAGATGTTATATAATTGCGTTCCTCATCTAATAATGTGGTAACATTACCAATTTTATATTCTTTCTCTTTTATTTTCAAAATTAAATCGGTTAATCCTTCTGCTACAGGATCTGTCGGATGCATTAAAATAAATGCGCCATTATGGATTTTTCCCATTACTCGATTAATCATAACGGACGGAGCAGGTTTTTTCCAGTCTACTGTATCAACCGTCCAAAGAATAGTTTCCATTCCTAACTCATCCGCTACTTTTATGACATCTTCATTAAAGCTACCACTAGGCGGAGCAAACCATTTTGGCTTTTTACCAGTTATAGACTCCAGTATTTTATTTGTATCTTGAATTTGCTTTTGTGATTCCTCTGCACTAAGATTTTTCATATCTGGATGATTGAAAGCATGGTTCCCAATTTCATGGCCTTGCTCATCAATCATTTTAACTAGGTCTTCATGTTTATTGGCCCATTTACCTTCAATAAAAAATGTGGCTTTAACATGTTGTTTTTTTAATATATTAAGAATGGTTGGAATATGATCTTCCCCCCAAGATACATTAATGTTTAACCCTACCATCTTTTTATCAGGGTGACCACGATATATTGGTGCTGCTGGTAAATCTTCTAGTGTGACTTCTGGAGGGACTTGTTCAAAAACCAAAAAGTCCTCATTAAATTCGCCTTGCTTTTTCATTTTTTTATAAGATTTTTCTACATTTACTTTAACCCCGTTCAGACCAGGTATCTTTTTCCACACTTTATGCAAAACTGCGTCTTCTGCTGGTTTTTCATACTCTCCAGCTTTATCCTTGATCTCCTGATACAATTCATCCTGATCATTTGATACAGGTGCAGATACATTTTTGATAGAAGCAATGTAGTCATTTGAAAACGGGTTTTCGAAAGCTTGATAAGATACAATAACCATTCCAATAAAAACAATAAAAGGCATAATCCGCCGCATTACACTCATCCCTCCTTACCCCAAACCTATGATGGAGAAGGACAAGGTAGAACACATTTCTAAGGCGTATGAAGAGTAACAGCATTGTTAGGAGTTATGTCTTTCAAACTTAAGATATTATTCCGTTAAAGCCCCCTTATCTTGAAGACTTGGTTTCGAGATAAAGTGCGTATGGTTCCGTTGCTTTTGTGGAGATCGGCGGGCTGTGGGGGGGGTTGGTTTCCTGCGGACGAAGCGCCGAGCCTCCTCATTCGCAAGCTCTCTGCGGGGTCTCGTCACTCCGTTCTTCCGCTGGAGTCAACCCGTTCCACAGCCCACCTTTGCCGAATGGTGACTAACGGAACCGCCGTAGTTCTGGGAGAGGATGTTCTGACTCCAGGTAGTATAATCCTATCGTGACAAGGGTCTGAGCAACTTCTCTGAATACGATCACCAATCCATATGAGGTGAGAAAATCCAAATTATGGTCCGTTAGTCTTCATAATCGCGTGTAGGGAAGGAAACGGCAAACTGTCGTGGTAACAAAGGCAAGACGAGACCCCGCAAGGAGCGTAGCGTATGAGGAGGCTCGGCTTGTCTTCCACAACAGGCTTGCCGTTTCACTGACCGCAACAAACTACTCAACAGCAACGGACTCCTCTCAGTTTCAAGTCTTCAACATTACTGCCATAATACTGAATAAACTTCCGATTATGTATCGTTGTTTTTATTTCTTTGACATGTAGAAACATCAATATTATACATAAAAAAAGAAACTGGATAGCCAGCTTCTTTTGATATTAGTTATTCGATGCTTCTTCTTTTTTCTCTTGCTCTTGTTCGCGTAGAGCGTCTTTGCGAGATAGGTTAACGCGGCCTTGGTTGTCGATTTCTTTTACCTTAACTAGGATTTCATCGCCAATTTCAAGAACATCGCTAACTTTTTCAATGCGCTCCTCTGCAATTTGTGAGATGTGTACAAGGCCATCTTTACCAGGGAACAATTCAACAAATGCACCGAACTTCTCGATACGTTTTACTGTACCCATATACATTTGACCAGCTTCTACCTCACGCACAAGGTCTTCGATAATCTTCTTCGCATTTGCGTTTGCATCTGCATCACTAGAAGAAATAAAGACTGTACCATCTTGTTCAATATCAATCTTAACGCCTGTTTCTTCAATGATTTTATTGATCTGTTTACCACTTGGACCAATAACGTCACGAATTTTATCAGGATTGATTGCCATCTTCATGATCTTAGGAGCATATTCAGAAAGTTCTTCACGTGGCTGAGAAATCGTTTCTGTCATATGATTAAGAATATCCATACGGCCTTTTTGAGCTTGTGTAAGGGCTTCTTCTAAGATTTCACGAGATAACCCTTCAATTTTAATATCCATTTGTAAAGCAGTTACACCTTTATCTGTACCTGCTACTTTAAAGTCCATGTCTCCAAGGAAGTCTTCCATCCCCTGAATATCTGTAAGAACTGTATAGTCATCCCCAGACTTAACAAGACCCATGGCAATACCAGCAACTGGTGCTTTAATTGGAACACCTGCATCCATCATTGCTAATGTACTTGCACAAATACTTGCTTGAGATGTAGAACCATTGGATTCTAATACCTCAGATACAAGGCGAATTGTATAAGGGAAATCCTGTTCAGATGGAATAACTTTTTCTAGAGCACGTTCTCCTAATGCACCATGACCGATTTCACGACGTCCTGGGCCACGAATTGGACCTGTTTCCCCAACACTAAACTGTGGGAAGTTATAATGGTGCATAAAACGCTTAGATTCTTCTAAATCTAATCCATCTAATATTTGAACGTCTCCTAGAGCACCTAGTGTACATACAGATAATGCTTGTGTTTGTCCACGTGTAAACAGACCTGAACCGTGTGTACGCGGTAATACACCAATGCGAGAAGAAAGTGAACGAATTTCATCTGGTTTACGACCATCTGGACGCACCTTCTCTTTGGTAATTAAACGACGAACTTCTTCTTTAACAATTTTGTCTAGAATCGCTTTAACTTTAGCAATTTTATCACTATCAGCCTCAGCTTCTTCATAAGAAGAGACAACCTCATCTTTCACTTCTGAGATCGCTTCATCACGTGCATGCTTTTCTTCTGTCTGAATAGCTTTCACTAAAGCTTCTTTAGCTTTACCTTCTACTTCAGCAGTAAGATCCTGTTCCGGTTGGAAAAGTGGCACTTCGATTTTTTCTTTAGCAACCTGTGCTGCAACTTCCTCTTGGAATTCAACCAAGCGCTTGATTTCTTCATGTCCAAACATGATTGCTTCAAGCATCACATCTTCAGGTACTTCGTCCGCTCCTGCTTCAACCATGTTGACAGCATCCTTGTTACCTGCAACTGTTAATTCAATATCACTTTGGGATTGCTGTTCAATCGTTGGGTTAATGATAAATTCTCCATCAACACGTCCAACAATTACACCTGCAATAGGTCCATTGAAAGGAATGTCTGAAATTGTAAGAGCTAATGAAGAACCTAGCATAGCTGCCATTTCTGTAGAGCAATCCTGATCTACACTCATTACAGTACTAATAACTTGTACTTCGTTACGGAAGCCATCCGGGAACATTGGACGAATAGGACGGTCAATTAAGCGAGAAGCTAGAACAGCTTTTTCACTCGGACGTCCTTCACGTTTAATGAAACCTCCTGGGATTTTTCCGACTGCATACAAACGTTCTTCATAGTTTACAGTTAGTGGGAAGAACGGTAAGTCTTTTGGTTCTTTAGATGCCGTCGCTGTAGATAATACAGATGTATCTCCATAGCGGATCATACAAGCGCCATTTGCTTGTTTAGCTAATTCGCCTGTGTCTACGTGTAGGGTACGGCCCGCTATATTAATGGAGAATGTTTTATTTTCTTCTGCCATTTGTCGTTGTACTCCTCTCAGTAAAAGTTCTTTACAATTATGTTATGCGTTCATAAGATCGCTCTTATGTACTATTTTTGGCTATAGAAAAAGCGGGAATACCTCCCGCTTTTACCATTAACGACGTAAGCCAAGTCTTTTAATTAGATTACGGTAACGAGTTACATCGTTATTACGTAAATAATTTAAAAGGTTACGACGTTTACCTACCATTTTTAGTAGACCACGACGAGAATGGTGGTCTTGCTTATGCGTACGTAAATGCTCATTCAGATTAGTAATCTGTTCAGTAAGGACAGCGATTTGAACCTCTGGAGAACCAGTGTCGTTTTCGTGTGTCTTGTACTCATTGATGAGTGCATTTTTACGTTCCTGTGTGATAGCCATCCTATTCACCTCCTATTTCTTTTTCATCCCCAATCCCCTAGCAAGCGTCGGTGTCTTCGCTTTGCCAAGCGACGGTTAATGTCATACGGATATAAGGGTACATGTTTTTAAGGAAAAATGCAAGGGGTTTACTTAATTGATACCAAAAAATTCACGAATTTGTCTTTCATCTTCATGCAATTGATCAATTAATTGGTCAACACCATTGAATTTTGTTTCTTCACGAATTCGAGTGCACCACTCTATTCGTAATTCTTCCCCATATAAGTCTCCATTATAATCAAAAATATTCACTTCTATAGTTGGCTTCTCTGCTTCACCTTCAAAAGTAGGTTTAAATCCAACATTCGCCATACCATGGTACAATTGATCTCCATGATAAACTTTAACGGCATAGACGCCTACTTTCGGTAACAAGAAATCATCGGATGGTTTTATGTTTGCAGTAGGAAATCCAATTGTCCTTCCACGCTGATCACCTTGAATGACTTCTCCTACAATAGCATAAGGTCGCCCTAACAATGTTTGAATATCTTGAACAGATCCTTCTTGAATTTTCTCTCTAATGAGTGTTGAACTGATTTTCGTTCCATCCTGCGTCACTTTGTCCACAACAGTTGAAGAAAATTCATCTCGCGAATGAGATGGAATAGTTTCCATCGTTCCTCTTCCCTTGTGTCCATATGAGAAATCGAAACCAGCTACTACATGTTTTACATTTAATCCGATTAGGAAATGATCGACAAACTCTTGCGGTAATAATGCTGCTAGATCTGTATTGAATTCTACTAAGTAGACTCGATCCATCCCGATATCATTTAAAATCTTCATCTTTTCATCGATCGGTGTAATGTATTCAACATGTTGTGTTTGTTTCTTTAATACAACAGAGGGGTGTGGATGAAATGTCATCACTGCACTTTCACGCCCTTGTTCCTCTGCGATTGTTTTTGCTTTTTTGATAACTTCTTGATGACCATAATGAACCCCATCAAAATATCCAATTGCCAAAACTGTTTCAGGCAAGGATTCTTTCTGAAATGAATGGGGATATTGAAGATGAATAATCTCCATTGCTTTACACCCTTTTCCGTTCACGACTAGTCATATTGGAACACCCGTACAGGCTTAATTAAATGGGGCTTGTCTGGGTGAATTTGATAGATTGCAAGTAATTTACCATGTTGGCTAATCATACTAAATGGATTTGTTGTTGGCATTTCTTTCGGTTTAGAAAATAATGTACCATGGTACACTTGATCTTCTTCTTCTTGTTTAACATAAAGACGGTCTAAATGTCGAACCCCTCGCTCCATAGGCTGTAAGTATTCTTCAATCCGTCCTTCATCCATTGCTGTCTCTATTTGTTCAAATGTGATGCCTTCTTCTTTTTCAAAAGATCCTGAAGCCGTTCTTACAAGATGTGACATGTGAGCCGGGTACCCAAGCGCTTTTCCAATATCTACACACAGCGTCCGAATATAGGTACCTTTTGAACATGTAATACTTATATTAAATGTAGCAGCACCATCTTCATCATACGTGACTTCATCTGATAGAAGCGAAATATCATATATCGTTACCGTTCTTTGAGGACGTTCCACTTCTAAACCTTCTCTTGCATACTCATACAAGCGTTTCCCTTCTACTCTAACAGCAGAATACATGGGAGGCACTTGTGTGATTGTACCTACAAAAGATTCAAGGACTTTTTCTAGTTCCTCACGTGCTATTGGTGATGATACTGATTTTTGGTCAATGATTGCACCTTCAGCATCTTCGGTTTCGGTAGCATATCCAAGCTTCACTTCTGCTTCATATACCTTCTTAGATTCAGTCACGTACTGTGCTATCTTTGTTCCCATGCCAATACACATTGGCAACATTCCAGCTACCTCAGGGTCAAGTGTACCGGTGTGACCAACCTTTTTTGTACCTAGTATTTTACGCATTTTGTTGACACAATCATGTGATGTCATACCAACTGGCTTCCATAATGGCAGGATTCCATCCATAACGCTCACTTCCATTTCCTTGTTGGCACTATTTCATACTTTTATAAAGCGTATGTAATCTTTTTACTAATAAAAAGGATAGACTACCGTAAGAGTCTATCCTTTTCCACTAGTCTTCATCTGAAGTATCATTGAGATCTTGAAGAATGGATTCGATACGATTTCCGTACTCAATCGCTTCATCAAACTCAAATGTGATTTCTGGCGTTTTACGGAGACGGATTCGTTTTCCGATCTCAGAACGGATAAACCCTTTTGCTTTAGCTAAGCCAACTAATGTATCTTGTTTTTGTTTATCATTACCTAAAACAGAGATATACACTTTAGCTTGTTGAAGGTCTCCTGTAACTTTTACTTCTGTAACCGTTACAAAGCCAATACGGGGATCTTTAATTTTCTTTCCAATAATATCCCCTAATTCTTTTTTCATTTGTTCACCAACACGATTTGCTCTTAAATCGCTCATGTTCATTCACCTCTTTGAAAGGAGAGACTGCAATACATAGTTGTTCTAAGAACCCAATCAAGGATCTTATCGAAGGTTTCTATAACCATATCACGTCTGTAGTCGTTCGTTCAATTTCAGGAAAAGAGTCAATTAGAGCGATGACGCGATTTAACTCTTTCTCAGCTTGAACTTTGTCAGACGAAATTGTTACAAAACCAAGCAATGTACGCTGCCAGAGATTTTGGTAATCCAATTCACTGACAGCAACATTGTACTCATTATGAGCTCTGGTAATAATTCGTTTAATAACAGAACGCTTTTCTTTTAAGGAATGTGCTTCATATATAAAGCATTCTACCTCAAGGGAAGCGATCATACTGGTTGAACTTCTTCCATTACGAAGGCTTCGATAATGTCGCCTTCTTTAATGTCGTTAAAGTTCTTGATTGTAATACCACACTCATAGCCTTTATCCACTTGTTTAGCATCGTCTTTATAACGTTTTAAGGTGTCAATTTCACCTTCGAACTGAACAATACCGTCACGGATTAAACGCACGCCAGAATTACGTGTGATTTTACCTTCAGTAACATAGCTTCCTGCAATAGTTCCGATCTTAGACACTTTAAATGTTTCACGTACTTCAGCTTGCCCAATAATCTTCTCTTCAAAAGTAGGATCAAGAAGACCTTTCATTGCAGCTTCGATTTCTTCCATAACTTTGTAGATGATGCGGTGAAGACGAATATCAACATTTTCAGTTTCAGCAGTCTTCTTCGCGTTAGCATCTGGACGTACATTAAATCCAACTACAATTGCGTTAGAAGCAGATGCAAGAATAATATCGGATTCTGTAATCGCACCAACACCAGTGTGGATTATCTTAACTTTCACGCCTTCTACTTCGATTTGTTGAAGTGAAGATGCAAGAGCTTCTGCAGAACCTTGTACGTCAGCTTTAATAATGATGTTGATCTCTTTCATATCACCTTGCTTGATTTGTTCAAACAGGTCATCCAAGCTAACTTTTGCTTTCTCACCACGTTGTTCCTCGATTTGTTGCTGTTGTCTTGCTTCACCTACAGAACGAGCTTTCTTCTCATCCTCGAATGCAATGAATCGATCGCCGGCTTTAGGTACATCACTCAACCCTGTGATTTCAACAGGCGTAGAAGGTGCTGCTGTTTTAACACGTTTACCAAGGTCATTAACCATGGCACGAACACGTCCGAATGTATTACCTACAACGATAGGATCTCCTACATTTAATGTTCCATTTTGAACAAGAAGGGTAGCAACGGAACCGCGGCCTTTATCAAGTTCAGCTTCGATAACTGTACCCATAGCTAAGCGATCTGGATTCGCTTTAAGCTCTTCTACTTCCGAAACAAGAACGATCATTTCTAGTAGATCATCGATACCTTCTCCATTCACAGCAGAAAGGTGAACAAAGATTGTATCTCCACCGAATTCTTCTGGAACAAGGTTGTATTCCATTAATTCCTGCTTAACACGGTCAGGGTTTGCGCCTTCTTTATCCATCTTGTTTACAGCAACAATAATTGGTACTTCAGCCGCTTGGGCGTGATTAATCGCTTCTTTTGTCTGAGGCATTACACCATCATCTGCTGCAACAACAAGAATAGCGATATCTGTTACCTGTGCTCCGCGAGAACGCATGCTTGTGAAAGCAGCGTGACCTGGTGTATCAAGGAATGTAATTTTCTTATCGTTTTCTTCAACTTGGTAAGCACCGATATGCTGTGTGATACCACCAGCTTCTCCTGCAGTTACTTTTGTTTTACGAATAGAGTCAAGAAGTGTTGTTTTACCATGGTCAACGTGACCCATAATGGTAACAACTGAAGGACGCTCAACTAAATCAGCTGGATCGTCATCTTGAATGTAGTTTTCAAAATCTGTCTCATCAACGATGACTTCTTCTTCAGCTTCAACGCCAAACTCATCACAAATTAATTCAATGGATTCAGGCTCAAGATCTTGGTTCTTCGTAGCCATAACACCAAGGAACATTAACTTCTTAATAATTTCGGAAGAGTCTTTGTGAAGCTTCTCAGCTAACTCTGCAACCGTTAGACTACCTGTGTACGTAATCTTTTCAGGAAGTTTCATTTGTGGGCGCTGTTTTTGTTGCTTTCCACCTTGGTTTCTTCCTTGGTTGTTTCTGTTATTGTTGTGGCGCTTGTTGTTATTATTGTGTTTCTTTTTGTTGTTTGGTTTTTGATTTTGCTGTTTATTTGAATTATTCATAGACTGGTTTTGGTTTTGATCTCTTTTCTTCTGCCCTTGAGCAGATTGATTTTGTTGGTTTTGAGGCTTTTGCTGATTGCCTTGTTGTTTTTCTTTTTTCTGTTCTTTTTGAGCAGGCTTTTGTTGATTGCCTTCACTCTTCTTTCCGCTGAACATTTCATCTAAACGTTTTTTTGTATCTTCTGTGATGGTAGACATGTGATTAGACACTTCAACATTTAGGCTTTCTAGCTTTGTTAAAACATCTTTACTTGTTACGTTTTTCTCTTTGGCATATTCATATACGCGCATTTTACTCATACATTCACCCCCGAATTTATTCATCGAGCAAGGACATGATCTTTTTTGCAAAACCATGTTCAGTAATAGCGATTGCTACTCTACCTGACTTTCCGATTGCATTTGACAATGTGTCTCGATCGTCAACCTTCCTGAAAGGTACTTCATAGGACCGACATTTATCCGTAAGTTTTTTCTTTGTATTCACTCCGGTGTCTTCAGCAATCAAGATAAGATAGGCTCGGTTACGTTGAATGTCACGAATGATGGCTTCTTCACCTAATGTACATTTTCCAGCCCGGAAAGCAAGTCCCACCATATTTAAATAAGAGCTACTCATTCGTATCCTCTTTTACGATTTTCAATAGCTTCTCATAAAGCTCTTCATCTACTTTCGCCTTTAAATGATGAGATAGAATATTCTTCTGTCGGGCTGTTTCAATCACAGATGAATCTTTTGTTAAATAGGCACCGCGTCCGTTTTGTTTTCCCGTTTCATCAATAAAGACTTCCCCTTCTTTATTGCGAACGACACGGATCAATTGTTGTTTAGGCATCATTTCTTTCGTAACGACGCACTTACGTAAAGGCGTCTTCTTCTTTTTCATAGGAGCCATCTCGAGACCTCCTTATTCAAATGGATCTTCATCGATCTCAGAATAAGTATCCTCATCACTTGTTTGAGAAGGATCAAGTGTGCCATCCTCTAATGCTTCTGATTCACTCTTAATATCAATCTTCCAGCCTGTTAGCTTAGCAGCAAGACGTGCATTTTGACCACGCTTACCAATAGCTAATGAAAGCTGGTGATCTGGTACAATTACGGTTGTTGCTTTTTCTTCTTCATCTACACGGACTTCGAGAACCTTCGCAGGACTTAAAGCGTTTGAAACAAAGACAACAGGATCTTCTGACCACTGAACAATGTCAATTTTCTCGCCCTTAAGCTCATTTACAATGGCTTGTACACGTTGACCCCTTTGTCCAACACAAGAACCTACTGGATCGATTTCAGGATCTGGAGCATATACAGAAATCTTAGAACGATCGCCCGCTTCACGAGCAACTGAATTGATTTCTACAATTCCATCGTAAATTTCAGGTACTTCCATTTCAAATAAACGCTTTAATAGACCAGGGTGTGTGCGTGATACATAGATGTGTGGTCCTTTATTTGTGTTTTCCACTTTTGTGACAAACACCTTTAATCGGTCATGAACATGATACTCTTCTGTAGGCATCTGTTCACTAACCGGTAGACGTGCTTCAACTTTTCCTAAATTCACATAAGTGAAACGTGCATCTTTACGTTGAATAATACCTGTCATCACATCTTCTTCGCGATCGACATATTCACTAAAGATAACACCTCGTTCTGCCTCACGTACACGCTGTGTAACCACTTGTTTCGCCGCTTGTGCAGCAATTCGACCGAAGTCTTTCGGGGTTACTTCAACCTCAATCACGTCTTCTTCCTCATAGTTCGGATTGATTTGCTTAGCTTCATCTAATGAAATTTCCTGTTGAGGATCTAAAACTTCCTCTACAATTGTCTTTTGTGCGTACACATGCATTCCGCCTGTGTTCTCATCTAAATCAACGCGTACATTTGTAGCAGATTTAAAATTTTTCTTATAAGCAGAAATCAAAGCAGCTTCTAATGCTTCCATCAGAACGTCTTTGTCGATTCCTTTTTCTTTTTCTAAATAATGAATGGCATCAAACAGCTCGCTACTCACTGTCATATCCCCCTTTTAATTAAAACTCACAGCTAAACGTGCTTTCGCAATTTTATCAAATGGAACTTCAATATCTTTACGGCGCGTTTTTACTTTTATTTCGATTGTAGCTGTATCATTCTCGAAGGACTTTAACTCTCCTTCAAGTTCCTTTTCACCATCAATATGTTCATATAATTTCACGTAAACATTGTGTCCCACGTGCTTTTCAAAGTCTTTCTTAGTCTTCAATGGACGCTCTGCACCAGGTGAAGATACTTCTAAAAAGTAAGGGAACGTTATGGGGTCTTCCTCATCAAGCTTCTCACTTAATTGCTCACTTACCTGGCCACATTCTTCAATTTCTACGCCACCTTCTTTATCGACATACAATCGCAGGAACCAGTTTTTCCCTTCTTTTACGAATTCAGTATCTACAAGTTCAAGATTCATGTCGTCGAGAATTGGCTGAACCAGTTTTTCTGTTACTTCAATTACGCTTTGCTCGCCCAACTTGAATTCCCTCCTTTTCTCTTCATAAACAGTTTGCCTTACGTATAAAATTCCCTGCTGAGGCAGCAGGGAATAGCGTCGTTCGGTGGACAAATTAGGCAGTAACACAAAAGAGTGGGAAGCCCCACTCTTCTTCACTAGTACTTATCATTTATCATACCAACAAAAATATACCATACCTTGACGATTTTAGCAAGAGAGACTAAAAGCGGAGAGGACTGGTAAGAAACGTACGGATAACTAGAATCTCCAGAAATGGAATCACCATATTAGAAGTTGTAATTGTACGCTGGATCCTAGAACAATGATAACTGGTTTTTGTCAGGTAACCCTTCTAAGCAACCGTGGTTATCTAAATACTCTAATACCGTCTTCGAAATACGACTGCGTTCACGCAAGTCTTCCTTAGATAAGAACTCACCATCTTCACGTGCATTCACAATGTTAATGGCAGCGTTCGTTCCAAGTCCATCTACTGAGTTGAATGGAGGAATTAACGTATTTCCTTCAACTAGAAACTCACTTGCTGAAGAGCGATAAAGATCAACTTTACCAAAATTATAACCACGCTCAGTCATTTCTAGTGCTAACTCTAATACAGTCAATAAACTCTTTTCTTTCGGTGTCGCGTCTAGACCTTTTTGATTGATTTCTTCAATGCGTTTACGGACTGCTGCTGATCCTTTCACCATTGTATCAATATCAAAGTCGCTAGCACGTACAGTAAAGTAAGCTGCATAGAAATAGATTGGATAGTGTACTTTAAAGTAAGCTATGCGCACAGCCATAAGTACATATGCTGCTGCGTGTGCTTTAGGGAACATGTATTTGATCTTTTTACAAGATTCAATATACCAATCTGGTACCCCGTGTTTTTTCATTTCTTCTATCCACTCATCTTTTAATCCTCTACCTTTACGGACAAACTCCATAATGGTAAAGGCCATAGATGGCTCAAGTCCTTTATGCATTAAATAAACCATAATATCGTCACGACAACCGATAACGTCTGGTAACTCACAAATACCATCATTAATTAATTGATCTGCATTTCCTAGCCATACGTCTGTACCGTGAGATAAACCAGAAATGATAACAAGCTCTGCAAATGTTGAAGGTTTTGTATCCTCCAACATTTGTCGTACGAAACGCGTTCCGAATTCTGGAACACCTAAAGTCCCTGTTTTACACATAATTTGATCTTGTGTAACACCTAATACATCGGGTCCACTAAAGATTTTCATAACCTCTTCATCTGCAGTGGGGATTGTTTTCGGATCAATTCCACTTAGGTCTTGTAGCATACGAATAACAGTTGGGTCATCATGTCCAAGTATATCAAGTTTCAGTAAGTTATCATGAATGGAGTGGAAGTCAAAGTGTGTGGTTTTCCACTCAGAAGTCTTGTCATCAGCCGGAAATTGAATAGGTGTAAAATCATAAATTTCCTTATCATCAGGAACAACGATGATCCCACCAGGGTGTTGACCGGTTGTACGCTTAACTCCAGTACATCCTTTTACAAGACGATCCACTTCTGCACTTTTATACTGAAGTTCATGATCACTGGCATATCCTTTTACAAATCCATAAGCTGTCTTCTCGGCAACTGTACCAATCGTTCCTGCACGATATACTTTATCTTCACCGAATAAGACTTTCGTGTAATTGTGGGCACGAGGTTGATATTCACCAGAGAAGTTCAAGTCAATATCAGGTACCTTATCCCCTTTAAATCCAAGGAATGTTTCGAAAGGGATGTCCTGACCATCTTTTGTATAGGGCACATCACAATTCGGACAATTTTTATCAGGTAAATCATATCCTGAACCTACAGAACCATCTGTAAAGAATTCAGAATGGTTACATTCCATACAAACATAGTGAGGTGGTAAAGGATTTACCTCTGTAATATCTGTCATCGTGGCAACGAAGGATGATCCAACGGAACCACGAGAACCAACAAGGTAACCATCATCCAGCGATTTTGTTACAAGCTTTTGTGAAATTAGATAAATAACTGCGAATCCGTTCCCTATAATACTCTCAAGTTCTTTTTCAAGACGGTTTACAACAAGTTCTGGTACAGGATCACCATATATACTTTTTGCCTTGTCATAACACATCTGACGCATCTCTTCATTCGCGCCTTCGATATTTGGTGTATATAAATCATCCTTAACGGGTTGTACCTCTTCCACTAGATCAGCGACATATTGTGTGTTCGTAACAACGACTTGCTTGGCCTTATCTTCTCCAAGGAAGCTAAAATCTTCAAGCATTTCATTGGTTGTTTTAAAGTGAACATCCGGCTGAGTCTGTCGATTTAGTGGATTACCACTTTGTGAGGCTATAAGAATTTTACGGTATTGTTTCTCGTGTTCATCAATATAGTGCGTATTCCCAGATGCTACCACTGGCTTTTCCATTCGCTCTGCCATGTTCACTAAATTCTTTAATATATCGTAGAGGTGTGCTTCATTTCGAACAAGCTCTTTCTCCATTAAATGAACATAGTTCGATGGCGGTTGGATTTCAATGAAGTCATAGAATTCAGCGGTTTTTTCAGCCTCTTCAGGTGACTTCTGCATCATCGCTTCAAACACTTCACCTTTATCACAGCCTGATCCTATTAATATTCCTTCACGGTGTTTTGATAATACAGACCGAGGAATTCGAGGAACACGATAAAAGTAATTAATGTGTGATGCTGAAACCAATTTATAAATGTTCTTTAGACCCTCTGCATTCTTTGCTAGTAATGTCACATGCGATGGACGAGAACGTTGATAAGCGTTTCCTTCTCCCATGTACTTATTGAGATCTAAATGATTGTGAATATCTTTTTCTCTAGCTTCCTTCACAAGTTTCCATAATAAATAGCCCGTAGCTTCCGCGTCATAAATCGCACGGTGGTGTTGGGTTAACTCTATATCGAAATATTTACATAAGGTATTTAAACGATGGTTTTTTAAACTTGGTACTAATAGGCGAGCTAACTCTAGGGTATCAATAACTGGGTTGGTTGATTTTCCATAGCCAATCTTTTTCAAACCCGTATTTAAAAATCCCATATCGAAACTAGCATTATGTGCTACAAGAATCGAGTCACCCATCCATTCGTAGAAATCTTTTAAAACCTCATCAGGATCTGGAGCATCCTTAACCATATCATCTGTTATTCCAGTTAGGTCAGTGGTTGTTTGAGATAAAGGCTCATGCGGATTTGCAAAGGACTCAAATCGATCAATAATTTCGCCTTCTTTTATCTTAACAGCAGCCAGTTCTATAATCGTGTCATAGATCGCGGAAAGTCCAGTCGTCTCAACGTCAAAAACCACGTATTCATCTGAAGCTAAATCTCTGTCTTGCTCTTCATAGGCGATAGGGACACCATCGTCTACAAGATTTGCTTCCACACCATAAAGGATCTTAATTCCATGCTTGCTACCTGCACTGTATGCATCAGGATACGCTTGTACAACACCATGGTCCGTAATCGCTACAGCTTTATGTCCCCAATTTGCAGCCTGTTCGATCAGGCGGGACGCAGATACTGTTGCATCCATTGTACTCATATTTGTATGAGCGTGTAGTTCAACACGTTTCTCCCCTTCAGGTGCTTTATCCTGTCGTACCTTTGGTTTTACTTCGTTAATGTCACTACCCATCATGGTTAATTCATTTGTGTAGTTATCTGTCTGGATTTTCCCTTTTGCTTTAATCCACATGCCTTCCTTCAAGCGATTAAACTTCTCAACATCATCATCACGACGAGAGAACATTTTCACTTGAAGAGAATCCGTATAGTCCGTAAGCTTTGCCATCAACAAATGACGACCTGAGCGGAGTTCACGAATTTCCACTTCAAATACATGACCTTGAATAACCATGGTATTTTCTTCTTCTTGAATGGTCTCAATTGGTTCTGGATCATTTTTGATATTATATCCGATAAGAAGTGGACCTTCATGTAAAACTTCATCACCCTGTTCTTTAGCTTTTTGTTCCTTCTCTATTACTGCCTTTTGAACGAGGTCTTGGTCTTCTTTGGCTTTTTGCTCTTTAAATTTCTGCATGGCTTCTTCAGACGACTTAACTTGAACGGTTAACGTATAAACTGAGGCTCCAATGCGTTTACAGTACATTTGGAAAAGATCATTTAAACGTTTTTTCAAAGCATGTGCTTCAGCTTCATTACGGGCATGTAGAATAATTTTATTCCCATCAACATCAGGCCTTTGCTCATGCAAAAAGTTTTTATAAGCAGGTGATAGATCTGGGATCGATTGAATAAATTGTAGCCAATAATCACATACACTATCCTGATCTAAATACTTTTCGGTGGTATCGATTGTCCACTGAACACTTGCAATATGCTGAAAGGTTTCTTGTAATTTAGTCGTAAATAAGGCATACACTTGTGGCGGGAGAATTGTAGGAATAAAGAAATAAAAATGCCACTCTTTCGTATGTTTATTCACAGATAGCTTGGTAAGCTGGCTTCCTTGAAAATGCTCATCAACAATGTCAGCTGGCATATCAATCTGTTTTAGCAGTAACTGCATTTTCTCACTTTGTGATACATCCATGATAGAACTCCCCCCTTATAACCAAATAGTTCTCTTTACTTGTATCTCTAACAAGAAGAGGTACCTCCTAATGGTTATAGAAGGTACCTATATCTTAGCTCTGTTTCAAAAATGATGTAATACGATCTAGGATTTCTTTTTCCTCAACTTCATCTTGCTCACCTGAATGACGTTCTTTCATTTCAACTACGCCTTCAGCTGCTCGTTTCCCTACAGTAATACGTAGAGGTATTCCAACTAAATCACTATCAGCGAATTTAACACCTGCACGTTCTTTACGATCGTCGAACAATACATCAACACCAGCATCTTGTAGTTTGGAATAAATACGTTCAGCAAGTTCCTGTTGTTCTTCTTTTTTAATGTTTAAAGCTAACAGATGTACTTTATAAGGCGCAATGTTTGAAGGCCAAGTAATACCTTTTTCATCATGGTATTGCTCTACAATAGAAGCTAAAGTTCTAGAAATACCAATACCATAACATCCCATGATCACGGTATTAGCTTTTCCGTTCTCATCTAAGAACTTCGCTTTCATTGGTTCAGCATAACGTGTACCTAATTTAAATACGTGACCAACTTCAATACCTTTTGCAAATTGAATGGTACCTTGTCCATCAGGTGAAGGATCTCCTTCTTGGATAAAACGCAGATCTGCATAATGACTTACATTAAAGTCATGGTCAGGAGTAACATGTGTGAAGTGGTAGCCATCTTCATTGGCACCACACGTTACATTTACCATAGCTTTTACAGCATTGTCAGCTACAATTTCTACGTCATCTGACACATTAATTGGCCCTACTGATCCAAAGCCTGTCCCTAATGCATTGCGTGTTTCTTCTTCAGATGCAAGTTCAATCATATCAGCGTCATATAAGTTCTTTAATTTCACATCATTTACTTCATGATCCCCACGTGTTAGAACCATAACAAGCTTACCATCCACATTGAACATAAGTGCTTTGATGCCTTCAGCTAATGTGTGACCTAATGCGTCTGCAGCTTCAGCCATTGTTTTGCAATTCGGTGTGGCTACCTTCTCTAATTCTTTAGGTTCTTCAGTTGATGTTTCATAGGTTTGTTCAACAGGAGCCATTTCAATGTTCGCTGCATAGCGAGAAGTATCCGAATAAGCAATCGTATCTTCACCGACATCAGATAATACCATGAATTCATGATTATCTTTTCCGCCCATTTCACCAGAGTCTGCAATGACAGCTCTGAAGTTTAGGCCTAAACGGCTAAAAATATTTGTGTATGCTTGGAACATACGCTCATATGCTTTATCTAAACTTTCATAGGAACCATGGAATGAATAAGCATCTTTCATTAAGAATTCACGTCCACGAAGAAGACCAAAACGAGGTCGTTTCTCATCACGGAACTTGGATTGAATTTGGTATAACGTTAATGGAAGCTGCTTATAACTTTTCACTTCATCACGAATAATTGCTGTAATCTCTTCTTCATGCGTTGCGCCAAGAGCAAATTCACGTTCATGTCTATCTTGCATTCTCATAAGTTCAGGACCATAAGAATGCCAACGTCCGGTTTCCTGCCACCATTCTGCAGGCTGAAGAACCGTCATATTCATTTCATGAGCTCTGGCTTTGTCCATTTCTTCTCGAACAATTGCTTCTACGTTACGTAATACTCGATTACCAATTGGTAAGAAAGAATACATACCTGCAGCAACTTTTCGGATGAAACCAGCACGGATTAATAGTTGATGGCTAGATATGTCTGCATCTGCAGGAACTTCTTTTAAAGTAGGTAAGAGCATTTCACTCTGTCTCATCCATACGCACCCCGTCTCTATTCTTTTATTGTATTATTGACATTTAGCTCCAACACCCAATGATTTGTGAGTGTTGGAGCCATTATTTTATAAAAATAATCGTTGGATATCGTTCCAAGTAACGACAATCATAAGAAGCATTAATAAGGCAAAACCAATAAAGTGAACGATCCCTTCTTTTTGCGGATCAATTGGTTTTCCGCGTACAGCTTCAACTCCTACAAATAGTAAACGTCCACCATCAAGTGCTGGTAGTGGGAGTAGGTTAATAATTCCCAAGTTAATGCTTAATAAAGCAATCCACTTCGTATAGATCTGCCAGCTTTGTTGAACAACTTGGCCAGTAGCATCATAGATACCAACAGGGCCAGATAAATTATTAATGGACAATTCTCCCGTTACAAGCTTACTTAAGTTCACTAAAATTAACTTTGTAAGTTCATAGGTTTCTGTAAAGCCATAAGCGAATGTTTTAGTGAAAGACTTCTCTACGGGTCGATATACTCCTATTTGTCCAATAGTTTCACCATTGGCTTCAACTTCATTTGTTTGTACAGGAATGGTTACTGTGTTTTGGTCACGTCTAACCGTAACATCTAACTGTGTACTCGGATTTTTTTGTACGATTTTTACAAATTCAGTCCAAGTATCTACGGATTGACCATCCACTTTTACGACTTCATCGCCTTGATGTAAGCCCGATTGTGCAGCAGGTCCACCTTCGACTAATTTACCAAGCTGTGACTTGTCGACAGGAACCCCCTGGAAAAGTCCTAATAAGAAGAAGATGACAATCGCCAAGATAAAGTTCATCATCGGGCCAGCAAATAATTGCATTGCTCTTTGAGGTAACGTTTTTGATGCAAATTGACGGTTGTAAGGTGCAATCTGCGTTTCTTTCTCATCCATTACAAAGTCTGCAGTAGGCTCTACCTCAAAGAAAAGCTTTTCATCTTCATCAACTTCATAACCTTCTATTACTAGTTGATGTTCAAGGTCCGCTTTTTCTACTTCAATAACTCTTGCATTAGGATGTTTGGATTTGTTATTCACAATGATCTTATTGACCTTACCCCCACCATTGAATTCAAGCCCAATATGATGACCAGGTTTGATTTCAATGATTTCAGGGTCTTCTCCTGCAACACGAACGTAACCACCTATAGGTAGAAGACGAATCGTGTATAGCGTTTCATTCTTTTTTGTTGAAAAGATTTTAGGGCCAAAACCAATCGCAAATTCTCTGGCAAGCATACCTGCTCGCTTTGCAAAAATTAAGTGACCTAATTCATGGACGAATACCAATAATCCAAACATGAATATAAAAGCAATGATGGTTGTCAAAGATAGCACCTACCTTTTATTTTACGTACGAAATAACACGCTTTCGCGTCTCTTCATCAACAGCTAAAATCGTTTCTAAATTTGGCTGATGAACTATGCTATGTTGTTCTAAAGCTTTTTCTATTAAAGTCTCAATCGTTAAGAATGAGATTTCCCCTTTTAAAAATAGGTCTACAGCTTGTTCATTTGCTGCGTTTAATACAGTAGTCATCGTTCCTCCTTGACGACCGGCTTCATATGCCATTCGAAGACAAGGAAAACGTTCCATATCCATTTCTTGAAAATGTAGTTTGCCTATTTCAACTAAGTTTAACGTCTTTGTATCAGGTAATTCAAGTCGTTTAGGATAAGTTAGAGCGTACTGAATAGGAACTCTCATATCAGGAGTACCTAATTGAGCCATAACACTCTTGTCAACGAATTCTACCATCGAGTGAATAACACTTTCTTTATGCATAATAACATCTATATTGTCATAAGGCATATCAAATAACCAATGCGCTTCAATAACCTCAAGACCCTTATTCATCATGGTTGCAGAATCAATCGTAATTTTAGCTCCCATACTCCAATTAGGATGATTTAAAGCGTCCTCGACGTTAACTCCCTCTAGCTCTGCTCTTGTTTTATCACGAAAGCTTCCACCAGATGCAGTTAATATAATTTTATTAGCATCTTTTTCACGCTCACCATTTAAACACATATAGATGGCTGAGTGTTCACTATCTATTGGGAGAAGAGATACTTGATTTCGATGAGCAGCATCCATTACTAGATGTCCAGCAGTTACAAGGGTTTCCTTGTTTGCTATGGCAACTTGTTTTTTCGCTTCAATCGCACCAAGTGTGGCAGATAGACCAACACTCCCCATTACAGCATTTACAACAACATCAACTTGATCATGTGTTGCAGCTTCATACATCCCCTCTAAAGAAAGACGAACTTGTAGTTCAGGAAACTCCGATTTAACCTGTTGTAATGTATTTTCATCTTGAACGACCACAAGTTTTGGTCGGAATTCTTTAATGATGGGTGATGCTTTTTCTAAATTACGACCAAATGCCATTGCATATAATTCAAATTCATCTGAATGATTTCGAATTACATCAACCGTTTGCAACCCAATCGATCCAGTTGCTCCTAATAAAGCAATTCGTTTCATCTGCGCACGCTCCTACATCTATTAAATCCTATGAAATAAATTGTATAAAATGCAAGATTGGGACAATGAAAATCAAGCTGTCAAATCGATCTAATACTCCACCATGTCCTGGTAAAAGCTTTCCGGAATCTTTCACAGAGTAATGGCGTTTATATGCTGATTCGACTAAATCACCTATTTGTCCACATACTGAGACCAGAATTGCCACTAAAATAACAATCAACATAGAAGAATGGACAGGCTCAATCATTTGAAAGATCGCTGCAACAATACATGCTAAAATAATTCCGCCTATCGATCCTTCTATTGTTTTTTTGGGACTAATTTTAGGCCAAAGCTTTCTCTTCCCTAACATCTTGCCAAACAAATACGCACCTGTATCTGTCGCCCAAATTAAAAATAGAGCAAAAAATAACAGATGGGCACCTTCTTCTCTAGTTGGGATTAAGTAGTAAAAGCCCATTCCAACATAAATCGATGATAATAAAAGAAATCCTGATTCATCAAAGGTAAATTTGTTTTTAACTAAAACCGTATACCCCAGTAGGATGAAAACAACCATTAGCGTTGCTTCAGATTTCGTCATAACATCAAATAAAATAAATGACTTTTCAGGTACTAACAACATCCAAAGCAATACCATGGAGAGCAGTCCGGGAAAAGAGGTTGGTGCAATCTTTCTCATTTGTAATAACTCAACTAGCCCAATGGTTGCTAACCCATAAACAATAATAATAAAAGGTAGCTCACCAAAGAAAATGGCTGGAATTAAAAATAAGCCTAATACGATTGCTGTAATTACTCTCTGTTTCATAATATCTTCAACACCTTAGACTCCTCCATAACGACGCTTTCGTTGTTGGTAATCATGAAGGGCTTTTTCGAATAATTGTTCACTAAAGTCTGGCCATAACACTTCTGTAAACCAGAACTCTGAATAAGCTAGTTGCCATAATAAATAATTGCTTAAACGAATTTCACCACTAGTACGAATTAATAAGTCAGGGTCTGGAACACGTTTCGTATATAGATATGAACTAAACAAGCTTTCATCAATGTCTTCCATATTTAAAGATCCATTTTGAACATCTTCAGCAATTTGCTTCGTTGCCTGAACCATTTCATATCGACTACCATAGTTCAACGCAAAGTTTAAAATCAAACCTGTATTATCCTTGGTTTGTTCCTTAGCATTTTCTACAGCTTTTTTCGTATGAGTAGGTAATTGGTCAAAATCCCCTATGGTTTGAACTCGTACATTATTTTCATGGAGTTCAGGTAAATATGTATTTAAAAATTGATCAGGTAGCTTCATAAGATATTCTACTTCATTTTTGGGTCTTTTCCAATTTTCTGTTGAAAAAGCATATAATGTTAAGACCTTCAGGTTGAGGTCTGATGCCCTACGAACAATTTTTTTAACTACGTCCATTCCTTCCTTATGCCCTGCGACACGTGGAAGCCCGCGTTTCTTTGCCCAGCGGCCATTTCCGTCCATAATAATTGCGACGTGATCCGGTATGTTGTCTAAATCCAATTGATATGATTCAGTTGGCTGTGTTTTCTTCTTAAATGGGCGTTTCAAAAACATAACAGTTCCTCCATGTTTAGAAAGACACAAAGTACATTATAAAACTTACATGTCTTCACTAATAAGGTCATCTTATAAACAAATATTCTGTGGGGTAATAAAACCAGCGAAACCTTGCTTCAATTGTAATGTAAGGTGACGTTTTATGTATAGGTAGAAAAATGTGGCTTTCGCTATAAAGCGAAAGCCAATCTCATTTCATACATGATTAGCTGAATGTGAAAAACCCCCTTCTAACAAGAGGGTCTCCCATTCATTGTACATGGAAATTTGTTAAACTTCCATAATTTCTTCTTCTTTGCTCTTAGCAATTTTATCAATTTCATTGATGTTTTGGTCCGTTTCTTTTTGAACCTCATCTTGATAACTGCGAAGTTCGTCCTCTGTAATATCACCGTTTTTCTCCATTTTCTTCAATTGATCATTAGTATCTCGGCGAATGTTACGAACCTGTACTTTTGCTTCTTCCGTATATTTCTTAACAAGCTTCACTAAGTCTTTACGACGCTGCTCATTTAATGCTGGGATATTAATGCGAACAACATTACCATCACTTGATGGAGACAAGCCTAAATCAGCCTTTTGGATCGCTTTTTCAATATCATTAATTGAAGACTTATCAAATGGTGTAATAACAAGAAGGCGCGCTTCTGGTGCTGAAATCGTAGCTAGTTGATTCAACGGAACAACTGCACCATAATACTCTACCTTAACTGGCTCAAGGATAGATGGATTTGCACGTCCTGCACGTACTGTAGCTAGTTGACGTGAAAAAGCTCTTACTGCTTCCTGCATTTCCTCGCGTGTTTGTTTCATGATTGAATCTGCCATGGTTTATTTCCCCCTCACAATGGTTCCTATTTTTTCGCCTAAAATGGCGCGTTTAATATTGCCTTCTTCCATAATCGAGAATACTAGAAGTGGAATGTTGTTGTCCATACATAATGATGATGCTGTTGAATCCATTACAGCTAATCCTTCATTTAAGACATCCAAGTAAGACAATTCTTCATACTTTTTAGCGTCTTTGTTCTGTTTAGGATCATCCGTATAAACGCCATCTACATTATTTTTAGCCATTAGAATGACATCTGCTTCAATTTCGGCTGCGCGCAATGCGGCAGTCGTGTCTGTAGAGAAATAAGGATTTCCGGTACCTGCTGCAAAAATAACTACACGTTTCTTTTCAAGATGACGAATAGCTTTTCGACGAATATAAGGTTCTGCTACTTGTCGCATTTCTATAGATGTTTGTACTCGAGTTGGGATACCGATGTTTTCTAAACTATCTTGTAACGCCAGGGAATTCATAACAGTTGCTAACATTCCCATATAATCAGCAGTAGCACGATCCATTCCTACTTCACTGCCTACTTTACCACGCCAGATGTTTCCGCCACCAACAACTACGGCTACTTCAACACCTAACTCAGATATTTCTTTCACTTGGCGCGCTACAGATTGAATAATGGCAGGACTGAGTCCATATCCTTCTTCACCACTTAACGCTTCGCCACTTAATTTTAATACAACACGACGATAATGAGCTGCTGTCATAATAACCTCCATCACACGGTTTTATGTAAGCTTTTGAAAATAGGGAACACAGTGTGTCCCCTATTTTTTAAGCCATCATTTATTTGTTTACTTGGTTCATTACTTCATCAGCGAAGTTTTCTTCGCGTTTTTCCATACCTTCGCCTACTTCGTAACGTACGAAGCCTTTAACAGTAGCGCCATTATCTTTAACGTACTGCTTAACTTTTTGGTCTGGATCTTTTACGAAGTCTTGCTCTGTAAGAACAATACCTTCGAAGAATTTACCAAGACGACCTTCTACCATTTTTTCAACGATATGCTCAGGCTTACCTTCGTTAAGCGCTTCTTTCTTAAGTGCTTCACGCTCTTGGTTAACTTCTTCTTCAGGAACTTCGTCACGATTTACATAGCGAGGGTTAACTGCAGCTACGTGCATTGCAACGTCTTTAGCAACAGACTCATCTGTAGTACCTTCTAGTAGAGAAAGCACACCGATGCGTCCTCCCATGTGAAGGTAAGCACCAAATGCATCATTATCGCCTTTTTCTACAATTGCAAGACGACGAAGGGAGATTTTTTCTCCGATTTTAGCGATCATAGATGTGATGTAGTCACCAACGCGTTGGCCATCACCATGAAGGTTTTGCTCAATTGCAGCATCTGCAGATTCTGGTTTCTGCTTAACGATGTGCTTACCAAGCTCGCTCACAAGCTCTTTGAAAAGATCGTTCTTCGTTACGAAGTCCGTCTCAGCGTTCACTTCGATAATTGCAGCAGTGTTACCATCTACTTCGATATGAGTTGTACCTTCAGCTGCGATACGGTCAGCTTTCTTAGCTGCTTTAGAGATCCCTTTTTCACGTAACCATTCAACAGCTTTCTCCATGTTACCATCTGTTTCAGTTAGTGCTTTTTTACAATCCATCATTCCTGCACCAGTTGTTTCGCGAAGTTCTTTAACCATCTTTGCTGTTACAGCCATTGTATATTCCTCCTTTAAATGTTTGCCCTTTTCTTAACGAACAAAAGATAATCTTGTCCTACTTAAAATTCATGTATGAGCCTTGCGGTTTTGTATGTTCAAGGACTTAAATCCTTAAAAAAGGTGATAAAAGGTATATCCCCCTTATCACCTTTCAACCTTTCTTACTCTGTAGCAGCTTCTGCTTCTTCTGCTGCAGCTTCTTCTGTCTCTTCGCCTTGCTTAGCTTCAAGAACAGCGTCTGCCATTTTAGAAGTTAGAAGTTTTACAGCACGAATCGCGTCATCGTTCGCAGGGATAACATAGTCGATTTCGTCTGGGTCACAGTTTGTGTCAACAACACCGACAATTGGAATGTTTAATTTGTGAGCTTCTGCTACTGCAATGCGCTCTTTACGTGGGTCAATTACGAACATTACGTCCGGAAGACTTTCCATATTTTTAATACCGCCTAGGAATTTAACAAGACGTTCTTTTTCTTTAAGAAGGTCTACTGTTTCTTTCTTAGGAAGTACTTCGAATGTGCCATCTTCTTCCATGCGCTCAATGTCTTTAAGACGGTTGATACGCTTACGGATTGTTTCAAAGTTTGTAAGTGTTCCACCTAACCAACGTTGGTTGATGTAGTACATACCTGCACGAGTTGCTTCTTCTTTAACAGACTCTTGTGCTTGTTTCTTTGTACCAACGAAAAGTACGTTTCCGCCTTCAGCAGCAACGCTCTTCACGTAGTTAAATGCTTCATCTACCTTTTTAACTGTTTTCTGTAGGTCGATGATGTAGATACCGTTACGCTCCGTGAAAATGTACTTTTTCATTTTCGGGTTCCAACGGCGAGTTTGGTGTCCGAAATGAACACCAGCTTCTAAAAGCTGTTTCATTGAGATTACTGACATGTTAATTCCTCCTAATGGTTTTTTGCCTCCGATCATCTCATCTTTAACGCAGAACTCATCATAGATGAGCACCAACTCCGTTAAATCGACAATCGTGTGTATTAACACCAAAAGTAACTATATCATAGGAAGATATAGCAATCAAGTATTTATTGTTTCATTTTCGGATGAATTTTGAGCATTAATTCTACTTCAGTCTTTCCACAATCTAACCGTTTTGCAATTTGCTCTGTATTGTATCCTTGATCATAGAGCTGAAACACACTTGATTGAACAGATGGTTGGTAGGATTCTTCCTTATCATATTCGAGAGGAATATCATAGGAAGACTGTGATTCTTTATTCTGATTCGATGTTACGTTAGGAGCTTCTGAAGCTTCCTTCTTCACAATAGGACCAGGAGGTTCTTGATCCCGAGATTCTCTTTGTGGTTCAGGGGGTGTAACATCACTTCCTGTGCTATTCTTTTCTGCTACATCAGTCTGACCATTTTGCTCCAAGATATTCATTAACCGCTCATTTTCCTCTTTAATTTCTAGCAAGTAAGCTGTAAACGTTTCCTCTACTTGACGTGCAACTTTCTCTTGCTTTAATTCTAGCTCCTTCGTCTTGGACACACGAATAGATAGAATAACGATGGCAATGAGCATGATAAAATGAAGCAAAAAGCTAATAACTAACAAAAACGTGATCATGTAATCCCTTCTTAGCCGCTATAATCAATTTCGTTCCCTAAATAAGGATGAACGATATTTAGTTCTTTTGGATGATTAGCTAGAGTCTTTGAAGAAGAATGTAAAGATTGTTCACCTTCATCATTTCTTGCCCTTACATTATTTTCAGACTCCATGCGATTTACCTGAGTCCGCTTCAAATCATCTTGTAATTTCGTTTCTTCGGATAAGGTTTGCTGTACTTGAGGCCCGCGCTGTTGCATTTGCTCTTGAAGTTTCCCAACATCTTGGGATCTAGGCAGGGCAATTTGCATTTCAATTGCTCTCCAGCTCATGAAACCATTCCCCCTCTATAAAAGATGCAAATACTCAAAAGCTAAGACTGTGAAACAACCGTTATTTCACCATTATCATAATATACCTTCACATTTTTATGCGTTTGATTCATCTTTCTCTTATACTTCCCAAAGGTTACATCCGTGTTCGTGTAAAGTGTACCATTTACAGAAAGATACGTCTCGTTTAATTCTGTATATGCCTGCTTTAAATCAGTCAAAGTAGCTTCTATTTCTTTTAACTCCTGTTCACTCTGTTGGTAAGAATTGCGTTGTCTTAGCAAGGTAACACGTTCTTGCCCTGAAAGAGTCCCAGACTGTTGTTGTTTTTGACGTAACTTTTTCCCAATAAGTTCAAGCTTTTGAAGGGAATCTGTTAAGCTTTCTTTTCTAGATTCAAGTGCTTTTTCTTTTTCGTAAACTTTTTTATTTACACCAAAATATAATTCCGTGGGAGTATTCATACGGTTCCCAATATCTTTTGCTTCTATGGTAAGTCCAGCTGACAAAGCTCCTCCAATGACGTTCCCATTTTGACAATAAATATGTTCCCTTGCGACACATTGGCTATGAACGATGGAATTTTCAATAAGAATATCTCGACCTGCTTCAACGTTTGCTTGATTTAAGTAACCCGCTCGAACATCTAAGCCAGCATAAATACCACCTTTATGAGTTGCAGCTACTCCCTCGGATATATGTACAGATCCATCAGCTATAATAGAAGCTCCTTCTACTAAGCCGTATACTTTAACGTCACCTTTAGCTTTGATCGTGTACCCCGAAGGAACGTTACCTCTAATAACAATGGTCCCGACAAAATCAAGGTTACCAACGCTCATGTCAATGTCCCCAGTAACCTCGTATTCCGGATAGATATGAATCACTTGTTCACCTAAAGATATTTGACCATTAATGTCTGCATACATGGATTGATCTTCAGCACTCCACTTCACATTCGTTCCAGCACGGAGTTTAACTGGCTTCCCTGGGGAAGGTTGAACAACTTCTCCACATACATTTAAACCAGGTGTACCTTGTTGAGGCTTTTTAATTTCAAGAAGTTTATCACCCTCATGTACGGTGGGGATACGCATAACATCCCTGAAGTTGATTTGTTCTTGATCATCTCTTTGCAATGAAGTGCTTAATTCTTTAACATAATGGACTTCTCCATCTTTTCCTTTTTGGGGAAGTTCACCTCTTGCCACAACAACAGGGAATCCTTCCTCTGGTAAGCCTGAGGCAATGAGTGCCAAAGAGCCCTCATCCCATCCACTTTGAATCTGGTATTGATATAATTCATCCTTTAAGTCTTGCACATCGAATGAAAGCTCTAAATGATACTCTTGCTTCAAATGGAGAGAAGCTGTCATTTTATCTTTAGATAGATCTACATCAAAGAAATCAGAAAACCCATCAATCCTCCCCATACACTTTATCCCCCTTAACTTGTTACTCTACTGTAGCAAGGTTCTCTAGTATTTTCCGCAATTTAAATAAAGCTCGAGCATGTATTTGGGAAATTCTCGAAGTGGTTAATTCAAGTACTTGTCCAATTTCAGTTAAAGTGAGTTCTTCATTATAAAATAAACTAATGACTAATTGTTCTTTTTCATTTAATTGTTTAATCCCTTCAGCTAACTCCTTATAGTCCTCACCTTTCATCATTTGGAAATCAGGGTTTTTAGAGGAGTTATCAGGAATGGAATATCCAATCCCTTCTTTGTGTTCACTCTTCGTGTCTTTAGGCTTTTCCTCCATAGAGAGCACATTGGCAAAAAGGGTATCTTTCATCACCTGCTCAACTTCTTGTTCTGTAGAATCAATTTCATTAGCGATCTCTTCAGAAGTTGGTGCACGCTGAAGGCGTTGCTCTAGCATCTCAGCAGTGGTTTCAATCTTTTTAGATTTATCTCGTACAGACCTAGGCAACCAATCTTCTTTCCTTAATCCATCAATAATTGCGCCTCGAATTCTAAATGAGGCGTAGGTATCAAACTTCAAATCACGTGACAAATCAAATTTTTCGATTGCATCATAAAGTCCAATTAAACCTAAGCTTTTGATATCTTCTTTATTTACATTTTGAGGTAAATGGGCAGAAATACGATGCACATGATAGTGAACAAGGTGCATGTAATTACGTACTAGTTCATTCGCTGTTTCACTATCACGCTCTTGTTCCCATTTTTCCCATAGCTGTTGTTCCTGAGGAGCTGAATGATTGGTCATATGGATCCTCCTCGTTGATTGTCCTGTTGTTTTCTATGCTTTATTCATCATCATCTAATAAAGAACGAATCATCTCTGAGGTTTTCTTTGCTTCTTCCTCTGATAACTCGTTTTGTGATTCTGTTTCCCCATCTGATTGATTATTTAACATTTGTTCATCTGAGGTGAATGTATGGGCAGCTGCATCAGATGTTTCTGGGTTGAGCTCACTTTCAGATACAGTCTCTTCCCTTTCAGAACCTTGAACAACTTCATAACGATTCTCTGAAGCGTAACCTATTGCCCAGCGAAAAAAGAAAAGTAATAAAAAAAATAGTATAAAAGTGCCTGAAGATCTTATTGCAGTGGTTGATAAAGTATTCTCTCCAATGGAAAGGATGTAGACCATTAATGCTCCCATTAAAGCAAACACTAAATTCCACCATAATTTCCCTACCATCAAATTTCTGATACTCCTTTATTTACTGTTCTGACTTGTAAAATACCCGTATCTGGATGAAACTCAATCGTTCTACCACTGTTACCTCCACAATCTTCCGCAACGATTGGGATTCTCAACTGTTGAAGAGAATCTTTTACTGCTTCTACATTTCGAGGTCCAATGCGCATCATTTCATTGGATGTGGAGAAAGGGAACATTTGAGCCCCACCCGCAATTTTTGCTTTTAAGGAGTACGGTTGAACACCTTTATATTTTAAGGTTTTATATAACTCTGGAATAGCTGTGTCAGCATATTTCGCAGTATTTTTAGGTGTTTCTTTGGACATACTCGAATCTGGTAACATGACATGTGCCATTCCTACAATTTGTGTCTTAAGATCATAAACAACTACTCCAACACATGAACCTAATCCTGAAGTTCGGATACTACGAGGAGCAGTTGCATAATTTATATCAGCAATCCCTACCTTGACAACAGATGCAACACTACTCATGATCTTGTACCCCAAGAGCTTTAAAAATAATCGGAAATGAACCAGGATCTGGTAGTAGGAAAAAGTGACCTCGAACCTCTCCACTATTTATACTATTATCCTTAATACAAGTATCGATCACGATTGCATGGTCACTCACTTGAGATAATTCAAGTAAGCCAAAGCTTAGGACAGCTCCTATCATATCAATAGAGACAGACGGTACAGATGGTTGAATCGATAAATTCGTAAAATCTGAAAGAGCTGATAAATAGGAACCTGATAAAATATTACCTAATTCATTAATTGCAGAAACACCCATTTCCGAATAAGGGGGTGAGGAAAAATTAATCTTCTCATCCCCAGTCATTTGGAATGCCATACGATTTGCTTGTTCGGGAGGAAGCACAAAAAACATGCTCCCTGAAACATCACCCTCTAGTCGTAAAAAGACTGAGACGAGCACTTGTTCAGCACCACCTGCTATATCCATCATTTCATTAAAGCTCACAAGTCTTACATCAGGAATATTCATATCAATCTTTCGGTCTAAGAGCTTTGATAAAGACGTTGCAGCATGACCTGCACCAATATTTCCAACCTCTTTTAAAACATCCAAATGATCTTGTGAAAATTGATTCATAAAGGGCATAGGCTTAACCTTCTATCGTTTTAAGTTCTCTTACTTCTTCTGAGGAAAATACTTTTTGCAAATCTAATAAGATTAATAGACGTCGTTCTAACTTTGCCACACCTTGAATGTATTCCGCTTCAACAGTACCAACGACTTCTGGAGGTGGCTCAATAGCTTCTTTCGGAATATCAATAACATCATTAGCTGAATCTACAATTAAGCCAACTTCCATATCATTATAATGTACAATGATAATCCTTGTACTTTCATCATGTTCCTTTGAATGCAGGTCAAATCGAGTACGTAGATCAATAATTGGTGTCACAACACCTCTTAAATTGATAACACCTTTAACGAAATCTGGCGTGCTTGGCACTCGTGTAATATGTTGCATTCTCTCAATTGAACCAACTTGTTGAACAGGTACACCAAACTCTTCATCTTTTAATTGAAACACAATAATCTTTTCATCTTGTCCATTTAATTCAGACATGCAATCTCCTCCCACTTATTTAATTAATGCATTACTATCTACAATAAGAGCGACTTGGCCATCTCCTAAAATTGTGGCACCAGAAACAGCGAAAACATTAGATAAATAGTTTCCAAGCGCCTTAAGCACTACCTCTTGCTGTCCAATAAATGAATCAACAATTAAGCCTGCCATTTTATCTCCCTTACGAACAATAACGACAGAATAATGAGTTTCTTCTTCTTGTTCCCCTGGCACTTCAAATACATCCTTTAAGGAGACTAAAGGAACGATTTTACCTCTAAAATCAATGACCTTCTTGTTGTGCGCTTTCATAATTTCTTCTTTTTTGATGATGGCTGTTTCTATAATAGATGAAAGTGGGATTGCATATTTTTCATCTTCCACTTCAACTAACATAACCGAAATGATTGATAAGGTTAATGGAAGTTGGATCGAAAATACCGAACCTTCATAAAGTTTTGAATCAATGGTGATTGATCCACCCAATGACTCAATTGTGTTTTTCACTACATCCAACCCAACACCACGGCCAGAAACATCTGATATTTTATCGGCTGTAGAGAAACCACTTTCCATAATTAATTCATAGATTTGTTGGTCATCAAGAGAAGCGCCTTGTTCAGGTGTGATAACACTATTATCAATGGCTTTTTGTAGTACCTTATCTCTGTTGATTCCCCCGCCATCATCCGAGATTTCAATAAATACATGATTCCCAGATTGATAAGCTTTAAGATGTAACGTTCCTTCTTCAGGTTTCCCTTGTGCTACACGTTCTTCAGGGGTTTCGATACCATGATCTAAAGCGTTTCGTATCAAGTGAACCAGCGGATCTCCGATTTCATCAATAACGGTTCGATCAAGCTCCGTATCAGCACCAGAGATTTCTAGGTTGATCTTCTTATGTAAGTCTCTAGCAAGCTGACGTACCATACGAGGGAATCGATTGAAGACCTGTTCTACTTGTACCATTCTCATATTCAAAATGATGTTCTGTAAATCACCTGAAATACGTGACATTCGTTCTACAGTTTCATTCAATTCATTATGGTTTAAATCGCTTGAGATCTGTTCTAAACGCCCACGGTCAATAACAAGCTCTTCGAACAAATTCATCAAGACATCTAGGCGTTCAATATTAACCCGAATGGTCTTGTTTTGAGCTTGCTGCTGTTTAGGTTCTTGAGCATTTTCATTCTGATTTGTAGGAGCAGGAGTATTTTCTTGTTTCGTTTCGGTGTGTACTGCTTCTGCCTTAGCTTCTTTTTCGTTTTGGACTTGTTCTTGTTCTTTCTGTTGCTCTTGTTGATTTATTTTATATTCATCGATAGAAAACGTTTCGACAACAACCTTATCTAATTCAGAAACCTTCATAACGCGACTTTCAATCTCTGACAGATCTTCTTGAGTTACAAGGAGGACATGGAATTGATTATCAAAATCTTCCTCTTCAAGTTGATCGACAGAAGGTGTCGATTTAATTACTTCACCAATTTGTTCAAGTACTTCAAATACCATATAGACTCTTGCAGCTTTAAGGAGACAATCCTCACGTAAATAGACAGAAAGCTGTACATTCTGGAAGCCTCTTTCATTGGACTCTTGTAGAACTGTCAACTCGAATTCATCTAAACCTTGAATACCATTTACTTCTGTTTCTGCAGGTGCAGTGGTAGCTGCGGTCTCTTTAACTGTATCATTACTTTGCTGAACATCTGCAGGCTTTTCTCCTTGAGCAATTCGATTTAACTTTTCAACAATACTTTCAACGTCGCGCTGGCCATCTCCACCTGAAGCAATATCTGTTACCATTGCTTCTAGATCTTCTAGTGAATCAAATACAATATCTAATAGATCTGTATCAACTTCAACTTGTTGATTTCGAACAGCGTCTAACACGTTTTCTATCTTGTGTGTTAAATTCGCTAAATCCTGATAGCCCATTGTTGCTGACATTCCTTTTAATGTGTGGGCAGCACGAAAGATCTCACTCACTAGATCCAAGTTTGAGGGATCCTTCTCTAGTTGTAATAAGGAATCATTAACTGTCTGTAAGTTCTCTTTACTTTCTTCAATAAATACTTCTAAATACTGATTAACTTCCATTTCCCTCCACCTCTCTTATTCCCCTATTAATTTCATAACTGTGTTCGTTACATCGTTTAAATGAACCACATGATCTACCTGATTCGTTTGGAAAGCTGCTTTTGGCATTCCGTAAACAACCGATGACTCACTGGACTCTGCTAAAGCTACAACGTGTTCAGATTTCTTCTTTAACATCTCCAAACCTCTCGCTCCATCAGACCCCATCCCGGTTAACACAATGGCGTAGGTTTCATAATTATTTAAGCCTAATAGCGACTCAAACATGACATCTACTGAAGGACGGTGCCCCAATCTCTCAGGAGTTTGAGATAACTGAATGGCAAGTGACATTCCAACTTTTCTAACAGTCATGTGAAAATCACCTGGTGCAATATAAACTGTACCTTTTTGAAGAACTTCACCATTTTCCGCTTCTTTCACGTGTACTTGACACAGAGTATTTAAGCGGTTTGCCAACGATTTCGTAAAACCCTGAGGCATATGTTGCACAATAAGCACTGGAGCAGGGAGGTCTTCAGGTAGTTGCATTAAAACCTTTTGTAACGCTCTAGGTCCACCTGTCGACGCCCCAATTGCAATAAGTTTCTTCAATGATTTTTGTTGTAAAAGTTTGGTCTTCTTGGGTGTAAAAGGAATCGTTGAAGTCTCTTCTTTATGCTGGGTTATCAACCGTTCAACATTTACATTTGCTGCTTCAAATACTTTCTTGGTAATCTCCTCTTGGATGGTTTCAATATCTAAAGAAATGGCACCAGAAGGTTTCTGGATAAAATCAATGGCTCCATACTCCATTGCTTTCATTGTGCTTTCTGCACCCTGCGCCGTTAAACTTGATAACATAACTACTGGTAGCGGAGTGTCCTTCATGATTTGTTGTAAACAATCCAGACCATCCATAATAGGCATTTCAATATCAAGTGTCACAACATCAGGGGAGAGTTCACGTATTTTGCGTAAACCATCTTCACCATTTCGGGCTGTCCCAATAACAGTTAACCTGGAATCTTCATCTAAGATGTCTGTAATCATCTTTCTCATAAAGGCAGAGTCGTCGATCACTAACACGCGTATTCCTTTCATAATCGACCTACCTTTCTAGCATAAATTGCTTAAGCTTAGACACAAATCGGAATGGCACCTTTTTGTGAATATCAATGTTTTGTTCTAAGTACTGATTTGTCATATGAGTAAGAGCTTGACTTATTTTAGCTTTTTCATCGTATGATAAAAAAGGTACTTGTCTTGTTACAGCTTTCGTAACCACTCGATCATCAGGCAAAATCCCCAGAGGTTCTATAGATTTATTTAAAAATTGCGACACCACATCTTGCATTCGCTCCATCGTTTTCTCGCCAGCTCTCTGTGAAAAGGCCTTATTTACTACAAGAAATAGTGGTAAATCAAATTGCTTTTGCGTAATATGCTTAATCATTGCGTAGCCATCTGTTAAAGCAGTTGGTTCTGGGGTTGTAACAACAAAACACTCATTTGCTGCTAAGATGAAATGCAAACTATCATTTGTTACTCCAGCTCCCATATCAAATAAAATATAGTCATAGGATTGAACTAGATTTTGCAACTGTTGATAGAAATAATCTAGTTTCTCTTCACTAAAATGAAATATATCTGATAATCCAGATCCAGCTGCTATATATGATAATGATTGTGGACCTTCTTCAATAATATCATCAATTGGAATGTCTTGTTCGAACATATCAACTATGGATCGTTCAGGGGTAAGCCCGAGTAAAATATCAATATTTCCCATTCCGATATCCAGGTCAAATAATAAAACTTTCTTATTGTTCTTTGCTAAAGATAGGGCGAAGTTCAAGGCGAAATTTGATTTCCCCACTCCGCCTTTCCCACTAATCACGGCAATCGTTTTTGCTTCAGATGTATTTCGTAGCTGATTTAATTTTTCACGGAGCTTCTGTGCCTGATCATGTTTCACCTGTTTCACCAACTATCCTTCTTATCATTTTCTCAACCGAAGCTTCACTTATATCATCTGGTACATTTTGACCATCCGTCAAGTAAGCAACACCTATTTTATGCTGTAAAACCATATTGAGCATTGCACCACTGTACGAGGTTTCATCGACCTTAGTGAATATAAGTTTTTGAATAGGTACGTTTGAAAACTGTTGGTAAATAGCATCCATATCAGAATATTTACTTGTTAATGATAAAGCTAGGTACGTCTCAAGTTCAGCTTCAAAATCAATAATCTTTTTTAGTTCTTCAACATACTGCTGATCTCTGAAGTTTCGTCCTGCTGTATCCACTAGAACATGATCATAATCACTAAACTTTTCTTTGGCTTGTTTATAATCCTCTAAGTTGTATGCTATTTCAATTGGTATATCTAAGATTTTAGCATAAGTTTTTAATTGGTCGATGGCTGCAATACGAAACGTATCTGTTGTAATAAAAGCTACTTTCTTCTTGTGTTTAATGACACTCTCTGCAGCTAATTTTGCAATCGTGGTTGTCTTCCCAACCCCTGTTGGACCAACTAGATGAATGAATTGCTTCTCAAACGATAAACCTTCGAATGGGATGTCTTGGACCTGATGTCGAATTTCATCTATAAGCCATTCCTTTACCATCTCTTCATTCACGTTACTCTTTGTTGTATAAAACGTTTCAATAAGCGGCTGCATCAACTGATGACTAATCTCCTCTGAAACTTCTTGCTTGATCAGGTTTTGATAAACTTCTTGTAAAACATCAGGATATGCCACCGTTGAGCTCATTGGCTGGTGCTGCATAAGTTCTTTTAATTCTCTTATCTCTTTTAAGACATTTTCATCTTGTTTTGGCTTTGGTTCATCTTGTTGGGCATAAGAGATAGGTGGTGCTTTAGGTACACTAGGTTGTATTGGTTTTTCCTGTCTCTCTGGTTTTTTAGGCGATGCTTTTTGTTCAACTTTTGGTTGAGGATCAATCGCAGCAATGACTTCAATATTTTTTTTACGAAAGAATCCTAAAAATCCACCCTGGTTAATTTCTTTTGAATTAAGAATTACAGCATCATGACCAAGTTCTTTCCGTATCTTATTCATGGCCTCTGGCATGGTTGGTGCTACATATTTTTTTACTTTCATTAGATATTCACCACCCCAACACTTTGTACTTCGACACTTGGCTCTAACTCGTTATAAGAGAGTACAGCCACTTGTGGAAGGAATCTTTCTAATAATTGTTTGATATACATTCGAACAGCTGGTGAACATAATACAATTGGCGTATCCTCTTGAAGGGACAATTGCTCTACTTGCTGGGCTACGGATTGAACGATAGCTTGCTGTGAATCTGGGTCGAGCGCTAAATAACTACCATGTTCCGTTTGTTGAATATGTTCAGCCACTGTTTTTTCAACTTTACCTGATACCGTTAATACCTTAAGTGAGTCACGATCTTGAACAAACTGGTTTGTAATTTGAGTGGATAAGGATTGCCTTACATATTCCGCTAATAATTCTGTATCGTTTGTCATCTTGCCAAAGTCTGCTAAGGTTTCGAAAATAACAGGTAGATTCTTAATGGAAACATTTTCGCGTAAAAGCTTCGCTAAGACCTTTTGAATCTCTCCAGTATTTAATGGGTCTGGTGTAACTTCTTCTACTAAAATTGGATAGGATTCTTGCAAATGATCAATTAACTGTTTCGTTTCTTGACGCCCTAATAACATGTGTGCGTGTTGCTTAATAATTTCGGTAATATGAGTGGACACAACCGATGGAGGATCAACCACTGTGTATCCAAACATTTCAGCGTCTTCTTTTGTTTCCTCCGTAATCCATTTAGCAGGTAATCCAAATGCTGGTTCTTGCGTATCTATACCTTCAATAGCATCATCTTCTCCACCTGGACTCATCGCTAAATAATGGTCAAGAAGTAACTCACCAGAAGCCACTTGATTCCCTTTTACTTTTAAACGATACTCATTAGGGTTTAATTGAATATTGTCCCGAATGCGTACTACTGGTATGACAAGGCCAAGCTCAATAGCTAGTTGCCTACGGATCATAACAATTCGATCTAGCAAATCCCCACCTTGATTAGCATCGGCTAGTGGAATTAGCGCATATCCAAATTCAAATTCGATTGGATCTGTACTAATTAAATTCACCACATTTTCAGGGGATTGCATATCTGAGCTTTCCATTTCTTCCTCTTCATCAGCAACCGTTTCTTCAATGGTCTCTTCTGAACGAGACATCGCGTAACCTGCACCGATCATCGCTAATCCAATAAATGTGGTTATGAAAATCGGTATAGGAGTTAACCCCAAGAGAAGCATTGTAGCTCCTGCAATATATAAAAGTTTAGGATAACGGAATAATTGCTTCGTAACATCAGATCCTAGGTTTCCTTCAGAATTCACTCTCGTAACGACAATACCAGTGGCCGTCGAGATTAATAGTGCGGGAATTTGACTTGTAAGGCCATCTCCTACTGTTAATTTGGTGTATGTATTAATGGCTTCACCAAACCCCATCCCTTTTTGGGTCATACCAATAATCAAACCAAAAATAATGTTTATCAACACAATGATAATCCCAGCAATAGCGTCACCTTTAACGAATTTACTGGCACCATCCATGGCACCGTGAAAATCCGCTTCATTTTCAATTTTTTCTCTGCGTTCTTTCGCTTGCACCTCAGAAATAAGCCCAGCGTTTAAGTCCGCATCAATAGACATTTGCTTACCTGGCATGGCATCTAAAGTAAATCGTGCCGCAACTTCGGAAACACGTTCTGCACCTTTGGTAATAACTAAAAATTGAATGATAACTAAAATAGCAAAAATAACAAAACCGACAAGCGGGCTGTTTCCTGTTACAAACGTTCCGAATGTCGAGACAACTCCACCAGCTTCCGCTTCTGATAAGATCGAACGAGTTGTTGAAACATTCAACCCTAAACGAAACAGCGTCAACAAAAGTAAGAGTGAAGGGAATATGGAGAACTCTAAAGCATCCGTTGTATTCATGGCGACTAACGCGACCATTAATGCCAATGATATGTTAACTAATATGAATAAACTTAATAGGACGGGTGGCATTGGTATAACTAGCATCACAATAATTAAAATGACGCCCACCAATACCGATAAATCTCTAGCTGCCATGGTATACGCTCCCTACTTTCCTACGCTTTTTTCTGAATGCGGTAGACGTAGGCTAAAATTTCAGCTACCGCTTGATAAAACTCTTCCCCAATCGCATTTTCAACTTCAACCTCATCGTATAAGGCTCTTGCTAAAGGTCGATTTTCTACGGTGACTACATCATGTTGTTTGGCTATTTCTTTAATTTTCTGAGCAACATAATCGACACCTTTTGCAACAACATACGGGGCTTGTGATTTTTCCTCATCGTACTTAATCGCAATGGCATAGTGCGTTGGGTTAGTGATGACAACGTCTGCTTCTGGAACTTCACTCATCATACGTTGTTGGGACATTTGTCTTTGTCTTTCTTTAATCTTAGATTTAATTTGAGGGTCACCTTCCATGTTTTTGTTCTCATCTTTTACATCCTGCTTTGACATTCGAATGTTTTTCTCATGATCATACTTTTGATAGGTGTAGTCAATAACAGATAAGATCAATAAAAGCAAAGAAGCTGAGGTTCCCATAATAATGGTTGTTTGTCCAAAAAAAGCAATCGCACTTTCCAAGCTTTTTTGAGACATCTCCAACATATCTCCTTTTCTCCACCAAAGAATAGAAAAGGTTACGGTTCCTACAAACCCTATTTTCAGTAAGGATTTAAATAGTTCTACAAGGGCTCGAGCTGAGAAAACTTTTTTAGCTCCTTGTATGGGATCAAGCTTTTTAAGATCCATCTTTAATGGTTCTCCTGTAAACATAACGCCTACCTGCAACAGGTTAGAAGCAAGTCCTGCTACAATAGCCATTCCTGCTATAGGGGCTAATGTCTTGGTCATTTCAAAACTAGCTTCAACGAAGATTTGTTGTACATTGTGTTGTGTCAAATCCCAGGTTAAGTACTCTTGGAATGTATTTTTAAACAAACCTGTAAACTGGTCTCGCAGGAAACCTCCAATAACAAAAAGTAACAAGAAGACAGCAAATAATAGAATCGCTGTATTAACATCCTGACTCTTTGGAACCTGACCTTTTTTTCGTGTGTCTTCACGCTTTTTCGGAGTCGCTTCTTCAGTTTTTTCACCTTGGAAAAATTGCAGGTCTAAACGTAATAATTCCATTTAAGCGCCCCCCATTAGTTGCATAAGGCTTCTCATTGACACAAGCATAAGCTCAAATAATTGATGAACTAACATCGTAAACATCCCAAAAGATATAAATATAACAATAAAACTTACTAAAATTTTCAAAGGAAGTCCTACTACAAATACGTTTAACTGGGGTACAGTTCTCGCAATAATCCCTAATGCTACATCCACTAAGAACAAACACCCTACAATTGGAATCGCCATTTGAAAGGCAATAACGAACATTTTATTAAAAGTCTGTAACACATAATCCATCATGTCTGGGTTAGAGAACGGTACATATAGTTGTTCCATTGGTATAACTTCATAACTATAAAAAACGCCATCTATTAGTAAATGGTGGCCATTAACAGCTAATAAAAATAAAAGTGTAAATGTGTATAGATATTGACCGATTAAAGGACTTTGAGCTCCCGTTTGAGGATCAATAACATTCGCAATCGCAAAACCCATTTGAAAATCAATAAAGCCGCCTGCCACTTGAATAGCCGAGATAATTAAATAGGCTATGAAACCTACCATCAGTCCAACTAAAGCTTCTTTAATAATTAATAAGTAAAACGTTTCATTTAATAACACAACTGGTATATCTATAGTAAAGTACATAATCCATGTTAAGAAAAAGCTAAAACCCACTTTGTGCTGGGATGGCACATTTCGATAAGAGAAAATGGGTAATGTTACAAAGAATGCTGTCACTCTCATGAAGATTAATAGAAATGCTGGCACGGTACTCAAGTTGATTATATCTAACATGATTTACCCTACAAATTGATTTAGATTCATAAAAATATCACGAGCAAATTCAACCATCATCGACAACATCCAAGGGCCGAAGAACACAAGGCCAGCTAATACTGCCACGATCTTAGGTATAAACGCTAGTGTTTGCTCTTGAATCTGTGTTGTTGCCTGGAATATCGATACGAGCAATCCAACTGATAAAGCCAGCAAAAGGAGAGGTCCTGTTACAGTAAGGACAGTATAAATTCCTTTTTCAGCTAGTGAAATAACAAATTGACTGTTCATCATTCAGACCTCCCTAAAACCCTTGAAGTAATGACTGTGTAATGAGATACCATCCATCCACAAGAACAAACAATAATATTTTAAATGGTAATGAAATCATAACTGGTGGAAGCATCATCATACCCATCGACATTAATACACTGGCAACAGCCATATCAATGACTAGAAATGGGATAAAGATCATAAAGCCCATTTGGAAAGCCGTCTTCAGCTCACTTATTGCGAATGCGGGAACGAGAGTTGTAAGTGGGACATCTTGTATTGTACTAGGACGCTCCATACCTGCATAATTCATAAATAAAGCTAAGTCTTTTTCCCTTGTATGCTTAGCCATAAAATCTTTCATGGGAATGCTTGCTTGTTCATAGGCTTCTTCTAGAGTGATTTCTTCATTAAAGAGCGGTGTCAATGCTTCTTGATTAACTTCTTGTAACGTAGGTGCCATCACAAAGAAAGTGATAAACAAGGCTAAACCAATTAGCACTTGGTTAGGTGGCATCGTTTGTGTTGCTAGTGAAGTACGTACAAACGATAGTACAATTAAAATCCGAGTAAAGCTTGTCATTAAGATTAATATACTTGGTGCTAGAGAAAGAATCGTTAATAACAACAAAAGCTTGATGGATGTTGAAATATTGGTTGGGTCTGAATTTGAAAAAATGTCTATAAATTCATTCATCTGAATCCTCTTTCTTTTGTTGTTGCTTTTCTATTACTTTCTCTCTTTTTTGTTTTAATGACTTTAGCTCTGACTGGAATAACTGCTGAAACTGAATGGATGAGTCAGATTCTTGAGATGCTTGTTTCTTGTTTTTTGATATAAGTGATGCTAAACGTGCACCAGGATTATATGCTTCACCTTCTGAAGAATGTGATAATTCTTGAATGGTTTTCTCATCTTCTATTTCTGTTAAAAGTTCTACATTATCGCCTACACCAACGACATAATAACGGTCACCTATTCTGACTAGTTGCATAGATTTATGTTGACCTAAAGATATACCTCCTAGGTTTTGCATGGCACGGACATTACTGAACATTTGGTTCCGCTTATTTACAAACTTAAGAAGTCCATAGATAAGGACGATAATAAAAGCAAGAGCTAAAACGAGCTTCACGATGTTCCAAGCTAATGATGGTGAGTCTTCTTGAGCTGATTGGTTTAAAGGAGAAGAAGATCCTTGGTCCTCTTCTCCATCATTACACCCCGGCTTTTCAGGATTCTCTATACATTCTTTTGCACTTGGATCTGTAGTCGAGGCCTCGGATGTATGTAATGGAAGAAAGCACAACATAAGTAGTACAGTTATCCATAATACAATCTGTTTTTTCATAAACCTTGTACTCTTTATCCTAAAGCTTTATTAATAGCTTCAAGTACTCGATCAGCCTGGAACGGTTTTACGATAAAGTCTTTAGCACCCGCTTGAATTGCATCAATAACCATAGCTTGTTGTCCCATCGCAGAACACATAATAACCTTTGCTTCAGGATTTGTGCTTTTAATCTCTTTCAATGCTGTAATTCCATCCATCTCAGGCATTGTGATATCTAGTGTTACGAGATCAGGCTCAAGCTCTTTATACTTTTCAATAGCTTGGTTACCATCCTGTGCTTCACCTACTACTTCAAAACCATTCTTCGTTAAAATGTCCTTGATCATCATACGCATAAATGCAGCGTCGTCTACAATTAAAATTTTACTAGCCATAAATTATCCTCCTCGAAACTTCTCTTGTTTATTGTAATTTTTTGAGTCGCTCTTGCTGACTTAAAATATCTGTAACGCGTACACCGAAGTTTTCATCGATGACGACAACCTCACCCTTAGCAATAAGCTTCTCATTGACATGAATATCAACAGGTTCACCAGCTAATTTATCTAGCTCCACAATAGACCCTGAAGATAGTTCTAAAATTTCTTTAATCGTACGTTTTGTTCGGCCTAATTCTACAGTTACGCGTAATGGAATATCTAGTAACATATCCAAATTACGTTGTTCATTTTTAGGTAATTCTACTTGATTAAAGCTTGAGAACTCAGCTGCTTGCACGTCTGCATTTTGAGCATCACCCATACCACCAATATGTTGGGGCTGCCTTGGTTGCTGTGGCTGTGTTTGAGCACTCGCTTGTGGTGATTGCTGTGTTGGTTGTTGTGTTGGTTGTTGCTGTGTCGCTTGTGCACTTTGTTGCGGCTGTTGTTGTGCTTGATTTGATGTTGCTTGTTGAGCTACCTGTTCTTGCTGTTGTGGTGGTGCTTGTGGTGCACTTTCTTCCTCTGCTTCTTGTTCAGGAGGATTTAATAATTGATTCACTAATTCTTTTGCGAAGTTGAGTGGTAACACTTGCATAATCGTTGAATCGATTAAGTCTCCAATTCTTAACTGAAACGATACCTTTACTAATATTTGATTGTCTGGAATCGTTTCAGTCCCTTCACCTTCTTTAACATTTAATAGATCAATAGAAGGCGGTGATATATCCACTCGTTTATTAAATACAGTAGACATACTAGTTGCTGCTGAACCCATCATTTGATTCATCGCTTCTTGCACAGCACTTAAATGAATATCGTTTAACTCCTCATCCGGAGATGTACCATCTCCTCCTAGCATAAGGTCTGCAATGATCGCTGCATCCTTTTGCTGGATGACTAATAGGTTCATACCAGAGAAACCTTCTGTGTATGTTACCTGAATAGCAACATTGGGTTGTGGGAATTCATCTGGTAATTGAGACTGCTCAATTACAGAAATCGTAGGCGTTGTAATATCCACCTTTTGATTTAATAGACTTGATAAAGCTGTAGCTGAACTCCCAAAAGAGATATTGCCAATTTCACCTAAAGCGTCTTGTTCTAATGTAGAAAGGTTTCCTTCTTCCGGGGACTCTTGTTGTCCTTCTTGCTCATCATCTTCATCAGCTGTCCCTCTTAATAGCGCGTCGATTTCATCTTGTGAAAGCATATCATCACTCATCACCTGCGTCCCCCCTTCGGTATTCTTCCATAACTTGCACGGCCACTTTCTTTTTCATTTTGCCTGGTTGTACATAGAATTTTGTCTCTTGATCTACTTTCATCTTTAATGGATCTTGAATATTTTGATCTAGTTGGATGACATCACCTTGTCCTAGTTGAAGGAATTGATCAATTGTCATACTAGATTCACCTAGCATAGCACTAACATCTACTTCTGCTTTTTGAACCCCTTTGGCTAATGCTTCATATTCTTCAGGCTCTCGCTCAGACGTTTGTGTCTGCATCCAATAATGGACGGATAACTTCGGAATAATCGGTTCTAATACAACATGAGGTATACAGATATTGATCATGCCACTCGCTTCACCAATCTCCGTATTTAATGAGATAACCACAACAGTCTCATTCGGTGATACCATTTGCAAGAACTGTGGGTTAACTTCAAATTCTTCAAGCTCGGGTTCAATATCAACGACTGAACTCCAGGCTTCTTGTAAATTATCTATAGCTTTCTCAAACAGCTGAGACATAATTTTTGTCTCGATTTCTGTAAGGTTTTCTACTTTATTCACTGAGACCCCTTTACCACCAAGTATTCGATCCATCATGGCATATGCAATATTGGGGTTGATTTCTAGTAAAACTCGACCATCTAATGGTTCTACTGAATAAATGTTCAAAATGGTTTTCTTCGGGATCGATCGAATAAACTCTTCATAAGGTATCTGGTCAACAGACGCTACTGAAATATTAATATAAGTCCGAAGTTGAGCAGAAAAGTAAGTCGTCAATAAACGCGCAAAGTTCTCGTGAATACGAGATAAACTTCGAATTTGGTCTTTTGAGAAACGAAGGGCACGTTTAAAATCATATACTCTTACCTTTTTTTGTTTTTCTTCTTTTTTTAAATCATCAGCATCCATCTCTCCAGTAGATATTGCTGATAGTAAGGCATCAATCTCATTCTGCGAGAGAACCTCTTCAGCCACAAACGTCACCTCCGTTCAGGTGCAAAAAGAACTTAAAGGTTAGAGTCTTTTATTGTAAAACCTTTTTAATGGTATAAACATCTATAACTTTGCCCTCTACCATTAGTTCGTTTAAGCGTGTTTTTAACATGTTTTCTAAGTTGTCGACACCTGTTTTAAATTCATCTTGATTCATTTTCGAGAGTTCTTTAATTAAAATATTTTTTAACTGAAAGTCTCGTTTTTGCAGCTCTTCTTTAGCATCTTTACTATTCGTTACAATTCGAAATTGAATTCGAACAAAGCGATCATTTTTCAAATCTGTGGTTAACTCTTCTGTTTCTAAGGAGTTCTCGACTACCTCATCAATGGAAGGTTTTCCATCTTCTTTTTCCTTGCCAGAAATCGTCATGACCATTACTAAAGCTACAACTCCAATAACGGTTATAACAATTAATATTGCAAGCATCGTTTTAAATACTTTTTGATTCATGAGGAATCCCCCTCTTTTTCAACTTGAACCCCCACAAGACCAACCTGTTGATAGAATTGTTTAATAAGAGAAATGACTTCTTCATGCGACTCTTTGACAACAAGTTTCTTTCCGTTATGGAGTGTTAAAGTCGTATCTGGAAATGACTGCACTTGTTCTATGTAAATAGCGTTTAAAGTGAATGAATCACCATTTAGACGGGTAAGATTTATCATATTATAAATGGTGGAGAAGGAAGCAGATTCAGTCAACTTCCTTCTCCTAGCCCTCCCTTATATTAACGTTTTAGGTTAACAAGCTCTTGAAGGATTTCATCTGATGTTGTGATGATTCTAGTATTAGCTTGGAAACCACGCTGTGCTGTAATCATCTCTGTGAACTCTTCGGAAAGGTCAACGTTCGACATTTCTAATGCCCCTGAAACAACAGATGCAGCACCGTTTTGTCCTGGAGTATAAAGCGCATTAATAACTCCATCAACGTTATCACCTTCAACAGGACCAGTTAATCCAGCATTATCTGTCATTTCAAACTCGTTACCTCCAACTTTGTTCAAACCAGATGGGTTGGAAAACTTAGCGAGTTTAATCGTACCAGCTGTAACTTGGGAACCTGTGCTGTCGATATAGTTAACAGAACCGTCACTAGCAATACTAAAGCTTTTAGCGTTATCTGGAATTTGTAAACGAGCAAACCCATCTGGAGCCTCGGCTGAGGATCCAACTAAATACTTACCGCTAGAGTTTACAATATAACCTTCTTGGTCCAAATAAAAATTACCTGAACGTGTGAAAGTGTTATTGGAATCATTAATAAAAATATCACTTCCACTGATTGGAGAATTTGTGTTATTTCCTTCAGCTAACATAAACATTCCATCGCCTTCTAATGCTAAATCTAGTGGGCGGTTAGTCGTTTGACGATTTCCTTGTGTGTGAATGTTATCAATAGAGCCTACTTGTGAACCTAATCCAACTTGAGAAGGGTTTTTACCTCCGCGTAGCGGCATTCCTGCTTGGTCTTGTGCCGGACCTTCCGCAACAGATAAAGATTGACTCATCATATCTTGGAACGTCACACGACCTTTTTTGTAACCATACGTATTAACGTTTGAAATATTGTTTCCGATAACATCTAATTTCGTTTGAAAGCCTTTCATTCCTGAAATTCCTGAATACATTGAACGTAGCATCTAGGCTTCATCCTTTCGATTTATAAGTTTTACCTCTTAAACAAGATAAACATTTCAAAGCTGCTTCAATCGGTCCACAGCTTTCAGGCCTCCCGTAGGTCCAGCCTAATCTTCCATCACAATTGTGCCATTAATGTTTGTGAAAATTTGTGATGTTGCTTCTTGCCTTCCCATCGCTGTAATAACGGTTTGATTTTTCGTACTAACAACTAATGCCGCATCTTTCGTAATCACAAGTGAATCTGTAACCCCTTTAGATTTAGCTTCTGATACTTTTGACGAAATATCTTGCCACTGCTTGTCTTGTATATGAATATTACGTTCTTGTAATCTCGTTTCAGCATGTTTGCTTAGTTTTAAGCCTTGAACTTGCTGGTTCAATACTTGTTGGAATGACTGTTTTGGTTGTGCAGCAGGTGATTTTTTCGTTTTAGGCAAATGTAAGGGTTGATGTTGCAGTTGATGGATTCTTGGATCCATAACATCCCTACTTTCTTATTTCTCATCTACTGAGCTGTATTTTGTTCAGTATCTACTCCTTCACTAACGCGCCTAATTTGATCCGTTGAGATGCTTGTTCCATTAGCAAGTTCTAACACAATAGAATTTTGCCTCTTCGATACCGCTTCAACTTGACTAGTTTCAGCACCTGTAACATTCCCGTTCTCATCTAAAACTTCATAAGACACGTCTTTTCCTATCATTGAACTATACTTAACTACTGGAGCAAATGACTGAGCTTGTGTTAAATCTTCAATTGCCGTAGACATGTTTGTCATTTGTTCTAGCATTGAGAAGTTTGTCATCTGTGATACAAACTCTTTATCTTTCATTGGATTGGTGGGATCTTGGTTTTTTAATTGTGTCATTAGAATTTTCAAAAATTCATCTTTACCAAGAGAAGGCCCTGTTGATCCTGAAACCGTTTGAGTTTGTTGCTGTGACTTTATATAAAGCGAAGGATCTATACTTGTCATACTTTTTCCACCTACACTTTCTCATTCATTAATAACTCATGAAAATCTAGCGACTCAGTTTCTTCATCGTGTTGTTCGTGTTCATTATCTTCTTGAGTAGATTGTGGATCATGTTGCTCTTCAGAGTATTCATCTTGTTCTTTTTGAAAGTGCATGTTTTGTTGAGAGTTCACATTGAGATCTTGTTTTTCTACCACAACCTGGTTAGGAGAGAACATATGTCTTAATTGTTGCAAGTTCCCTTCAAGCATCTCCTTGGTCGTTTGAGATGTAACCATAATCTTTACCATCATTTCCCCATTTTGCTGAGTCATTCTCACCATCATCTCTCCTAGATTACCAGGTTTGAGCTTAATGGATAGTTGCTGACCATTCTGATTAGATAAGAAACGGCTTCTGTTCATTACTTTTTGGAATTGATCAATTAATTGCCTTTGTGTATTTGCTTCTTGCTGATTTGTATTCATCTTAATCACATATTGCTCTTGTTTAGACATCGGCATGGTATCTAAAGATGCTGTAATGGATTGTTGAGTAGAAACATCTTGTTTGGATTGAGATGTTGCATTCATGTTTTTCCAAGCATTCTGCATCCACTTACTAAACTCTTTGTATGTTACCTTTGCATCTGTACCGTAATGGTTCATGCTCGAAAATGTTTGACGCTTTTGTAAGTTGGTAAGGACTTTATCCCATATTTGACTACCTTTCTGGGATATGCCTTGCTCTTTCAAAGCCTGAAGCAATTGTGACCGATCTTTAGCAGACACATTCGATTGTTTTTCTAGCTGAAGCCATTGTTTAGCAAGCTCAAACATTTGCTTTTCTAGCTTTGTGATTTCTGAAGAGTGTGGTTGACTGAGTTGTGACATCTTTTCAAAAGTTGTTTGAAGCTTCATAGCCATTTCACGTAACTGATTCTTTTGTTGATCAGTTAGTTGGACTCCTTCAGATGTAATGGTTGATTTAGTTTCTTGCGTGAAGAAGATAGCTTGCTTCCACCCATGAACCGGTTGATTGTCCTTTTTAGCTGAAAGGTCCATAGATTGAATGAGTTGCTTCATTTCTGATGATAATTGCTGAGCTTGTAAATTCTTTGTTTCTTGTAAATTTGACGTTTGAAACCATGCAAAAAGGGCTAACATGTTTTGTGGAACTTTTAAATCAGATTCTTTTTGAATGAGCTCATTGATGGTTGTCTCACCATTAAACAATTGTTTCATTGAGTCTTTTAAATCTTGTGATAACTTCTCCCATAGCCCGCTTTGCTCGAGAGAAGTGAGCATTGATTCTTCAAGTTTCAATACATCCTTTGGAAGGGATTGAAGCAATTGTTTTAATGAGCCAAACAAATCTTTTAACTTATTGAGGAATTCTCCTTCACCCATTTTTGTGGAAAGTGCATTCCCCACAGGACCTGATTGGTTTACAAGACTTTGTAATTGTTCACCAAATGCCCCTAGCTTTGAACTACTTTCTGCTGAGTTCAACGTCTGTAAGATCTTTTTGGAATTACTCATATTCGAGCTCATTAACGCACCTAGATTCATATTTTCACCCCCTTTCAAGTAATAGTTTTAACTATTCTTCTGATGAATTTGACTCTTCTGGAGCATTTGTGCTTTCGACAAACGCACTTGTTAAATTAGCAGCCTGTTCTGGATTCATTTCAGCAAAAATCAAGCCTCTCTCTTCATCTGGTAAACTTTCCAAAAGAGCTATAGCAACATTCTGGTCTAAGTTTGCAACAATAGGCGCTGCTTGCTCAGCATCCATTTCTTTAAATGAGGTAGAGATTTTTTTCAAAAGTTGATCTCGTTCTTTTTTCGATTCATTTTTAGCTGCTAGTTGATTTGTTAAGTCAGTAATCTCTTTGTTTAATTCTTCAATCGTCTTATCTTTAGAGGTTAGTTCATTTTGTAATGATTGAATTTGAGCTTTTTTATCTTCTAGTTCTGCTTTTAGCTCAGGTGACCCAGCCTCAGAGCTTTCCTTTTCATCTTGATCCGGAATGATAGAGGATATAACAGGGATTTGACTAGAGTATTTTTGAGCTGCTTCAAATACATTCACACCAGCTATAGTGGCTACGATTAAACTCAACATGATAGCGAAGATTAATGGAATTAAAATAACAAGCACAAACCATTGAAACCTCCCTGTCTTTTCCTCCTCATTTTTATACTCATTTGCGGCCATGTCCGTTCACCTAACTTCCTTGACTAATAAATTGTTGCATAGAGATCTCATCCATTTCTTTCTTTTCGTGCTCTATTTCAGATACTCTATGGAATTCTTCTTTACGTTCTATAATTTTCTCGTATTTTTTCATTTCTACATGGGCCGAGGAAAGAACTTCTTGTTTTTGCTCCATATTTCCTCGAGCTTGTTGGACTGATGGTTGAAGCTGACCAATTTGTTGATCTAATCGAGCGATGTATTGTTGGTTTAGGTGTAGTGTACTGACATTTGTCGTTGACTCTAGTGCTTGATGATATTTCGCTTCTGCATCCTCTTTTTGTTTTAATAAGTGATAGAGTTTAGTTGCAATCTCTTCAAATTGATCAACAGAATCTTGATAATCTTTTTGAGCTAGATTCTTCTCTGTCTCTTTTAAGTCTAACAACTTATAAAACGTAGCAACCTCTGCCATTAAGTATCACCTCTGCCTAATAACTCAACTAGTTGTTGTATAGCTTCCTCTTGTTGAACTGCATCATGGACGCCCTGTTTCAGAAAAGAAAGGATATGAGGGTAGTATTGAATCGCCTCATCCACTTCTCGAGATGACCCCTTCTTATAAGCACCTATTTGTATAAGTTCTTGGTTCTCTTCATATGTAGCTAACAGAGAACGAAAATGCTCTGCTGCTTCTTGGTGAGCTTCACTTGTAATTTGGTTCATCACACGGCTGATTGATTTTAAAACATTGATTGCAGGAAACTGTCCTTGTTCAGCAAGCCTTCGTTCTAATACGAAGTGTCCATCTAGAATACCTCGGACCGTATCTGCAATAGGTTCATTTAAATCATCACCATCAACTAATACTGTGTAAAAGGCTGTAATCGTTCCTGATTGATTCGTGCCAGTTCGCTCTAGTAGTTTAGGTAGTATGGCAAAAACAGAAGGCGTGTACCCTTTCGTAGTTGGCGGCTCTCCTGTAGCTAACCCTACTTCACGTTGTGCCATGGCAACCCTTGTTACCGAGTCCATCATTAAGTTCACATCGTAACCTATATCTCGAAAATACTCACTAATAGCTGTGGCGGTGTATGCGCCTTTTATTCTCATTAAAGCAGGCTGATCAGAGGTTGCTACAACCACAATCGATTTTTTCAAACCTTCTTCGCCTAAGTCTTTTTCAATAAATTCTCGAACCTCTCGTCCTCGTTCTCCAATAAGTGCGATCACATTAATATCTGCACCACTATTTCGTGCAATCATTCCCATAAGCGTACTTTTTCCCACACCACTACCTGCAAAAATCCCAACCCGTTGCCCTTTTCCTGTCGTAAGTAATGTATCAATGGAACGGACACCGACCTGAATAGGTTCTTGAATTCTCGGCCTAGATAATGGATTTGGAGGTGATTGTTCAGTAGGATATGGCGTTAAACCTTTCGGAAGAGGATCTTCAAAAAGCGAATTCCCTAATGAGTCAATAACTTGTCCTACCAATCCACGCCCCACTTTCACTTGCAGTGGGTTTCCTGTTGCCTCTACTAAACAACCAGGTGCAATGTGGTTAATTTCGGCATATGGCATAAGTAAAACATTTTCGTTATGAAACCCTACAACTTCAGCTAGGATCTTTTCGCCCTTTTTAGGGCTGGAATGAATGACACATACTTCACCAACACTTGCTTCAGGGCCCTTGGACTCGATCATGAGCCCGACAACACGGTGGATTTTACCGTAGCGTTTGAAGGTATCTAGTTGTTCGATATCCTCTAAAAGTTCATTTACTTTCAAAACGCTATGCCTCCCTCAGCATGTTAAACAATTTTGTTCTTATTTCTTCTAATTGGCTATCAATGCTGGCATCTACACGTCCGAACGAAGATTCAATATAACATTGGTAAGGTTTTAGACCATTCTTCGGATAAATTGAAAGATCTGCATGGTGATCTACAATGAGATCTAGTTCACTCTTTTGATCAATAACGATTGCGTATTGATCAGGGTGAACATATAGTGCAAGCTGCTCAAGCTCTTTAACTTCCTGTATTACTGAATGAACAATAGATAAAAATGATGAAGGATCATCTTCTAGCTTTTTCCCGAGAATTTTTTCAGCTATTTTAAGCCCAAGGTTTAGGATGGTTTCTTCACTTTTTTCAACTTTATCATAATAATCACCTTGTGCTGTCTCTACAATTCGCCTAGCTTCTTCTATTAATTCTTCATATTCTCGAAAGGCGTCGTTTTTTCCTTGTTTATGTCCTTCATCATAAGCGTTTTTTGTCGTTTCTTCGATTAATTGTTGCTTTTCTTGTTCCCATTGTTCTCTTTCCAGTTGAATTTGCTCTTGTGCTTGTTTAAGTGCCTGGTCTGCTTGTTCATTTGCTTCTGCTAACTTGGATTCAGCGTACTTTAATTTTTCATCAGCTTCCTGCTGCATTTGGAGAACTTTATGTTCTTGGTTAACTGTTTTTTCTTCAACTTCCTTCGTTTCAGCTTCTGCTGCTTGTTGTTGAAAAAAAGGCTTGATACCAATAACACGCTTACCAGATGAGCTTTGGTGGTTAGACAATGATATCGTCACCTCCACCTCTTGCTATCACAATCTCCCCAACATCTTCTAATCGCCGAATAACCGCAACAATACGTGTTTGAGATTCCTCTACATCTCTTAAGCGAACAGGACCCATGAATTCCATCTCTTCTCGAAATGTTTCAGACATTCGATTTGACATATTTTTAAAGACAACCTCTTTAACTTCTTCACTAGCCACTTTAAGAGACAACATAAGATCCTCGTTTTCAACTTCTCGAATAACTCTTTGTATGGCACGGTTATCCAATGTGACGATGTCTTCGAATACAAACATTCGTTTCTTAATTTCTTCAGCTAGCTCTGGATCTTGAATCTCAAGTGAATCTAAAATGGTTCTCTCTGTACTTCGATCTACTCCATTTAACACTTCAACAACAGCTTCAATACCACCAGTTTGCGTGTAATCTTGAGTAACTGTAGTTGATAATTTTCTTTCTAATATTTGTTCAACCTCACTAATGATCTCAGGTGAAGTTGAATCCATAATCGCTATTCTTCTCGCAATGTCTGCCTGTGTATCTTGAGGTAGTTCAGACAAGATTTGAGCTGATTGTTCTGAATCTAGGTAAGATAAAATTAATGCAATGGTTTGTGGATGCTCATTTTGTATAAAATTTAAGATTTGGGAAGGATCAGCCTTTCGAGCAAAATCAAATGGGCGCACCTGTAAAGATGATGTTAATCGATTAATAATATTACTCGCTTCATTTTCGCCTAGAGCTTTCTCAAGAACGGTTTTGGCATAGCCAATACCACCTTGTGAAATGTAATCCTGCGCTAATGCGATTTGATGGAATTGCTCGATGATTTCTTCTTTTTGTTGAGATTCTACTTTTTTCACAGATGAAATTTCTAATGTTAGTTTCTCGATTTCTTCTTCGGTCAAATGCTTATATACTTGTGCAGATACATCAGGCCCAAGAGAAATGAGGAGTACAGCTGCTCGCTGTCTCCCAGTCAGTTCTCCTTTTTGCTTCGCCATATTTGCCTTCCCCCTAATCTTCAGCGATCCATGTTCTTAGAAGCTTAGCAAAATCTTCAGGCTTATCTTTTGCCATTCGTTCCAATTGCTTTCTTCGTAATGATTCTTCTGTTTCTTGTTCTTCATCAATATCTGGAACTGATACAGGAGATTGTTGACGTTCAACATATTCTTCCTGTACTTCTTCTCGTTTATTTCTTCTAGCAAGCATCCAAATGAGTGCAACGATTATAACAAGTAATACGCCACCTACAGCATATAACCACATCGGTATAACAGGTGTAGATGATGTAGGGAATTGAGGTTTCCCGTTGAACTCTTGGAACTCAACAGCAATCTTTTCAGTTGGAGTAACAGGACCATATTCTTTATCGATTGAAGTTTGAATAATAGAACTTAAGATAGATTGGATGCTTTCTTCAACAGTTTGTTGCTCTTGAGCTGTTAGCTTAAGTGTATTTCCTTCGCCGTCAGTTCCATTTTTATTTTCATCTACGGCTACTTGAATTCCTAAGTCTCTTAACTTATATGGACTCTCAACAATAGAACGTTGAATACGATTATATTCGTTATTAATGGTTTCACGTTCCATTTCATAGGACCCATCATTTTCTCCGTCAGTCGTGTCATAGTTTGGTACATCTTCTTCTCCAGTACCAGGTGTACCTCCAACTGGTGGATTTCCAGAGTATGTTTCAGTTATACGCTCTACACTTACTGGCAGTCCTTCATCTCCTTCAGGGCCAGAAGGCTGCACTAAATTCTCCGTTCTATTTTCTTTTGTGAAATCAACATCTGCTGTTACTGAGACAATGACATTTTCTTGCCCCACCATCATTCCTAGCATTTGTTGAACTCTACGTTGAATATCTCTTTCAATATTATTACGAATTTGTTGCTGTTGTTCATATGAGCCCATATGACTAGCAGTAGAATTTGAATTTTTTAGATCAAAATACTCAAAATTTTGATTCATAATGACGATATTATCTGTAGGAAGATTTGGAACGGATTTTGAAACCAAATGATAGAGAGAACTTATCTGGCTTTCCTTTAGATTTACGCCATAAGGAGTATTAATGACAACAGAAGCAGAAGCTGCCTGTGCTTTCTCTCCAATAAAGATCGATTCCTCAGGTTTGTTAATCATAACCTTAGCGTCCTCGATCCCTTCAATACTTTTAATTAAATTAGATAATTCCGTTTGCATCGCATCTAGTTTAATGACATCAAATTCATTATCCGTCATCCCCCAAGAAGTGTTCGCGCTAAAAAAGGAATAATCAATGTTTCCACTATTCGGCAATCCTTGAGAAGCCAAACCAACTTTTAATGAATCAACATGCTCTTGAGGAACTAATACGGTACGCCCTCCATCACTTAACTCATGCTTGATACCTCTACTATCAAGTTCTGTTGTGATCTGGCCTACTTCTTGCAATGACAAGTTGCTATATAGTGGTTCCATTTTGGGGTTTGATGCGAAGGCACTCACGCCAATGATTAAGATGAATAATCCTATAATTGCACCTATGAATATACTTTTTTGGGCGAGAGTTCGGCCTTTCCAAAACTCCGTTACTTTTTCTTTATAAAATTGTAGCTTTTCTCTCATAATTGCCCCCGTGGTCCAGAACTAATTCTACGATGTAATTTGTGATCACCCTATTAAGTAACCTAACATTTTTGATACCTTTTAAATTTTTAGGAATCTAGTTTTAAGATTTTTACAAAAGGGGTATCATTCCACTATATTACAACTACACTTGCATACGCATAACTTCTTTATAAGCATCTACAACTTTTCCTTGCACTTGTACAGCCGTTTGAAGTGTAATACTAGCTTTTTTCGCTGTAATCATTACATCATGTAAGTTATCAATTTCACCTTTAGCCAGTTGTTCTGTTTTTTTATTAGATTCAACCTGAGCTTCATTAACATTATTAATTGCATTTTTTAGACTTTCTGCAAAAACAGAATGAGCTTCTTTGGGTGTTATTTTTTTAGGTTGAGTTACTGCACTTGGCTGAAGTGCGTTAATGGAATTTGGGTTATAACCACCTGTCATCCCTATCACACCTTTCTATCTATTATCTACCAATCTCTAAAGCTTTCATAAGCATGCTTTTACTTGCATTAACAGCAGTTACGTTAGCTTCATATGAACGAGTAGCACTCATTAAGTCAACCATTTCTTTCAAAGGGTCAACGTTTGGCATCGCTACATATCCATCACCATTTGCATCAGGATGATTTGGGTTAAATACCATTTTGAATGGTTCATCATCTTCTTGGATTTCAGTAACTTTAACGCCTCCACCTGGAGATGAGGTTTCACCTTTTGCATGAGATAGATAAGATTGGAATGATTGTCCTTTCGGTTCAATGTTGACCATTTTTCTACGATATGGCTGCCATTCCCCATTTTCATTTACTGTTGCTCTAGTCGTTTGTGCATTCGCTATGTTGGATGAGATAACATCCATGCGTAGTCGTTGCGCTGTCAATGCGCTTGCAGAAGCATTAAATGATGAAAAAATACTCATGAATTATCTCCCTCCTTTGATTACGGATTCTAGACTTCTAAATTTCCCATTTAATCGATCAACTAAGGATTGGTAATAAATTTGGTTTTTAGCTAGATCGGACATCTCTTTATCAATATCCACGTTGTTACCATTGTGGTTGTAAGATGTGTTGGATTTTGTTGTGACGTTAAAGGAGCGGATATGATTTTGTGATGTAAACGGAATATGCTTTTCATGTGTACGTTTGCTCTCAAATGATGGTGATAGCTCTTGGTTTAAAACGTCTTTAAACACAACTTCTTTTGATTTGTATCCTGGTGTGTCGACATTTGCAATATTATTAGCAATTGTGCGATTTTTTAGGGATGAATAATCTAATGAATGCTCTAAAGTTTGGATTGTTTTCCCGAACAGTGTCATATTCCCCCTCCTTTTTCACTAATTTTTTAAGTAGTGAGACCTATATCATACGGTTATTGTAGAAAAAAGTAGACTGGATGTCTATGAGATTTAATCCCTATTTATGTAGGGGTGTTAAAAATTTCTTATACACTCATGACTATTGATTTAGTAAAGTGGAATTATATGGATCATTATGGCGTTTCGACAAATTTCGCTACAATAATAGACAATTTATTATCTCTTTCTTATTATGACATAGTAAAGAAGGAAATTAAATGTCGAAACTGTTAAAATTACCATCAGTTCCAATCCATTGGGATTCTTTCAATTTGATTACTTTTCTATAAAAGGAACAACGGGTTTTCTTTAATAGATCATCACTTCTTTTTAAACATTGTCGACCAGCTTTTATCCATCAAGTTGGTATTTTTTCATTTCTGAGTACATAAAAAAATCCTACAATCTTCCTTTTAAAGGAGACGATTGTAGGATTTGTTAAGATTAAGTTAATTTATTAATTTAAACGCATGTTTTGAAGCTCATAAAGGAACTTATCATTTAATACTTTGATATAGGTTCCTTTCATTCCTAGAGAACGAGACTCAATAACACCAGCACTTTCTAATTTACGCAAAGCGTTTACAATTACAGAACGTGTAATCCCTACACGATCAGCGATCTTACTTGCAACAAGTAAGCCTTCCTTACCTTCTAACTCTTCAAAAATGTGCTCAATAGCTTCTAGTTCACTGTAGGATAAAGAACTAATTGCCATTTGAACAACTGCTTTACTTCGAGCTTCTTGTTCAATTTCTTCAGTTTTCTCATGAAGGATTTCCATTCCAACTACCGTTGCACCATATTCAGCAAGAAGTAGGTCATCATCATTAAAACTTTCTGTAATACGACTTAATACTAATGTGCCCAGTCGCTCACCACCGCCGATAATCGGAACGATCGTTGTAAGTCCATTTTTAAATAGGTCACGGTTTTCTACTGGAAATGCAGTAAAATCACTATTAATATCAATGTTTGGAGTGGTTTCTTGGATAGTAAATAGATTTCTTGTATATTCTTCAGGAAATTGTCGCTCAGAAAGCATATTTTTCATACGCTCGTTCTCAATTTCCTGTTTGATCGCAAAGCCAAGTAGCTTACCTCTGCGGCTCAAGATGAAAATGTTTGCTCCTATTGTGTCACGTAGTGTTTGGGACATGTCGTTAAAGTTAACCGATTTACCTGTTGTTTTCTGAAGCATAGAGTTAATGTTTCGTGCACGATCTAATAATTTCATAACGATCCTCCTGTTCCTTTCATTCCTATAATATAAATTGGCTTAAATCTTTATTTTTTGCAATTGAAGATAACTTATCGTCTACATATGCTTTTGTAATCTCAATCGTTTCCATATTAATATCTGGGGCTTCAAAGGATAAATCCTCTAACAGCTTTTCTAAGATTGTGTGTAATCGACGAGCTCCAATATTATCGGTCTCTTGATTCACTTCAAATGCAACTTCTGCGAGTCTATTTACAGCTTCGTCAGAAAATTCTACATTTATACCTTCTGTTTCTAATAATGCCTTATATTGCTTTAATAAAGCGTTTGACGGCTCTGTGAGAATGTTCACGAAATCTTCAACTGTTAATTTATCAAGCTCAACACGGATTGGGAAACGACCTTGTAATTCCGGGATAAGGTCTGAAGGTTTTGCCATGTGAAAAGCACCTGCAGCAACGAATAAAATATGATCTGTTTTAACAGGTCCATATTTTGTTACAATCGTTGACCCTTCCACAATCGGAAGAATATCTCTCTGTACACCTTCCCGCGACACGTTTGATGAAGATTGATCATTACCGCCAGTTACCTTATCAATTTCATCAACAAAGATCATACCAGATTGCTCTGCCTTTGTTACAGCCTCTTGTGATACTTCATCCATATCAATTAACTTTTGAGCTTCGTCCTGTGTTAACACTTTTCGTGCTTCAGCCACTGTTAGACGACGCTTCTTAGACTTTTTAGGCATGAATTGGCTAAAAGCATCTTGCATGTTCATCCCCATTTGTTCCATTCCCGAACCTTGTAGCATATCAAACATAGAAGGTTGCTGGTCATCTAGTTCAACTGTCACCATGTGATCTTCTAATTCACCCATGGCTAACTGGTGAGCTACACGCTTTCGCTTTTGTTCAACATTGTCTTCTTCTTGTTGTTCTGTTGTATCTTCTTCTGTTTGTTGCTGGTTAAAGAACATTTCTAGTGGATTTTTCATATTTGTTTGCTTTTTCTTTTTTGGAACCATTAATTCAACAATACGTTCATTAGCCAGTTTCTCAGCTCGTTCTTTCACACCTTCCATTTTTTCTTCTTTCACAATACGAACTGACGTTTCAACTAAATCACGTACCATTGACTCAACATCACGACCAACATAACCCACCTCAGTGAATTTTGTTGCTTCAACTTTCACAAATGGTGCCCCCACTAGTTTAGCTAAGCGTCTAGCAATTTCAGTTTTACCTACACCAGTAGGACCGATCATCAAGATGTTTTTGGGAACAATTTCATCCTTTAATTTATCAGAAAGATTCATACGTCGGTACCGATTCCTCAATGCAACTGCAACGGCCTTTTTAGCTTCTCTTTGTCCGATAATATAACGGTCTAATTGTTCCACAATCTGTCTTGGCGTTAAGTTATTCGCCATACATGAACAACCTCCTTTAGTCCTCCAACACCTCTAAGACAATTTCGTTATTTGTGTACACACAAATTTCTCCAGCAATCTCTAATGCAGCATGTGCAATTTCACTTGCTGTTTTGTCTTGTGAATGACGCTTTAACGCTCTTCCCGCACTTAATGCATAATGGCCACCTGAACCGATAGCTAAAATGCCATCGTCTGGCTCGATGACTTCACCAGTACCTGAAACAAGATACATATGCTCTTTGTTCATAACAATCAGCATAGCTTCCAAGCGTCTCAACACTTTATCGCTTCTCCATTCTTTTGCCAGTTCAACAGCTGCTCTAGCTAAATTCCCGTTATATGTCTCAAGTTTTCCTTCAAACTTTTCAAATAGTGTAAATGCATCTGCTACTGAACCTGCGAATCCAGCTAACACTTGGCCTTTATATAATGTACGAACTTTCTTTGCCTTGTGTTTCATGACAACTGCATTTCCAAAGGTTACTTGACCATCGCCGCTCATCGCACATTGACCATTGTGTTGAACTGCAAAAATCGTAGTAGCATGAAAAGGGTGTTCCATTCATTCCACCTCATTCCTTAATATTTAACCATTATGCCCTTGGGTGACTATTCATATAAATATTACGTAAATGATCCTTGGTTACATGAGTATAAATTTGAGTTGAGCTTAAATGTTCATGTCCTAAAAGCTCTTGCACAGAGCGTAAGTCCGCTCCCTCATTAAGTAAATGTGTAGCAAATGTGTGTCTTAACATATGGGGAGTAACATGTATCGTTAATGCTGCATTCTTAACCATTTGCTCTAGTATTGTTGAAATCCCTCTTGGGGTCAAAGGTGCGCCTCTTGCATTTAAAAAAACTGTATCATTGGTTTGGTTTGATTTTTGTAATAACGAGTTTCTTCCATTATTAATGTAAGCTTCTAATGCTTCTTGCGCAAAACGGCCGAATGGTACATATCTTTCTTTGCGACCTTTACCATGAATTAATACTGTACCTAGCGAAAAATCAATATCTTGCAGGGTTAATTTTTTACATTCACTAACACGCATTCCTGTAGCATATAAGATCTCTAATAGAGCTTGGTTGCGTTCTCCAAGAGGAGTACTAGTGTCACTAACATGAAACAGTTTCTCCAATTCCTCCTGGTATAAGAAATCAGGGATTGGTTTATCCATTTTAGGTAGGGATACAGAGATAAAAGGATTACTTGTTACGATCTCTTCTCTTTCTAAGAACCGATAAAATGTTCGAAGACTTGATAATTTGCGTGACACCGTTCTTCTAGAAAGCTTTTGATCATATTGCTCCGTTAAAAAAACTCTAATAACGGCATAATCCACTTCTCCCAATTGAATAATTCCTTCTTTGTTCAAAAACTCAAAGAAGGATTCAATATCCCTTTGGTAAAAGTGGATGGTATATGGAGACGCGTTCTTTTCAATTTGTAAATATTCTGTAAACGCTTTGCGTTCTTCGACAAACTTTTCCATACAATCCCCCCACATAAGGCGTTTAAATACTAACACAAGACAAACCCCTTATGCAATGGATTTTACAAAATTGTAACAAAATTCTGAATTGTTTCCCATAAGTGCAAATTTAAATCTAACATGAATTAGTTCTTTTAGCTCAGATAAGTGTACAGAACGTTCACATGACCATCATGGCCAATCTTGGAAGGTGTTATACGTTTCCGTCAAGCAAATTTCCTTACCATCCGTAGATTATAGCTTGAACGATTTTGAGTGTCAATTAAGTCGGGATGAAATTGTTTTTATGTAGATATTTCATAAGGTAATCGTTTATTCGACTAAAGCCCCCTATTGTTGAAGACTTGGAATCGAGATAAAGTGCGTATGGTTCCGTTGCTTTTGTGCAGATAGGCGGGCTGTGGAACGGGTTGCTTTCCTGCGGACGAAGCGCCGAGCCTCCTCATTCGCAAGCTCTCTGCGGGGTCTCGTCACTCCGTTCTTCCGCTGGAGTCAACCCGTTCCACATCCCACCTTTGCCGAATGGTGACTAACGGAACCGCTCATGACAAGGGTCTGAGCAACTTCTCTGAATATGATTTCCAATCAATTTGAGATGGGAAAGTCCAAATTATGGTCCGTTAGTCTCCATAATCGCGTGGAGGGAAGGAAACGGCAAACTGTCGTGGTAACAAAGGGAAGACGAGACCCCGCAGGCACGAGGAGGCTCGGCTTTTCTTCCACAACAGGCTTTCCGTTTCACTGACCGGAACAAATTCCTCAACAGTAACGGACTTCTCCCAACCAATATCTCGGAATCAAGTCTTCAACAATCCTGCCATTTAACGGAATAAAGTTTACTGAGTTTTGTTTATCTAGAAAATAAAAAAGAGCATTGAACTGTGTTGCTATTCAATGCTCTCTAACTATTCGATTACTGGGCTTCTTCTTTGTAGTCGCATTCTGTACATTGTACCTGTACTTTTTTCTTGGATTTTTTCTCCACCATTAACGAGCTACATTTCGGACATGGTCTGCTGATTGGTTTATCCCAAGAGATAAAGTCACATTCAGGATAACGATCACAACCATAGAAAGTGCGGTTTTTCTTACTCTTCCGTTCAACAATGTTTCCTTCTTTACACTTCGGACAATCTACACCGATTTCTTTTAAAATTGGTTTTGTGTTACGACAATCTGGGAAGTTTGAGCATGCCATAAACTTTCCATAGCGTCCCATTTTATAAACCATTTCATGTCCGCATTCTTCACAATCCTCACCAGCAGGTTCATCTTTAATTTCGATTTCTTCCATTTCTTTCTCTGCTTTATCAAGGCGTTTTTCGAAACCTTGATAAAATTCATCAATGACTTGAACCCACTGTTTTTTCCCTTCTTCAATTGCGTCCAGATTTTCTTCCATCTCAACAGTAAAATCAACGTTGATGATCTCAGGGAAATATTCTTTTAAGATATCAATGACAATCTCACCCAACTCAGTTGGCACAAACCGTTTACTATCTAGACTTACATAGCCACGTCGTTGGATAGTATCAAGCGTTGGTGCGTATGTGGAAGGGCGTCCAATCCCCATCTCTTCAAGCGTCCGTACTAAGCGGGCTTCTGTGTAGCGGGGAGGTGGCTGTGTAAAGTGTTGATTCGGTTCAATGGATTCAGCCTTTACTGTCATGCCTTCTTCTAATTCCGGAAGCAGTTTATCCTCTTCCTTTTTATTATCATCACGACCCTCTACATATAACTTCATGAAGCCTTTGAACTTAACTTTTGAACCTGTGGCTCTAAATTCAATTCCTTCATTTAATAAGTGAACCGTCATAGTATCCATCACAGCAGGTGCCATTTGACTTGCCACAAAACGCTCCCAAATTAATTTATATAAGCGATATTGGTCTCGTGATAAATACTGTTTCATCGTTTTAGGATCTCGAATGGTTGATGTAGGTCGAACCGCTTCGTGAGCATCCTGTGCATTTTGAGATTTTTTCCCTTTGTTACCACCGTAACCTAAGAAGTTCTTTCCGTATTTTTCTTCGACATATTGCGCAGCTTCTTTTTTGGCTGTATCCGAAACACGTGTAGAGTCCGTTCTCATATACGTAATTAAACCCACAGTACCATCTTTCTTACTCAATTCAATTCCTTCATATAATTGTTGAGCTAGCATCATCGTCTTTTTCGCTTTGAAATTCAATTTACGTGCTGCTTCTTGCTGTAAAGAAGATGTTGTAAAAGGAGCTGCTGGATTACGTTTACGTTCTCGTTTATTCACTTTATCTACATTGAAGTCTTTGCCTTTCATTTGAGATAAAATCTTATCAACCTCTTCTTTGGAGCCAAGCTTTTGCTTTTTACCTTGCACTCCATAAAAGGCTCCTTCGAACTTTTCCTGATCTTTCGCAAACATACCGTCGATAGACCAGTATTCTTCAGGTTGGAAGTTTTTAATCTCATTCTCACGATCATTAATTAATTTAACGGCTACAGATTGAACACGACCAGCACTTAAACCTTTTTTAACTTTCTTCCACAATAAAGGACTAATATTATATCCCACTAAACGATCAAGAACACGTCTTGCTTGTTGTGCATCAACAAGATCCATGTCAATTTTACGTGGTTGTTTAAAAGATTCTTTGATCGCATCTTTAGTAATTTCGTTAAAAACAACACGGCATTCTGATGTTTCATCAATGTTTAAACCGTGTGCTAAGTGCCAAGCAATGGCCTCCCCTTCACGATCGGGGTCGGCTGCAAGATAAACTTTCTTCGCTTTTTTGGCTGCTGTTTTTAATTCTTTTAATACAGGTCCTTTACCTCTGATCGTAATGTATTTAGGTTCGTAATTCTCTTCAACATTTACCCCCATTTGACTTTTGGGTAAGTCAATCACGTGACCCATAGAAGCTTTTACACTATATTTTTTTCCTAAATAACGTTCTATTGTTTTTGCTTTCGCTGGTGATTCCACTATCACTAAATAATCTGACATATATGTTCCTCCCAAAACGAGGTTTGAATCGCTTTATAATACGTGTTCAAAAGGGATGCAGTGATTCAACTGCAATATTTATGAGTCTTTTGAACAACCTCATATCTTCAATCATTTATGAAAACGTTTATTTTATTTTAAAATCTTCCCTATTATTAAATATTTCTTCTCACTTTGTCAAACACCATTTTCTTATTTTTCCCGAATTGACGGTTAGGAAGATGGATTATTTGACATGAATCGACACCAGTTTGCTCTTAATTCTTCCCAATCTTCAGATAAATCATAGGTATTTTGAACTAATTTCGCTCCCATTTGAATTAAAGTGTGACATCCTTTTGAACGGTTATCAAGTATCGAATCAGGAATAGCATAAACTTCCCTTCCTTGTTCTAACGCTTGATCTGCTGTGATAAGCGAACCGCTCCGTTCCTTTGCTTCTACCACAAGAGTGCCATAACTTAAACCACTTATAAGACGATTACGTTCTGGAAAATGCCATTTTTGAGGTGATATATGAGGGGGATACTCAGAGATTAGAAGATGGTTATGAGCTAGTTTCTTCATTAATTCTCTATTTTGTTTAGGATAACAATGTTCGAAACCAAACGCTAAAACTCCTATTGTAGTTCCTCCTTCTTCAATAGCAAGCTGATGTGCAAATGAGTCTATTCCCTTAGCCAATCCACTCACAATATTCCATCCTTCTTTAATCAGAGGAGTGAGTATGTGGTTCATTTTTCTTTTCGCTTGAATGGTACAATGCCTAGTTCCTACAACGCTTATAGAGGGTAATCGTTTGAGAAGATCTTTATGACCAGTAATATAGATTACTGGTGGTGCATCAGGTATAGATAGAAGCTGTGGTGGGTAATCCAGGTCATAAAAGGTGATGGGGGTAAATTGTTCTATATAGACTCTTGTTTTGTCCCAGGATTCGATGGAATGAAGATGCTGAAATAGTTGTGAAGATTTTTGTAAAGATAGATGATATGTCTTTTGTAAGATCTCTGGGGATTGTTGAAAGAGGAGTTTTAGTGTAGGATCCTTTTGAAGAATAGAACGAATCAGACCTCTTGATCCGTAAGTTAGGGTGTGTAAATGGATTAATCGACTTTTTACATCTTGCAATCGTATCGTCTCCCTTTTTAATTTGGAATAAAAGCCCCTGAAATAAATCAGGGGCTTGTCTCAATTAATGTGTTTTACATTTTTCATAGATTCCGTTATTTTTCAGTACGTTAATAAGTGTTTCGCCCATAACTGCTGGTGTGTCAGCCACTTCAATACCGCACTCATTCATAACTTTTATCTTTTCTTCTGCTGTACCTTTACCACCAGAAATAATAGCGCCTGCGTGGCCCATACGTTTTCCTGGAGGTGCTGTACGTCCACCGATAAAGCCAACTACAGGTTTGCTTAGGTTGTCTTTAACGTATTCCGCAGCTTCTTCTTCCGCTGTACCACCAATTTCACCGATCATGATTACACCATACGTATCCGGATCTTCTTCAAACGCTTTAAGTGCATCGATGAAATCTGTACCGTTTACAGGGTCTCCACCGATACCAACAGCTGTTGATTGGCCGATACCTGCCTCAGATAATTGATGAACTGCTTCATAAGTAAGTGTACCACTACGAGAAACAACGCCAATATGACCTTTTTTATGAATGTAACCTGGCATGATACCAATTTTACATTCTTCAGGCGTAATAACACCTGGGCAGTTTGGTCCAACAAGACGTGTTTTCTTACCTTCCATGTAGCGTTTCACTTTAACCATGTCCACAACAGGGATATGCTCAGTGATACAGATTACCATATCCATATCTGCATCTGTTGCTTCCATAATCGCATCAGCTGCGAATGGAGCTGGTACATAGACAACGGATACGTTAGCGCCTGTTTCTTGTACAGCTTCTTCAACTGTATTAAATACAGGTACGCCTTCTACTTCTGTACCACCTTTTTTAGGTGTTACACCGCCAACAATTTTTGTACCGTACTCTAGCATTTGTTTTGTATGGAAAAGAGCTGTAGAGCCTGTAATACCTTGAACAATTACTTTTGTATCTTTATTAATATATACACTCATTTTCGTCCGTCCTTTCTTATTTTACTAATTCTACGATTTTCTCAGCTGCTTCAGCCATGGATTCTGAAGCTGTAATGTTTAAGCCTGACTCATCAAGAATCTTCTTCCCTTGCTCAACGTTTGTACCTTCAAGACGTACAACAAGAGGGATTTCAAGACCGACTTGCTTCGTTGCCGCTACGACACCTTCAGCAATAACGTCACATTTCATGATTCCACCGAAGATATTGACGAGAATACCTTTAACACTGGAGTCGGACAAAATGATTTTGAATGCTTCTGTAACTTTTTCAGTAGTAGCTCCTCCACCAACGTCAAGGAAGTTCGCAGGTTCGCCACCATAGTGCTTGATCGTATCCATTGTTGCCATTGCAAGTCCAGCACCGTTAACCATACAACCAATGTTACCATCTAGTGCGATGTAGCTTAGGTCGTATTTAGAAGCTTCGATTTCTTTTGGATCTTCTTCGTCAAGGTCACGTAGTTCTTGTACGTCTTTTTGACGGAATAGAGCGTTATCATCAAAGTTTAATTTTGCATCAAGCGCTAGAACTTCCCCTTCACCTGTTGTTACAAGTGGGTTAATTTCAGCAATTGAGCAGTCTTTTTCAACAAATGCTGTGTAAAGGTTCATCATGAACTTAACAGCTTTTCCTAGCATTTCATCTGGAATGTTAATGTTGAACGCTAAACGACGAGCCTGGAATGGCATAAGACCAGTAACAGGATCGATTACTTCTTTGAAAATTTTCTCTGGAGTTTCTGCGGCTACTTCTTCAATTTCAGTACCGCCTTCTTCAGACGCCATCATTGTAACGCGGGATGTAGCACGATCCAGAACAATACCTACGTAATATTCTTTTTGGATGTCGCATCCTTCTTCGATGAGTAAGCGCTTTACTTCTTTGCCTTCAGGACCTGTTTGATGAGTTACAAGTGTTTTGCCTAAAATTTCATCGGCATATGTACGCACTTCATCTAAATCCTTTGCAACTTTAACACCACCGGCTTTACCGCGGCCTCCAGCATGGATTTGTGCTTTTACTACCGATACATTTGAACCTAACTTTTTAGCTGCAGATACAGCCTCATCTACGGTATAGGCTACGTGGCCATTGGGAACGGCAACGCCGTAATTTCTTAAAATGTCTTTCCCTTGATACTCGTGAATGTTCATCTTCCATCCTCCCATCAATTTTCACTGCATGACCATTGTATAAAAAATCTATACAAATTGTCCACAAATTCAAAAAAGAAGTACAAAAAGTTTGTCAAAATTTCTTGATAATTAGCTAAATAAAAGAAGAATATTCCGGAATTGTAGGCATTTGTGAACATTAAGGATTTTATTCAGTAATATGGCAGTAATGTTGAATAAGCTGGTGTGGGGGAGTTCCGTTGCTCTTGTGGAGTGCGGCGGGCTGTGGAACGGGTTGCTTTCCTGCTGCCCCACACGACGTGGGGTAGTTCGGTGTTGCTACAGGAAGTAGCGGTTTTAACCGAACTTCATTGTTAACTTTAAAGCCTCCTCAGTCACTCTGTTCCCTGCGGGGTCTCGCTAGCCCGTTTGACCGCTGGAGTCAACCCGTTCCACAGCCCACCTTAGCCGAATGGTGATGAACGGAACCGCAGCAAACGTAAGGTATTCTGATTTAGAATAGAAGTTAAATTTCACATGCATCAAAGTGATCTAAAGCCTTATATGTAGAGCTAGAATACAGTTTCCTTAAGCAAGAGATAAAATGATCTCAGCCATGGGTCCGTTAACTTTCATATCAGCAAAGGGTGAGGGAAACGGCAAACTCCCGCGGTAGAAAGGGCGGACGAGATCCCGCAGAGAGCTTGCGAACGAGGAAGCTGAAAGTAAACAGGGAAGATCGACTAAGACCGCCACATCGTGTGGCAACTTCGACCTACCCCACGTCGTGTGGGGCAGCAGGAGTATTGCCGTTTCACCGATCCCTTACTCTCACAAAAGTAACGGACCTCCACCACACTTTATCTCGAAACCAAGTATTCAACAATAGGGCGCTTTTGCCGAATAAGACAATAATAATTTACATACTAAAAAACCTAGTCTAAACAACTAGGTTTTCTTCACATTTACTGTCTATTTCTTCGCCTGCTTATCAATGTTATAGACAAAAGCAAATACCTCAGCCACGGCCTGGTAGAGCTCCTCAGGGATGGTTTCATTGATATCTAGTTCACCTAATAAATTGACCAAGGTAGGGTCCTCTTGTATGGGAACGGCGTTTTCTTTTGCTTTCTCAATAATATTGGTTGCGACATCCCCTTTACCCTTTGCCACAACTTTAGGTGCTTGTTCCGCTTCTGCATCATAATTTAAAGCAACTGCTTCTCTTCGTTTTTCCTCATTACTCATATGCGAAAATCTACCCCTCCTTGAGAATAAGGGCTGGAATACCTTTGTTTTGCTGCCATATCACTTGATTTTGCTTCAGTCTCTAAGGATCGATGTCTAACGGTAGAGAGTTTATAATCAAGCTTTTCTAGCCCCTCTTCTAGCATTGGTTTAAACGACTTTATTAGATTTTCTGCTTGATCATTGTCTGTGTATAGCGAAAGCTGAACAATTCTCTTTTGAATCCGCATATCTATAACAGTTTCATCCAGTGACTGTAACTGCAAATAAAATAGAATGTGGCAGTAATCAGGATCAATCTCATCCTGCTCGTTTTTCCGTCCTTCTAAGTCCATGATTAAATCTTGTTCAATCCCAAACCAATTTCCAGGTAGTTGTAAGTTCATTTGGAGCGTTTGGTCTGAATCTTGCACAGATAAAACCATGCCATTTAGATGGTTCAGTATCGAGGATAACTTATCTGATACTTGTGATGGCAGTGAGTCATGCAGGCTCTGTAAAATAGATCCCTTTAACGTATGTTCACTCTTAGCTAGTTCTACTCCATCTTGCTGGTTAATCATTTGATGTTCATAGTTTAATCCACTTTGTTGCATCACGCTTTTCAATTGAGTTAGAAAATAATCTTTCCCAGTTGGAAGCATTGCAGAATGTTCCTGTTGAACAGATGATAGTAATGGCATAAGGGTTCTTGATTCATGTTTAGTAAGCTGGCTATTCGTTACGTCTTGCACTGCCTGAAAAACTTGTTGTAGACGTCCTAACGTTTGTTTAGCTTGATCAACTGACTGAACGTTTTGAAGTTGACTAAAAAAATTCCTTAGAACTTCTTTTGTTACACCTTGTTGCTCAAGCTGTGAGGATAATTTATTCAACATTCCTTCCTGTTGGAACATTGTAGAAGTCTGCCTTACCTGATGTAGCGCCTGTGACTGTTTTTGGCTAGAGGTATGTGTTCCTTCAATGATATGAGCGAGATTTTGTGAAAACGTTCTTAGTTGTTGTTGGTTCCCTTTTGCGATTGGTAGTTGTTTTTGAAATAGTTCAACCAAACGCCTCGCAATGGCTTCTTCATTTGTCTGAGATAATGGTGCGTTTTGGAGATGTGTTGCAGATCCTTTTACATCAGTAGAGTTAAGCCAACTTTTAACTTGTTCGCTCCAATTTACTTGATTTTTATTGTTAGGAATTAGCTGAGCTTTTTGTAAAAGGGAATAGGTTGTCTGATTCTGTACCTCTGAACTTCTTCCCATTAAACTCGTTAACTGTTGGCTAAATGATTGGTTCGATTGACTTAAGGTAGACTTTGATATCGATTGAGATCCTTCAGTATTCGAAGCCTCTAATCCATTTAAAGACTGTAAGGATGATGTTAGCGTTGGGCTATTTCCCATTCGTTCACGTAAGGCTAAAAAGATGGATTCTTTCAAGGGTAGCTTCTTATTCATCATCTCAAGTAATACATTTTTCGTTTCTGGAGATGCATTATACTTCTCTAGAAGTGGAAATGCTTGCTTCAGATCACTTTGTGAAAAAGGGATATTTTGTTTTATAAGTTGTTGGACTAGCGAAGCCCTATCCTTTTGATAAGTCATCCCCAATTGAGATAAAAGAGAGGAAACACTCCTATCACCTTGACCAGCAGGGGAATCACCAAGAACCTTCAGGTGAACAAGGTCTTCCGCTGATTCTACCTGAAACATGTACTGTCCATGCAGGTTTAAAGCAGCTTGTAATTGAGCACTCATTTGTTTAGTACCAATCTGTATGAGTGCTTTCTGGCCAGGAAATAGTTTTAACACCTTCCCTGTTACCATTTGACCTGGCTTCAAAGAAGCTTGTTTAGTAGATTGTGTTGAGGTTGTTCGTAGGGATTCCATTACTTGAGAAGCCAAGTTTGCATTCAAAAAGCTCATCTCCTTTTATCTCATGAGGTTGACTGTAACACCTTTTTCACAGGAGCAAATGAACAACGGTGATAAGGAGTTGCTCCATGTTCTGTGAGGGCATCCATATGTTTTTTGGTTCCATATCCCATATTGCTACCGAAATCATAGGTTGGATATTCATTATGAATTTGTTTCATATATCGATCCCTTGTCACTTTCGCTAAAACACTTGCTGCAGCTATAGAAATACTTCGTTGATCACCTTTTACAATCGCCTCAAAAGGTACCGTGGATTCGTGCAATTGGACAGCATCAATGAGCAATTGATCTGGTTTAGGTTCTAGCTGAGAGATTGCTCTTTTCATAGCCGTTTTCGTTGCTTCATAAATGTTTAATTCATCAATTTCATCATTGTGAACAATCCCGATTCCATAGCTCAGAGAATGTGTTTGAATATAATCAAAAAAGCGATCTCTTTGTTCTTCTTTTAGTTCTTTAGAATCGTATAAGCCTTCTAAATAAAAAGATTCATCTAGAATGACTGCAGCAGCTACAACAGGGCCAGCTAAGGGGCCTCTGCCTGCTTCATCAATTCCTGCTATGTACTGTTTCCCTTCCTGCCTATAGGTATCTTCAAACACGCTCATATCCTGAAACTTTTGTTTAAGACTTGCTTTACGTTCAAGTTCCTTTTCGTATCGGTTTATAAGCTGTTGAACACCTTTACGTTTATCACTTTTAAATGTATCTATCTGTTCTTCTGTACATGTTTCCTGAAATAAAATTTGCTTGATCTCTTTTATCGTTTTTTTATCGCTCACGGTTCTCCCCCATTTGTTCTTCTATCGGCTCATTTTATATAATTCTGAATTAAGCTCAGAAAAAACCTACCACAATGGAGCGTGGTAGGTTTTCTATCACTCATTATCTTCTATCATTTCAGGTGTTTCAAGCGTCAATTGACCTAGCTTGCCTCCACGTAAATCACGAATGATGACTTCAGCTACTTTATCATAATTGATACGTCCGCCACTTTCTAAACAGCCACGTTTTTTACCAATCCGATCAAACACTTCTTCCATATCTTCAATGTCCGGAGTTAAATCATACCGTTCTTCTAACACTTCTGGATAGTGTTCTTGAGCAAACCGAATGAAATAGGCTGCTACATCTGGAATGGGTAATATATTATCTTTAATTGTCCCAAGTGCTGCAAGACGATATCCAACGTTTTGATCTTCAAACTTCGGCCATAGAATTCCCGGTGTATCCAATAGCTCAAAATCTTTCTTCACTTTAATCCATTGCTGAGCCGTTGTAACACCTGGTTTATCACCTGTCTTGGCAATCTTCTTTTTCGCTACACGATTAATTAACGTTGACTTACCGACATTAGGGATACCAATGATCATCGCACGTGCCGCTCTTGGACGCAAACCTTTATTAATCTGCTTTTGCACCTTTTCTTGCCCCAACTCTTTAGCGGTTTGAATGACTTTTTGAATATCCTTTTGATTTTGAGCATTAATTGCAATCGCTCTAATCCCTTGGCTTTCATACCAATGAATCCAAGCATCTGTGCGGCTCTGATCTGCTAAGTCCTTTTTCATCATCAATACCATCTTTTGTTTTTGGTTTAACACTTGATGAAGCATTGGATTTTGAGATGAATAAGGAGATCTAGCATCAACTAACTCAATAACAAAATCAACGAGTTTTAACTTCTCTTGAACTTCTCTTTTGGCTTTAGCCATGTGTCCTGGAAACCACTGTATTGTCATTTGTAATCACCTTCTTTTATGCGTTAGACAATGTGGAACTTAAGATTATAGATTATTCTCCTACAAAACCGAAACGATCTAATGGCCAGGCAATTAATTGCGCCTTTCCCACAAGCTCGTCCACAGGAATTAATCCAAGTCTTCTACTATCTTTTGAGTTCGTGCGGTTATCCCCTAATACCAGTACATGTCCGTCCGGTATCTTCTCGAAATTACCCGGTAGATTTTCTAAAGTGAAATCATGAGTGTATGTTCCTGAAAAGGATTCCACCCGTTCTTCTAGATATGGTTCTTTGACAGGCTCATCATTTATATATAATGTTTCATTTTCATATTTAACATGTTCCCCTGGTAACCCTATAACACGCTTAATATAGTCTCTAGATTCAGTGGCATGAAAAACAACAACATCAAAACGATCTGGCTCACCTAGTATGTAACTAATTTTATTGACGATTAAAAAGTCTCCGTTTTGTAAGTTAGGTTGCATGGATGGACCATCTACTATAACCGGAGAAAATAGAAACAAACGTATGACAATTGCTAAGATGGCAGCAATCCCAAACGCTTTTATCCAATCAAACCATTCACTTCGCTTTTCAGCCACCTTGATCCCCCTAATCTTCTCAGAAAAACACGGTTATCTACCAAAATGGCGAAACCGATGTATTTTCTTATCTTAAAGTGTAAAAAATTTCTTATGAAAGAACAAAAAGGAGCCTGGCAAAAGCAAGCTCCTTTTCGATAATTACATCTCTTAGCGGATTTCTTTGATACGCGCTGCTTTTCCACGAAGGTTACGTAGATAGTAAAGCTTAGCACGACGTACTTTACCGCGACGAGTAACTTCAATTTTATCGATGCGTGGTGAATGTACTGGGAATGTACGTTCAATACCTACGCCGTAAGAAATCTTACGTACGGTAAATGTCTCAGAGATTCCTCCGCCACGGCGCTTGATTACAACACCTTCAAAAACCTGGATACGTTCACGGTTACCCTCAACAACTTTAACGTGTACCTTTACCGTATCACCAGCTTTGAATGTCGGAAGATCTTGTTTTAGTTGTTCCTGAGTAATTTCTTGGATTAAGTTTTGCATCCTTGTTTCACTCCTTCTCCACCAATGCTCTTACCTGGATTCACCTGGTAGCGGAACATTGTTAATTCACTTAAGTATCGACTTAAGCACAAGGTTTAATATACCATATTCTTATTGGATCTGCAATAATGTTTATTGATTCTTCCATTTTTCTATCCATTTTAATTCTTTATCGGAAAATGGATAGTCTTCTAATAAATCCTTACGTCTTTCAAATGTTCTTTTTAAGGATTGATAATGTCTCCACTCATCAATTTTCGCATGATTCCCTGATAACAATACTTCTGGTACTTGCATACCTCTAAAATCACGGGGTTTGGTGTAATGAGGATGCTCTAGTAGCCCATTTGAAAAAGAATCTTCTGGCGCAGAAGTCTCATTTCCTAACACGCCAGGTAATAGGCGAACGACACTGTCCATTACAACCATTGCTCCAAGTTCTCCACCGGTTAACACATAATCACCAATAGAGATCTCATCAGTCACCAGATGTGTACGAATGCGTTCATCATACCCCTCATAATGTCCACATAGAAAAATTAAATGGTCCTCTTGGGAAAGTTCCTCAGCTTTTTCTTGTGTATGTGGTTCACCCTGTGGGCACATTAATATGACCCTCGGCTTTTTATCAGAGGATTGTTTCTCTATCGTTGATTCAACAGCATCAAATATAGGTTGTGGTGAAAGGACCATCCCTGCTCCACCACCATATGGCGTATCGTCTACTTTTTTATGCTTACTTTCTGTATGTTCCCGAAAGTTCACAGTGTTATAGGAAAATGCGTTCATGTCCTGAGCTCGCTTCATGATAGAAGTGTTTAACACACCCTCAAACATTTCAGGAAACAGGGTTAGTACATCTATATGCATTACTCTAGCAGCCCTTCCATAGGTTCAATGATTATCTTTTCGTTCTCTGGGTCAACTTGTTTAACGACTTGTTCAATGTAAGGAATTAAAACATCTTTTTGTTGCGGTCTTTGAATTACCCAAACATCATTTGCACCAGGAGATAAAATTTCCTTCACCTTTCCTATGGTGCTTCCATCCGTTGTCTCCACATGACACCCTATAATTTCATGATAATAAAATTCTCCTTCATCCAAAGGGGTCTGCTGCTCTTTTGTTATCGCTAGTGTGCCACCTTTGAAGCGTTCAACATCATTGATATTGTCATACCCCTGAAAATGAAGAAGATGAAAATTCTTGTGAGTACGATAGGCATCAATCGTAAGGGGAACTTGTTCTTGATTATCAGGTGAAACCCAATATACTTCATTTCCTACTACAAAACGATCGTCAAAATCAGTCACTTGAATAACGCGAATTTCTCCTCGAACCCCATGGGTGTTGACCACTTTTCCAATCGTAAACATGTTTTTATTCATCTTTATCACCTATCTATTCGTATCACTTTACCATCTTGAACAATTATAGCTCCTGTGCTACTAACATCATTCCAAATGTCTCCTTCTTCTACATGGACGATCGTTTCTACTTCGTCTTCAGTGATTTCACTGCCTAAAGGAAGTACATCAAGTTGTTCAAGCTGATAGTCAATCCAACGAATTTTTTCTTTACGTTTATCAATTTCCTTTTGAAACCTCTTCGATACGTCTTCTTTAGAAATATTCTGCTTGGCTTCTATTTTGCGTTTTTCAAAAGAGAGTTGCTGACATTCTTGATCTAGTTGAGATTTACGCTTATCAAACTGCTCCTGCATGGAAGCTTTGCTTGATTCGGTTAATACCTGCTTAACGGGTACTTTTTTTATAATCTGCATTGATCATGCCCCTCACATACTCTTTGAATATGTAAAAAGGGAAAGGGTTATCCCCTCTCCCTTTTACATAATATCCAAATAGATTCGCTTTTTGGAATTTGATCCGGCTGCATAAACAACGGTTCGAATTGCTTTAGCAATACGGCCGTGTTTACCGATCACCTTTCCGACATCATCTTTATGAACTGAAAGATGATACGTAATTTTACGTTCTTCTTCTTGCTCATTCACAACGACTTCATCTGGGTAATCGACAAGCGGACGTACAATTGTTTCAATTAAGGCTTTCACGATATCACACTACTTTACTTTTGAGTTTTTTGTGCGTGAAACTTCTCCATGATGCCTTGAGTTGAGAATAGGTTGCGTACTGTGTCAGAAGGCTTAGCACCTTTAGTCATCCAATCTAATGCTTTCTCTTCGTTAAGAGTAACCTCTGTTGGTTGAGCTGTTGGATTGTATGTTCCGATTTCTTCGATAAAACGTCCGTCACGAGGAGAACGTGAATCTGCAACTACTACACGATAGAATGGGTTACGTTTACTACCCATGCGCTTTAGGCGAATTTTTACTGCCATTGTTAAATACCTCCATATTTCTATTGCTTTAATTAATAGCTTTACACAAGTTTAGATTGTAGCAGAGAAGTTCAAGTGTGTAAAGGGTTTTTACATTACATAGCTAAAATTTAGTGCAGAGACGACCGTTTGGGGGCGTACGAATAAGCAAGATCACCCGAAAAATAGGGGGAGATTGCTTATTTGCTAGCCTCTGGGAGTCGGAGCCGGATATCACATCATGGAATAAACCAAGATTAGCCCAGTGCTATAAAAAACTTATTCGCTGAAGTGATGTCTAGCTCCGGCAGCTAGGGCCTAGCGTCATAAGCAACCTTTATTCCAGTGGCTAATCGCCACTTCCAGAAATTTTGCTTATGCGTACGGCACTGAGCAAGCTGCCTCCGCATTTCGTTTTTACATAAACGGTAAATTAAAGCCGCCTTTTTTACCCTTTTTACCTTTTTGATTTGTCATCTGCTTCATCATTTTCTTCATATCACTAAACTGTTTTAAAAGACGATTTACCTCAGATACGTTACGTCCGGATCCTTTGGCAATACGTTTTTTACGACTTGCGTTCATGATACTAGGGTCTTCACGCTCTTTTTTCGTCATAGACTGAATGATCGCTTCAATATGATTGAGCTGATTCTCATCAATCTGAGCATTTTTCAACCCTTTCATTTTGTCAGCTCCTGGGATCATACCGATGAGCTCATCAAGTGGCCCCATGTTGCGGACTTGCCCCATTTGCTCAAGAAAGTCATCCAATGTAAAGGATGCGTCTTTCATTTTTTGCTCAAGTTCCTTAGCCTGGTCCTCATCAACTTCAGCTTGCGCTTTTTCGATAAGAGTTAAAACATCTCCCATGCCAAGAATACGTTGAGCCATACGCTCAGGATGGAATGGTTCTAGCTGATCTAGTTTCTCACCCATACCAGCAAACTTAATTGGTTTCTCTGTGACAGCTTTAATAGATAGTGCAGCACCACCACGAGTGTCACCATCAAGCTTCGTTAAAACAACACCTGTTACATCTAATTGTTCATTAAATGTTTCAGCAACATTAACCGCATCCTGACCTGTCATCGCATCAACTACGAGGAATGTCTCGTTCGGATTAACGGTAGAACGAATTTGTTGAAGCTCATCCATAAGGTGTTCATCAACATGTAGACGTCCAGCTGTATCAATAATGACATAATCATTATGATTTTCTTTAGCCTGCTGGATTGCTTCCTGAGCAATATCAACAGGATTTGCTTCTGTGCCTTTTGAGAAAACAGGCATACTTAGTTGATTACCTAGTGTTTCAAGTTGATTGATCGCTGCAGGACGATACACGTCTGCGGCAACAAGTAGCGGGCTTTTATTGTGTTCTTTGCGTAAATGATTAGCAAGCTTACCAGTTGTAGTGGTTTTACCTGCACCTTGCAGACCAACCATCATGATAACTGTTGGGGGACGATTAGCTACAGCAATTTTGCTTTGCTCGCCACCCATTAAGTCTGTAAGCTCTTCTTTTACAACTTTAATGACTTGTTGTCCCGGGGTTAAGCTTTGCATAACCTCCTGGCCAACTGCGCGTTCTTTCACTCGCTTAACAAAGTCTTTTACAACTTTAAAGTTTACGTCTGCCTCAAGTAGAGCCAGGCGAACTTCACGCGTCATTTCCTTAACATCAGCTTCCGTTACTTTACCTTTGCCTTTAATTTTCTGTATCGAATTCTGCAGTCGGTCGGCTAAACCTTCAAATGCCATAAAAAGCCGCCCTCCTAATCTAAATTCTCAAGAGACGTGAGTATGCCTTGAACATTCTCATCATCACTTTGAATGGATTGTTTTAATTGATTCAGAAGCTCTTGTCGCTTTAAAAAGCGATCATATAAGTGCAGCTTGCTTTCATATTCTTCAAGCATGGACTCTGTCCGTCTAATATTATCATAAACGGCTTGCCTACTGACCTCAAAAGTATCAGAGATTTCACCTAATGAATAATCCTCTAAATAGTACAGTTCCATGTAACTTCGTTGCTTATTCGTAAGCAATTCTTGATAAAAATCAAACAAATAATTCATTCGAGTTGTTTTTTCTAGCAAAGCAAGCACTCCTTGTTAAGTGAAATGCCTTTACATACAAATAGTACAGAATGAAAGGCAGGTGTGTCAAGGCGTCAGCCTAATTTCCATTAAAAGAATGGGTGGTTATTCCTTCCACCCACTCTTTCCAAAAATAGACCTAACCCTTTAGTCTTCTTTTTCTTCGCTTTCTTCAAGCATATCAGCAAACAATCCGTAAACAAACGCATGTGCGTCAAATGCTTGTAGGTCGGTTACTTTCTCTCCAAGTCCAACAAATTTCACTGGAATATCAAGCTCTTTACGGATTGCCATGACAATTCCACCCTTAGCTGTTCCATCTAGCTTTGTTAGAACAATACCACTAAGATTTGTTGCTTCAGAGAAGATTTTAGCTTGACTAAGTGCATTTTGACCCGTTGTAGAATCTAACACCAATAAGGATTCATGTGGTGCATCTGGAATTTCGCGCTCAATAACCTTATTTACCTTAGAAAGTTCATTCATGAGGTTTACTTTGTTTTGAAGACGACCTGCTGTATCGCAGATTAAGACATCTGCCCCTTTAGATTTAGCAGATTGAATCCCGTCATAAACAACGGCTGCGGGGTCGCTTCCCTCACTGTGTTTAATAACGGGTACACCCACACGTTCCCCCCAGATCTCTAATTGTTCAATCGCACCAGCACGGAACGTATCTCCAGCTGCTAAGACGACGTTTTTTCCTTGTTCTTTTAGCCGATGAGCTAGCTTACCAATTGTTGTTGTTTTCCCAACTCCATTAACACCAACGACAAGAAATACGGTTAAGCCGTCTTCGTTAAAGGTAAGCTCTTCAACTTCTTCGTTGTCATCACCATAATAGATGTCGACAAGCTTTTCTGAAATGACTTCTTTTACTTCGTAAGTCTCCTTAATGTTACGTCTTTTTACTTCGAACTTTAACTCATCAATTAAATCCATAACTGTATTCACGCCAACGTCAGCCGTGATAAGAATTTCCTCTAATTCTTCGAAGAAATCTTCATCAACAGTACGATAGCGAGCAACAAGGTCGTTTACCTTGCCTGAAAACGAATCACGCGTTTTAGAAAGTCCTTGTTTAAACTTTTCCGATAGACTCTCTTTTTCTTCTTCCTCTTCTTCACTTGAATCCGAGTCAGTTTCTACGATTTGTTCTTCATATTCTTCTTCTTTTTTTGTGATTTTTTCTTTTAATTTCTTAAAAAAGCTCATATACTCTCTTCCTTTCTAAGTTCCATGTACAAGTTCTTTTGTTTCTTCTAATCGAACGGATACTAGCTTGGACACTCCAGATTCCTGCATGGTAACACCATAGAGGACATCCGCTTCTTCCATTGTACCTTTACGGTGAGTAATCACAATAAATTGGGTATCCTTACTGAATTCTTTCAGGAACTGAGCGAAACGGTTCACATTCGCCTCATCTAGCGCTGCTTCTACTTCATCCAATACACAGAACGGCACAGGACGTACACGTAGAATAGCAAACAATAAAGCAATTGCTGTTAAAGCACGTTCGCCTCCTGATAGTAAACCAAGATGTTGAAGCTTCTTACCTGGGGGCTGTGCCACAATATCAATACCCGTTTCTAAGATATTGTTCGGATCAGTCATCCGAAGATCTGCATTACCGCCACCGAATAATTCTTTAAATACCACTGTAAATTCTTCACGGATTTGAGTGAATGTATGCTCAAAACGACGTTGCATTTCGCCATCCATTTCTGAAATAACATCGAACAGCGTTGATTTCGCTTCAAGTAAATCGTTCTGTTGGTCAGTTAAAAAGGCATGACGTTCCTGAATGCGATCAAATTCTTCAATAGCTCCGATATTTACAGTGCCGAGATCTTCAATGGCACGTTTAATTAATTTTACGCGCTTTTGTGCCTCTTCCATATTTTCTGTTTTTGGATAGGTTGCCCTCGCTTTTTCAAAAGTGAGCATATATTCCGCTCTAAGTTGTTCTAGGCGGTTTTCTAACTCTACATCCAAGCGATTTGCTTTAACTTCTTTATCCTGAATTTCTTGTGTTATGGAATGATGCTGACGCTTCATCTCTTTGAGTTCACGTTCAATATCCTGGATCGATTGAGAGCGATTGCTACGATTCTCACGTCTTGTTCGAATTAATTCCGTATTGTTTTCTTTTTGCTTACGCTTCTCTTCAATCTGAGTATCGAGCTCCTCAGGTGATTCGGAGCTGTTATTGATATCATCCAGATTGTTAAGATCTTCTTCATAGCGATTTATGCTAGCATTCAATTCATCTAACTGTTCCTGAACACTTTTTGTCTTTTCTTTTTGGTTTTGAACTTGAGCGTCCTGTTCTGCAAGCTTCACTTGTAAGCTGTTCAGTTCTTGTTGTAGATGCTCTTGGCTTGTTTTTTGAGAATGTTGTTGAGCAGACAGTTCATCAATCGATGATTGAATAGATTGAAGCGTTTGTTCGATATTCTCCAGATCTTCTTTTAGTGTCTGGCTCTTTTTCTGTAGTTCAGTCTGGTCCTCATCATATTGAGCCTTATCTTGGTCATAAAGCTTCAAATGTTCATTTGCATTTTTCTCTTGTAGCTCTACTTCACGCAAGCGACCCTTACTGTCTTGTTCTTTATAACGGGCCTGTTCAACCTTTTCTTGCACTTCTGAACGTTGTTGTTGTTTTTCTTGTATTTCTTCTTTTTGCTTTTTCACGCGTTCTTCATATTGCGCTGTTCTTGTTTCAAAGTCTTGTAGTTTACTTTGAAGATCCTGTAATTCTTTTTCTCTTGTGAATAAGGATTGCTTATTACTCTTTTGTGCGCCACCTGTCATAGAGCCACCAGGATTTACGACATCCCCTTCAAGGGTTACGATTCTGAACCTTCTTCCCGTTGAATTTGCGATGTCGTTGGCATCTTTGAGCGTCTTTGTAATGATAATGTTGCCTAGCAAATGACGAATGACTTTATCATAAGACGATTCATACTCAATCAAATCTGCTGCAATTCCTACAAATCCTTCGTGCCCTTTTGCAACAGATAAGCGATCTTGAGGAATATATTTGGATTGTATAGACGGTAACGGCAAGAAAGTTGCACGACCGTTATTGGTTTTCTTTAACCAGTTAATAGCTCCTCTGGCCTGGGATTCATTGTCCATGACAACATGCTGTGCTTGTGCACCAAGAGCTGTTTCAATACCTGTCACATATTCTTTAGGAATATCGATTAGTTCAGCTACAGCACCGTGCACACCTTCGAGATTACCACTTTCTCTTGCTTTTAATACCGCTTTTACACCATGAAAGAATCCTGCGAAATCTTCTTTCATGTCTTCTAGCATTTCTTTTTTCGACTTTAGCTTCTCTAGATGCTGATAACCTTGATAGAGCTTTGTTTGTTGCTCTTGGAAATCAGCTTCTTCATGCTCAAGTTCCGTATTTATGCGTTGAAGTTGCTGCTCTAATTCTTGACGTTCTTTGCTAACTTCCTGAACTTCTTGTTCAATACTAGACTTCTGTTCATGCAAGCCCGTTCTTTCCTCAAGCAAGTTTTTAAACTTGTCTTGTAATCGTGACTTTTTCAACTCAATTTGTTCGAGTTGTTGTCCAACTGACTGCTTCTCATTACGTTTGGCTGCTTGAGAATTGAGTTGCTCAATATATTCACTCTTTAACTCTTCAATCTTCTCTTCATTGTTTTCCTGAGAAGCTTCTAATTTAGCTTTCACCTCTTTTAATTTATCATTTGTTTCTTTACGTTTTTGCTCAAATTCAGTTAAACGAGCAGACTCTTGCTTGTATTGCTCCTCTAACTCATTTTTTCGAACACGTTGTTGCTCAAGGTCTTCTTCGAGCTTAGAGCGATTTTGAGCATAGTGCTTGTTACGTTCAGATAAAAGCTCTTTTTTTCCTTCAAGGTTTTCGAGTTCTTGTGTTAATACGAGTAAGGACTCTTGCAATTCCTCGATCGAATCATCCAGTGCTTGGATATGACCACGTTCTTCCTCAACTTTTGCTTCCTCATTTTGAATTTTCGTGTTGAGATTAACTTCTTGGTCTTTTTGCTTTTCAAGTTCTTGCTTTAACTCTTCCCACTGACCATGAAGAGATTCTATTTCTGCTACGAGTAAAGAAACTTCATGGTGTTCGAGTTCTTCTTTTTTCTCTAAATAATCTTTCGCCACAGCGGCTTGTTCCTTAAGTGGCTCTAATTGGTTTTCGATTTCATAAATAATATCTTCTACACGATGTAAGTTCTCTTGCGTTTCAGCAAGCTTATACTCAGCCTTTTGTTTGCGCTGTTTATATTTCAGTACACCTGCCGCTTCTTCAAATATGGAACGTCGCTCTTCTGCCTTGGAGCTTAATATTTCCTCAACTTTCCCCTGACTAATAATGGAGAAAGCCTCCCGCCCAAGTCCAGAGTCCATAAATAAGTCGATAATATCTTTCAAGCGACACGTTTGCTTATTTATATAAAACTCACTTTCACCAGAACGGTAAACACGGCGTGTAACTGAGACTTCTTGATAGTCTATTGGGAGTGCGTGATCTTCGTTATCTAATACAAGTGATACTTCTGCAAAGTTTAGGGCATTTCTTGAATCACTACCAGAAAAGATAATATCCTGCATCTTTCCTCCACGCAGTGATTTCGCTGATTGTTCACCAAGAACCCAACGAATAGCGTCTGTAATGTTACTTTTCCCGCTACCGTTCGGACCTACGACAGCTGTTACTCCTGGCACAAAATCTACCGTAATCCGTTCGGCAAACGATTTAAATCCTACTGTCTCTAAACGTTTGAGGAACATTTAACTTCCTCCTATGTATAATCTTTTTGTCGAAATTCTTGTTGTGTAGTTTTCATTTTCAACTGTTTTATTTTATCATAAAGTAAGGAGTCTTAGAAGAAAGCATTGAAGCTTTAATGAAACGAGGAGTGTGAACATGAATTTAAATGAACCAACTAACGAAAATTTACGTTACATGATTAACCATCTTGCTGATCAATTGCAGGTTGTTAACCGTGGACTTATGGATCCAGAAGATTATGATCTTAAGCATTATGAAGATATTAAAGATATCTATGACATGACCCAAATGAGAGGCCAGATGAGCGTTTCCGAAATCCAGGCTGTTGTTGGGGAGTTAGGAAAGTTCCGTAAAAAATAGAAGAACACATAGGTTTGTGTAGGTTCTATATCATAGTAGATCGTTTGAAAGCTCAGAGTATTTTGCTCAGAGCTTTTGTTTTGAGTTCAATATATTCATTATTTTTATTCAGTATTATGGCAGTTATGTTGAAGACTTGAAACTGAGAGGAGTCCGTTGCATTTATGCAGTGCTGGGGGCTATGTTCATTCCCTTGGGTAAGCGACGGAATCGCTCGGGTAGGCGACAGATTCGCTCGGGTAAGCGAC
>NZ_KE384332.1:10277-123631 GCF_000425225.1 Pontibacillus marinus BH030004 = DSM 16465 | reverse complement strand
GCGACGGAATCCCTCGGGTAGGCGACAGAATCCCACGGCTAGACGCCGAATTCCCTCGCCCCCCTGCACTACCGCCTCGCACTTTATCTCGAAACCAAGTCTTCAAGATAAGGGGGCTATAGAGGAATAATATCAAAGAAGGGCGACACCTCATATGAGGTGTCGCCCTTCTTTGATTCTACTGACAAAAACCAATCACGTTGTAGAGATGGTTACGTTTATTCAGCAGTATCAAATTCATCCAGCGCTTCTTTAGCTGCGCTTTGTTCTGCTTCTTTTTTCGTACGGCCAAGCCCGATTCCTGCACGGTCGCCCTGTATAAATACATGAGCTACGAACTCTCGATTATGAGCTGGACCTTTTTCTTCCACAATCTCATATTCAATTACGCCATTCTTCTCTCGTTGCACAACTTCTTGCAACTGACTTTTATAATCCATCGCATGCGAAAAAGCACCTTTTTTAATCTTAGGATAAACGAACTCTTCTAAAAAGCGAATAACCGTTTGAAAATCTCGATCTAAATATAAGGCACCAATAAAGGCTTCAAATACATCCGCAAGAAGAGCAGGGCGTTCACGGCCTCCTGTCATTTCTTCCCCTTTACCTAAATAGATCAATTCACTAAAGTTTAAGTCATTCGCAAATCGCACTAAGGATGCTTCACAAACTATGGATGCACGAAACTTTGTGAGCTCTCCTTCTGACATATCTGGATGCTTACGATATAAATACTGTGAGATTGCTAGCTCTAACACAGCATCCCCTAAAAACTCTAAGCGCTCGTTATCATCATATTCTTTGGTGCGATGCTCATTCACATAAGATGAATGGGTGAAAGCCTGTTCTAGTAGTGATTCATTATTAAATACAATTCCAATCTGCTCTTGAAATTTCGAAAAATCCACTGTTTTCATGCCACCTATTCTCTATTTTTCACATAAACGATAGGATACAGAGAAAGCCTCGCATTTGCGAGACTCTCCTCCTCTATTATGATTGATGACTGTTTATGTAGTTAACAGCATCGCCTACCGTTTCAATCTTTTCAGCATCTTCGTCAGAGATTTCCATGTCGAACTCATCTTCAAGCTCCATTACAAGCTCAACCACATCAAGAGAGTCTGCTTCTAGATCATCCTTGAAAGAAGCTTCCATTGTGATTTTAGACTGTTCTACATCAAGACGCTCAGCAACAATACCTTTTACACGTTCTAAAACATCTGCCATTCTCGTTCACCTCCCTTCAGTAATTATAGAAGATTCTGTTGAAAAAAACTAGATCATGAACTTATTTTCATGAATAGTTTTCAACGAAAATTACATGACCATACCACCGTCGACATGGATCGTCTGGCCAGTAATGTAATTGGAATCGTCAGAAGCTAAGAACTTCACTACTTTTGCAATATCTTCACCATTTCCTAATCGAGCTAGTGGAATCATACTATTCATGGATTCAACTTGTTCATCAGTCAATTGGTCTGTCATATCCGTTTCAATAAAGCCTGGTGCAACAGCATTAACAAGGATGTTTCGACTCGCAAGCTCTTTTGCTGATGACTTGGTCATACCGATTACTCCAGCTTTAGCTGCTACGTAATTAGCCTGACCAGGGTTTCCGCTCACACCTACAACTGATGCGATGTTAATGATTTTACCGCCCCGCTTCTTCATCATAGGACGAGTCACAGCTTTCGTAGTTAAGAAAACACCTTTAAGGTTTGTATCAATAACTTGATCAAATTCTTCCTCTTTCATGCGCATAAGGAGGTTATCTCTTGTAATACCAGCATTGTTTACTAGGATGTCGATGCCCCCGTAAGTATCGACAACTTCTTTTACCATGCTCTTAACATCATCCTCAGAAGAGACATTGGCTTGAATTTTAATTCCTTCTGAGCCAAGCTCATTAATTTCATCAACTACTTCTTGAGCTTTTTGTTCACTTCCTGCATAGTTTACTGCTACCTTCGCTCCTTGTCTGGCTAGTTCTAAAGCAATGGCACGACCTATTCCTCTAGAAGCACCTGTTACTAAGGCTACTTTTCCATCTAACATCGATTAATCCTCCTTATACCATTCTAAAAATTGTTGTAACGATTCTGGGTCTTGAATTGTAAAAGTCTTCATACGACGATTCACCTTACGAATTAAACCACTTAGTACTTTCCCATTTCCAACTTCTACAAACGCATCAATATCTTTGTCCATCATATTCTTAATGGTTTCTTCAAAACGAACCGGAGAATATAACTGTTCCACAAGCAATTCAAAAATACGAGTCTGATCTTGAATGGCTTCTGCTGTTACGTTTGCATAAACAGGAACTTCAGCATCTTGAATGGAAACATCATCAAGGGTGTCCTGAAACTTTTCACTTGCAGGTTTCATTAGGCGAGAGTGGAATGGCCCACTAACATTTAGTGGCAAAGCGCGTTTAGCACCTTTTTCTTTTAATCGTTCACACGCATTGTCGACGCCTTCTTTTGAGCCTGAAATAACAATTTGGCCAGGACAATTGTAGTTTGCTACATCTACAACTTCGCCTTGATCACGAATTTCTGCTGCTACACCATCAATCGTTTCAGCATCAAGACCAAGAACTGCAGCCATTGCACCTTCACCGGATGGTACAGCTTCCTCCATTAACTTTCCTCTAGTCTGAACGAGTTGTATGGCATCTTCTAATGATAGTGAACCAGCTGCAACTAAAGCGCTATATTCACCAAGACTATGTCCTGCCACCATTGCTGGTTTTACGCCTTCTTCATTTAATAAGTTTGTGATTACGCTACTTGTTAATAATAAAGCTGGTTGAGCGTTCTCTGTTTTTGTCAATGTTTCTTGAGGGCCTTCTAACATGTATTCGGACAATGGAACGTCTAACAAGGAATCGGCTTTATGAAATAATTCTTTTACAGAAGGATATTCATCATAAAAAGCTTTTCCCATTCCCACTTCTTGAGAGCCTTGTCCTGGAAAAACAAAAGCTACTTTCTTCATTCGTTATCCTCCTCCATAAAATCTATGTTCTGTACAGTATCAGCTATGGTTTGATTCACATCATGTTCAATCATATGGCAAGCTTGTTTAATCGCATTGTACATCGCACGGGCATTGGATGAACCATGAGCTTTAATGACTGGAGATGCTAATCCAAATAAGCCAGCTCCACCATACTCAGAGTAATCTAACTGGTCTTTCAACCCTTTGAGATCTTTTTTAACCATGCTTGCGGCCAATTTAGTCTTCCAATTCGTCATAAAAGTGTCTTTTATCATTGAAAACATGGATAAGGCTGTTCCCTCTACTGTTTTCAATGCAACATTGCCTGTAAATCCATCTGTTACGACTACATCAGCTACACCATTTAAAAGGTCACGCGCTTCAACATTTCCTACAAAGTTAACAGGGGCTTGCTTTAATTGCTCAAAAGCTTTTTTAGTAAGGTCGTTCCCTTTTCCATCTTCTGTTCCTACATTTAATAAGCCTACTCTAGGGGCTTGTATACCTCTTACATTTTCAGTATAAATCGATCCCATAACTGCATATTGAACGAGGTGTTGTGGCTTTGCATCCACATTAGCCCCTACATCTAATAATAAAAATCCTTTTCCATCAATCGTTGGAAGTGTTGGACTTAGAGCAGGACGTTCAATTCCTTTGATACGACCGACTACAAATAAGCCTGCACTCATTAAGGCTCCCGTATTCCCTGCAGATATACAAGCACCTGCTCGTCCTTCTTTAACTTCTTTAGCCATTAACACCATAGAAGCGTTCTTCTTGCGACGCACAGCACGAACAGGCTCGTCCTCACTCGTGATTACTTCCGTTGTATGTATAATATTAATAGAAGAAGCATCCTCTACTAATGGCTGGATTTTCTCTTCGTCTCCAATAAGAGTGATTTCAAGGTTCGGGATTTCTTTAACAGCTTGAACTGCTCCTAATACAATTTCTTTAGGAGCATGATCTCCTCCCATGGCATCAATTGCTATCTTCATGGTTAGGACTCTCCTTTATGTTCATTTGAACGATACATAATAAATTCACCCGAAAACACAGTTTCACTTTCAACTGAACTTACCACATTTACGATCGTTCTCCCTTTTTCATCATGCCCTTCTACACTAGCTTTAGCCACTACACGCTCACCTTGTTTAACTTGTCGTTTAAACTGGAGCTCTGATTTAGCTGTTAAAGCAAGTTCATCATTTATTACGGCAACAGCTAATGAATTGGCCTGAGCAAATAAATGGTGACCTCTCGCAATACGGTTTCGGGAAAATACATGCTCTTCTCGTATATCTAATATGGATATCGCTTTTTGATCAAGTTCTAAATCTATAACCTCACCAATAACTTCATCAAGGGGTAAGGCTTTGACCGTCTCATTCCATTGATTTGTAGCGACGGATTTAATTCGTTCGCGTAATTCAGGAATCGATAATTCCATTCGATCAAGACGAATCGTTTGTATGCTAACTCCAAAAGTTTTAGCAAGCTCTTCATCTGTAATGAATGGCATTTGTTCGATTTTTTCTTGTAAGCGTGCTTGTCGTTCCTGTTTATTTCGTTTCATACTTAACACACCGTCCAATTATGACTAGGTACTAATAGTAATATATAATACCTACCCATCTTATGCAAGGGGGAGATTTAGTCGAATACCGTTAGATTGTGGGTGTTTCTTAAGCATTTATACATAATCTTCCTTCAGCTTTCATGCCTTTCTAATTCCTAATCTAACACTTCCCCTTGTAAAACAGGGTCCTTCCGTAGTTCTTCTTTCAACCCTTTATATTCTTCATCGTTATCAAGTGAACCATTCATGATGATCGTTTGAGCATCATTGCGTGCAGTCTCTAAAGCTCGGTAATCATGAACCATATCAGCTACTTTAAATACAGGCATTCCACTTTGTTTAGTACCAAAGAAGTCTCCGGGTCCACGTAATTGCAAGTCATGCTCTGATAATTCAAATCCATCTGTTGTCTCCGTCATAACACGCATTCTCTCTTTTCCGACGTCATTCTTTGGATCTGCTAGTAATATACAGTAACTCTGAGAGCTGCCACGTCCTACTCGCCCACGTAGCTGATGAAGTTGAGATAACCCAAAGCGTTCTGCATCATAAATTAACATAATGGTAGCGTTAGGTACGTTTACACCAACTTCAACAACCGTTGTAGACACAAGCACTTGTATTTCATTTTCGGCAAACTGCCTCATGACTTCTTCTTTTTCATCTACACTTAAGCGTCCGTGCATTAACCCTACTTTTACTGAATCTGAAAAATACTGTTGAAGCTGCATATGAATATCAACAGCGTTTTGAATGTCAAGTTTATCTGATTCTTCAATCAATGGAGCGATAACATACGCCTGGTGGCCTTGATTGACTTCATTTTGTATAAAGGTAAGCACACGGTCTAGCATATGATCTTTTGCCCAATATGTCTCTACAGGTTTACGACCAGCAGGCATCTCATCTATAACAGAAACATCCATGTCACCAAAAGCTGTTATAGCAAGCGTTCTGGGGATAGGCGTTGCCGTCATAAATAAAACATCAGGTGCCAATCCTTTGTCTCGAAGTGTACGCCTTTGGTTCACACCAAATCGGTGCTGTTCATCAACAACAACTAAGCCAAGATCAGAATACTGCACATCATCCTGAATGAGCGCATGTGTACCAACAACAATATTGGCTTCATGCTGTTCAATTTGTTCAAGAATCTCACGACGACGTTTACCTTTCGTAGACCCTGTCAACAGAACAACATTAGCTTTGTCACCAAACATCTCTTGTAACGACTCATGGTGTTGTTCAGCTAAAATTTCTGTAGGCACCATCAAGGCACCCTGTTTTCCTGCTGTGATGGTCCCATAAAGTGCAATAGCTGCCACGGCTGTTTTTCCTGAACCAACATCACCTTGTAGTAGCCTATTCATTCGATAATGAGACTTCATATCATGAAGAACTTCCTTCAATGCTTTTTGTTGTGCTCCAGTCAACGTAAATGGAAGACTATTCATAAATGATGCAAGCGCATCACGATCATATTCCTGCTCATTTCCGAGTGACGACTCTCGCTTCATTTTTCGTAGCAATTGCATTTTTAACTGAAATAAAAGAAACTCCTCATAGATAAAGCGCCTTTTGGCATGCTTAAGCATTCGCCTGTCTTCAGGAAAATGCATGCTTTGAACCGCCTGATCTCGTGCTGGGAGTTTATATTGTTCAAGATACTCATACGGGAGAATCTCTTCTATGTAGGAGTGGTATTGATTAACGGCTTTATGAACCCACTTACGGAATGTAGCAAGCTTCACATCACCTTTAAGAGAATATACGGGGTCAATCGTACCTTGAGATTTGATTTTGCCTTTTTTGTATTGGCTCACGGTGATTTGGAGACGATGTTGGTCCCATTTTCCCGTGACTGTAACTGTATCACCAGGATTTAATTGCTTCTTAGCAAAAGCTCGATTAAACATAACCGCTTTAACAGCAAATTGTTCAACTTGAAGTGTTAGCATTAAGCGAGATTTTTTCCGCCCATAAAAGGTTAGGGAAGGTTCTCCAATAACCTCCCCTTCAATCGTTTCTTTTTCATTATGAACAAGCTCTGTTAGCGGTTTCACCTCGTGAACATCATAGCGGAATGGAAAATAAAACAGTAAATCTTCAATCGTGTAGATCCCCATATTCTCGAGGGATTCTTTCATCTTTTCTCCAATACCGGATACTTGTAAAACCGACTGTTGTAACACCTAGTCTCACTCTTTCTTTAAATTAATTCCGTACACTTTTGCTTCTAATTCACGCCCTGTAGGTGTTGCAGCAAGACCACCCTGTGCCGTTTCTTTTAAAGCGGTTGGCATGGACTGACCAATCTTGAACATCGCATCGATCACTTCATCACAAGGAATTCGACTCGTCACACCTGCTAGCGCCATGTCTGCAGCTACAACAGCATTTGAAGCTCCCATAGCATTCCGCTTCACACAAGGCACTTCAACAAGACCAGCAACCGGATCACACACTAGACCAAGCATATTTTTCAACGTAATAGCCATGGCTTCTGCACTTTGAGCAGGAGTTCCTCCAGCCATTTCTACAATAGCTCCGGCAGCCATACCAGCAGCAGATCCTACTTCTGCCTGACAACCTCCTGCTGCACCAGAAATGGAAGCATTATTTGCAACAACAAACCCAAACGCACCTGAGGTAAATAAGTAGCGTACCATTTGCTCTCGAGTTGGGTTTAATTTATTTTTTACAGCAAAGAGAGTACCTGGTACACAACCAGCACTTCCAGCTGTCGGTGTCGCACAAATTGTTCCCATAGCTGCGTTTACTTCGTTTGTGGCTACTGCTTTACTTACCGCATCCATTAAGATATCTCCAGATAACGGTTCATGATTTTGCATATATTTTTGGATTAATACTGCGTCTCCACCTGTAAGACCAGAGTGTGATTCAACACCCTTAAGGCCATCTTCAATGGCTTTTTCCATAACGTCTAAGTTTTTCTCCATTTGGCCATAGACTTCATCATAGGACAAATCCTTAACATTCATCTCTTGTCGGATCATCAATTCAGAGATTGATATATTTTCACTTTCACAAAGTTCAACCATTTCAGCTACATTTCGAAATAGTACCTTCATTCAAAACTCCCCCTTATTCCACTACTTTAGCTACTTGCAATATATTGTCAAATGCTTCAAGTTCTTTTAACACATTATCCGAGACATTTTGGTCAACTTCGATCACCATTAGCGCTTCTTTCCCAACTTCTTTACGAGAAACTTCCATATGACCAATGTTTAACTCATGCTTAGCGAGCGCCTGTGTAACAGTAGCGATAGCTCCAAAACGATCATTGTGCATGACTAAAATCGCTGGGTGTTCTCCTGATAAACGAAGCTCAAATCCATTTAATTCAGTAATTTCAGCCTTTCCACCACCGATAGAAATTCCTACAAGCTCGATGTCACCGTCATCATCCCCAATACGAACTCGAGCAGTATTAGGGTGATCTGTGTGTGCATCCTCTTCATGAAATTGTACTTTAATGCCTTTTTCTTTAGCTACTTCTAATGACTTACTAATTCGTGGATCATATGTGTCGTAATCTAATATGCCACCCATTAAGGCCACATCTGTACCATGACCTTTATATGTCTTAGCAAAAGATCCATATAAATGAATCTTCACCCACTTCGGTTCTCTTCCGAATAAAGAGCGTGTAACTCGCCCAATACGTGCAGCACCTGCTGTATGAGAACTAGAAGGTCCAATCATAATAGGACCAATAATATCAAAAACGGATTTGTATTTCATTATGCCACCATCCTCTTTTGCTTCTTCATTTCTATATTTATTTTTGTAAACGCATTCATTCTTTTAAAATAGCACAAAACTTTAACCATATCTATTATAACAAAAATCATCTCTTTCGAATAATGGTTGATAAATTCCTAGAAAGTTCTTATAATAAACTCTTGTGGATTAGGTGCAATCGCTTTACTAGTGATTACACGTAATCGGGCGGGAGAGGGCTACAATTGAACGAGGATTGCAAATGAAACAACAGAACCTAGATACAACAGGTCATTCTGTTCGTAAGGATATAACTGCTGGACTTATTGGCTATTTAACAACCGTTTATATTGTTGCTGTGAATAGTTCGATTTTAAGTGAAGCAGGTGTATCGGTTCAAAATGCAATGATCGCGACGATTCTAGCAAGTTTTGTAGGATGTGTGCTACTGGGACTATGGGCCAACGCACCAATGATTTTAATTCCTGGCATGGGAGTTAATGCGTTGTTTGCGTATTCCATTGTTCAAGGAGCAGGGCTCACCTTCCAAGAAGGATTAGGTGTCGTATTGGTATCCTCCGTCTTATTTATCATAGTTGCTATGACAAAACTAGGCGGATGGCTCCAAACAGCCATACCTGATAGCCTTAAGCATGCCATTACAGTCGGACTCGGCTTTTTCTTAACACTTATTGGGTTAGAAAAAGGGGGTCTCGTTGTAAGAGGTGAACATTCTCTTATTGAATTAGGAGACCTCACTTCCCCTATTGTAATGGTAAGTTTACTGACTCTAGGAATCGGAATTTTTCTTTTTGTCAAAAACGTACCTGGCCACTTTTTAATTACGATGGCTTCTGGAACGTTATTGGCCTATATGTTTGGTGTGTTAGACGGAAAAACAGGTGTCAATCAGAACTTAGATGTTCAGTGGGCATTCATGCCATCCTTCTCAGCTATTGATGAACTAGCGTTTTGGATGGGCGTATTTCCATTAACGATTGTTCTTGTGTTTGAGAACATGGGACTCATTAACGGTCAGTTAAGCATGCTAAATCAACAAGATAAATTCCGTAAATCGTTCAAGTCCACTGCATTCTCAGCCTTAACTTGTGCTTTCTTCGGGACGTCACCAACTGTTTCTTCTGCAGAAAGTGCAGCGGTAATTGCATCAGAAGGGAAAACTGGTAAGGCATCGATTACAACAGGAGTTCTTTTCCTTGTAACGATTCTTTTCATTCCATTTATCTCATGGATCCCTTCGATGGCTATTAGTCCTATTTTAATTATTGTAGGGGCTTTAATGGTACAGAATATCCGCCATATTTCTCTCGAGGATCTGTCTGAAGCGATTCCTGCTTTCTTGATTATGGTGATGATTCCGTTCACGTATAGCATTGCGGATGGAATGGCATTTGGATTTATTGCTTACCCGATTGTGAAGTTCGCGATTGGGAAGAAAAAAGAAATCTCTGTGCCTATTGTCATCATTGCATGCATGTTTTTAGCTGAGTTTATTATGAAGTCAATTGGATATTGATCTGGAAAAAGCCGCTTGGACCCAAGCGGCTTTTTTTGTATGGGAGAAATCATGAGATCTTCATTTATAGCCCCCTTGTTGAAGACTTGGTTTCGAGATAAGGTGCGTATGGTTCCGTTGCCTTTGTGCAGATCGGCGGGCTGTGGAACGGGTTGCTTTCCCCGGAAGACCGATCGAGCTTCCTCGTCACTTCGTTCCTGCGGGATCTCGCTCGCCCTTTCTACCGGAGGAGTCACCCCGTTCCACAGCCCGCCTTAGCCGAATGGAGATTAACGGAACCGCCGTAATTCTGGGATGAGGTGTTCTGTTTCCAGGTAGTATAAGCCTATCATGACAAGACTCTGAACAACTTCTCTGAATATGATTTCCAACCAACATGAGGTGGGATAGTCAAATTATGGTCCGTTAGTTTCTATAAACGCGTGGAGGGAAGGAAACGGCAAACTGTCGTGGTACAAAGGGAAGACGAGACCCCGCAGGCACGAGGAGGCTCGGCTTTTCTTCCACAACAGGCTTGCCGTTTCACTGACCGCAACAAACTACTCAATAGCAACGGACTCCTCCCAACCAATATCTCGGAATCAAGTCTTCAACAATCCTGCCATAGCTGAATACACAAAAAATGCCTGCAAGCTAATCGCTTGTAGGCATTTTATAGATAAGTCTTATTCAACTGAAAAGATGAAAGAATAGATCGGCTGGTTTCCTTTGTGGACTTCAACCTCTAAATCTTCAAAGTTTTCCTCTAAGAAAGCTTCTAAAGCTTCAACCTCTTCCGTTGTCGCTTCTTCACCTTGTAGAATTGTAAGAATTTCATCTTCCTCTTCGTCAATCATATCAGATAGAAGACCTTTAGCTGCTTCTAATTTTTCTTTATGAGTAATGGAGATCTTTCCATCCTTAATCCCCATAAAGTTCCCCTCTTCGATATCCAAACCATCGATTTGGGTATCGCGAACAGCATAGGTTAACTGACCTGTCTTCACAGCACTTGCTGCTTCTTGCATACCTTCAGAATTATCCTCGATGGATTGCTCAGGGTTAAAGGCTAATAAAGCACTCATACCTTGAGGTACTGTTTTTGTTGGAACAACGGTTACATTATCCTCAGCAAGGTCTGCAGCTTGTTCAGCAGCCATAATGATGTTTTTGTTATTCGGTAAAAGAATGACATTTTTCGCATGCGCTTCTTGAATGGCCTCTGCTAAATCCTGAGTACTTGGATTCATCGTTTGGCCACCTTCAATAACAACCGTAGCTCCTAGGCTTTCGAACATTTGTTTAATACCTGATCCCATAGCAACCGTAACAATAGCGTAGTCCGCTTTTTCTTCTGATTTTGGTTGGGCCTTTTTCTGTTCTCCTACGATAGAAGTGTGTTGTTCGCGCATGTTTTCAATTTTCATGTTAATTAAACTACCGAAACGTTGTCCAAGATTCATCGCATCGCCTGGATGTTCAGCGTGAACGTGTACTTTTACAAGTTCATCATCGGAAACAACTAATAAAGAATCCCCTATTTCACTTAATTCATTACGGAATGTATCCTCGTCAAATGGGTTCTCTTGTAATTTTTCATCTTCAAACTTCACCATGAATTCTGTGCAATAACCGAACTCGATCTCTGACGTATCCATGAAGTCTTGTGCTAATTTGTGGTGTTCAGCGTTAACCATCTCATCCATTGATGGAGTGGTTTCAGTACTTTCAGGAAGCTCTTCTCCCTTAAGATTAGCTAAAAACCCTTCATAGATCGTTACGAGGCCTTGTCCACCACTATCAACTACACCAACTTCTTTTAAAACAGGTAGTAGTTCTGGTGTGCGTTTTAAAGATGCATTCGCATGCTTAAGTACATCTTCCATGAACTCAATAATATCTTCATGGTCTTCAGCAGCTTTTTGAGCTGCTTCAGCTGAATCTTTTGCAACGGTTAAAATCGTTCCTTCAACAGGCTTCATTACAGCTTTATACGCTGTCTTCACACCTGCATCAAAGGCTTCAGCTAAATCAGCAGTTGTAATGGTTTGTTTATCTTCAACTGCCTTTGAAAATCCACGGAACAACTGAGACAAAATGACTCCAGAGTTCCCACGCGCTCCCATTAACAATCCTTTGGCAAAGCTTTTTGCTACTTCTCCAACATGATCATTTTGAACATTACGCACCTCATTAGCTCCTGAGGTCATAGATAAATTCATATTCGTTCCTGTATCACCATCTGGCACAGGAAACACATTGAGAGCGTCGATCATTTTTGCATTATTCGTTAAATGGTGTGCTCCTGAGAGTACCATTTGGGCAAATGTTGCTCCATCTAACGTACGTGTCGTCACTCCAGCTTCCTCCTTCATTTCAACCTTGATCCCTATTCGTCGTCTTGGGCCACACGAACTCCTTGAATATAAATATTAACGGAGTCCACAGATAATCCAACGGTTTGATTTAAGGTGTATTTTACTTGGGATTGCACATTATGCGCTACCTCTGAAATTTTCGTTCCATAGCTTACAATAATGTACATATCGATATGTACAGATTCTTCCTCTTGGCGAACAATTACACCTCTAGAAAAATTCTCTTTACGAAGAATTTCGGCTATGCCGTCTTTCAATTGGTTCTTTGAAGCCATCCCTACAATGCCGTAGCATTCTACTGCAGCTCCCCCTGCGACGGTAGCGATCACATCATTTGTGATGGTTACATGACCATAGTTTGTATTTAAATCGATGGACATAAGTATCCTCCTTCGTTCTTCTTAAACTTAAGGTCATTTTACTATAAGCTCTTCATTTTTAAAAGTTTTATCCGTTTTATACCTATGCATGTACAGAAAAACCCCTTATTACAATGAATCAAAACCATTAGTCTGTCAAGTTTATTTTCTTGATATATTTTGTGTGAATCCTTGAAAAACTATGAGTGATATGATAAATTGTATAAGTATTTGAAGACATACAAGAAAGCTTTATATGCAAGTAGGAGGGAAAAAATATGAGCCGTAAATGTGAAATCACAGGTCGTAAAACAACTTCTGGAAACCACCGTTCACACGCGATGAATGCGAATAAACGTAAGTTCAAATCAAATGTACAAAAAGTACGTGTTATGATTGACGGAAAGCCTCAAAAGGTTTACGTTTCAACTCGCGCATTGAAATCTGGTAAGGTTCAACGCGTTTAATCATAAACGCTGCAAAAAAAGCACCCAATTTTGGGTGCTTTTTTTGTTTCATAATCTTTTTCAGATGACATGTAATAATAGCATGGTGTAAACAACGTAAACCGTTGTTAATTCTTCTTAAATGTGCCCATAACTACGCGTACAAAACCACCAATAAAGCGTGGGAGTTTAATTGTATAGAACTTCATTCGTTCCCCCTCCTCTACCATACTGTGACCAAGAATTGATTAGATGATAGCCAGGATCTACATTGATACCTCATTTACATCTCGGCTCTTTACAAGTAATAGTATGCCTTCATTAAATGAAAAAGTACCTTTTTCTGAAATAAGCTTATTTGAAATACATAAAGTCGAGCCCCATGGTACGTCTTGATTCTCTAGAGGATAGTAGAAACCTTCCAATGTTATCCCTTTAACCTCAGGTGTGAATGGAATAAAGGAGATATTCGGATAAAGATCATCATACTCTACTATATGTGTTCCAGACTTCCTTAATTCAACCCAATTTCCTTTATCAATAACAATGCCTCGAATGCCTTTCTCTTCAAGAGGGTAAAGAAGTTGCAAATTAATTAAACCATGATCCATACGACCGCCTGTTACCCCAAACAAATATAAAACATCTGGCTGATAGGAGTATGCTTTTTGCAAAGCTAGTTCAAGGTCTGTCTCATCTTTCTCTGAAGGATGCTCCTCAAAATGCTGAGCTTTCTCTTGTATGAGAGACTTTTCTTCATTCGTCACGGAGTCAAAATCCCCTACAGCTTCTGTGGGTTGAATCCCTTGACTTAATAAAACATGAGCCCCTCGGTCTGCTCCTATCCAAAGAACTTCCTCATCAAAAAGTCTTAAATCAGGAATCGCTTCTTCAGGTCCTCCCCCAACAATCGCTACTTTTCTCATATCAAACACCTACCTTACTATCATTACAAAAAACTGCCTTTTGAATAAAAGGCAGTTTTCTTATTATTTATCATTTAAAATGTCTTGAATAGCTTTAGCTCGGTCTTCTTGTTTAAATACAGCACTACCTGCTACAAGAACATCAGCACCTGCATCAACACATCGTTTTGCCGTACCTTTTTTGACTCCTCCGTCGATCTCAATTTCAAAAGAGAGGCCTAGTTCTTCACGCCATGAAGATACTTGCTCAATTTTTGGAACAACTGAATCAATAAAGGATTGTCCACCAAAACCAGGGTTCACAGTCATTAGAAGAACAAGATCTACATCAGCTAAGATTGGTTTAATGAGCTCAGCTGGTGTAGCTGGGTTGATTACGACTCCAGCCTTCACACCATAGCTCTTAATCAACTGAATCGTTCTATGCAAGTGAGGGCATGCCTCTTGATGGACCGTGATAATATCTGATCCAGCCTTAGCAAACTGTTCGATATATTGATCTGGATTTTCAATCATTAAGTGTACGTCGAGTGGTAAATCGGTTATCGGACGAATCGATTCAACAATAAGAGGTCCGATTGTAATATTAGGTACAAAGTGGCCATCCATGACATCCACATGAATATAATCACTACCGCCTCGTTCAACATCTTTTATTTCTTCACCTAACTTTGAAAAGTCTGCAGATAGAATTGATGGTGCAATCTTTGTCATATGTTAATACCTCGGCTTTCTGTTCTGAATTTCCTCTAAAAATTGTAGATAATGCTCATATCGGTATTCAGGAATATCTCCATTTTGTACAGCTTCTTTCACAGCACACTTCGGCTCTTTTTTATGCAAGCATCCACGAAACTTACAATACTCTCCATGCTCTCTCAGTTCAGGAAAACAGTCAGGTAGCTCATCATACTCAAGGGTTTGGAACTCTAACGAACTAAACCCAGGAGTATCGGCTACAAGGCCTCCATACATATCAATCAACTCTACATGACGCGTTGTGTGTTTTCCTCGGCCAAGACTTTTAGAAATATCATTCGTTTCAAGGTCTAATTGAGGTTTCAACGCATTAAGCATTGAAGATTTCCCTACCCCAGACTGCCCAGCTATGACCGTTACTTTATCCTCTAAATATGAGGATACTTCATGCAAGCTGTCTTCTATTTTCGATGAGCCAACCACTACTTGATACCCAAGCGCCTCATAATCTTTTTTATAGGATTCAATAGAAGCTTGACCATCCTCACTCAATAAATCCATCTTAGTTAGAACTATGATCGGTTCAATGTTCATAGATTCAATAAGTACTAAGAAACGATCTAGTAAGAGTGGTTTGAAATCTGGTTCGACAACGGATGATACTATGATCGCTTGATCTATGTTAGCTATTGGTGGTCGTACGAGTTCATTTTTCCTAGGTTGGACGTCAAGGATATAACCTTCTTCGTTTTGATCCATTTCAAATGTAACGTCATCGCCAACTAAAAGTGTAATTTTCTTTTTTCGAAAGTTCCCTCTTCCTTTACATTGATATACAGAACCTTCGGATTGTACATAATAAAAGCCGCTTAACGATTTTATAATTTTACCGATTGGCATTTACTCATTTTCACCTTCTTCATATGGTACAACTTCCTCTTTTACAACGGTATCATCAAGCATCACTTTATAACGAGCTTCTCCCCCTGCCGGGATCGTCAAGTTTAGGTTGTATTGGGTGCTCTCTCTAATTTTTTCTTCCCTTGCAACCTCCGTGATGTCTCGATTCATATCACCTATATAGATTTTAACCTTGTGTTTTTCTGGTTTTTCTTTATCATCTTCATCTTGATTTTCATTCACTCTTATCGTAAATGTCACTACTTTATTTACCGGAGGTTTCTCTTTCATCCCTTTAGAAACCCATACTTCCACTTCAGTCCCAGGAGTAACTTGTGCATATGGTTCAGGCTTCTGTCGAATGACCTCTCCCTCAGGTACGGTTTCAGAAAACTCATATTTGGGTTCTTTTAGAGAAATATTATTGGTTTCTCCAACTACGTTATACACTTCTTCCAATGTTTTTCCTGTCAAATCACGTAGTGTGACTTTCTTAGGACCATCACTCACTTCAAAAATGACTGTTGTGTTTTCTGGAATAACCATCTCCCCAGGGTTGGGCTCAGTTTGGCGAATAATTTCACCCTTAGGTATATCAGGATTATTCATAGTGTATTTAATTACAGAATACCCTTTTCCTTCGAGTAGCTTCTTAACTTGTGAAAATGTTTGTCCCACATAGTCATCAAATTTCACACGCTCTTTTCCTAAACTCGAAAAGACCGTTACACGTGCGCCCTCTTTTATCGTAGTACCTGCCGCAGGATCCGTTTTAATTACATAACCTTCCTTCACTTCATTGGAATGGATTGATTCACGCCTTACTTCAAGGTTTTGCTCACTAAGCTGTTCAAATGCATCTGCATATTCCATGCCTGACACATCTTCAACTTGGACATCTTTAGGGATAAGTAATTTAGGCAAGAAGAACAAACCAGCAATTCCTGCTGCAACAACGAATAAAAGTAAGCCTATTAACCAAGGTTTCCACCTAAACGACTTCTTTGCTTTATTTTCTTTATTCTCATTCTTAAAGCTTGAATGATCTGTATTATGAATGATCGTCTCGTCCTTAGCCCCATCTTCTTTATACATATCGTTTGTTATAACTGGAATTGCCTTTGTAACTTCCTCATCTTCTGGAACAGGTATAACAAACTTCTCTTCATTTTGACGAGAAGGATGAAGAGCTTTTTCCAAGTCTTCTACCATATCATGAACATCATTATATCTGTGAAACGGATCCTTAGCAGTTGCTTTTAATACAACATTCTCAACGCTTTGAGGAGTGTCAGGATTCCACCTTTTTAATGAAGGGGTTTCACTTTGCAAATGTTTCAAAGCAATCGAAACAGCAGATTGGCCTGAAAATGGCAATCGACCTGTAAGCATTTCAAACATGACTATACCAATTGAGTAGATATCTGATTTCTTTGTTGCCATACCTCCACGAGCTTGTTCAGGAGACAAATAATGAACGGATCCTAAAACAGAATTGGTTTGTGTTAAAGATGTAGCACTTAACGCCATTGCAATGCCGAAGTCCGTTACTTTCACTTGTTTATGTTCATCAATTAAGATGTTTTGAGGCTTAATATCGCGATGAATAATATCATTGTCATGTGCATGAGTAATAGCAGCAGTAATCTGTTTTGTAATTTCCAAAGATTCCTCTACTTCAAGTGGACCATAGGTTTGTATGTATTGCTTCAAGGTCATCCCGTCTACATATTCCATCACCATATAATAAATATGTTCCTCTTCACCAACATCATAAATATTGACGATATTCGGATGTGATAAACTTGTAGCTGAATGGGCTTCACGTCGAAAACGAGCAATAAATTCATCATCATTCGCATATTCTAACCGTAACACTTTGATCGCTACGTCGCGATTAAGAATTGTGTCCCTCGCTACATAAACATTCGCCATGCCTCCGCCACCAATGGTTTCACGGATCTCATAGCGATCATTCAGTAAATGGCCATTGAGCATTAGGATGCACCTTCTTCCATAGGCTCATCATAATGCACAAGCACTAATGAGATGTTATCCTCTCCACCACGTTCATTAGCGAATTGAATTAGCTTCTCAGCTGCTTGCTCTAGAGGTAATGGTTCTTCAACAAATTCAATTAATTCATCGTCTGACATTTTGTTAGATAGACCGTCCGAGCATAGCAACAGCTTATTATCCTCTGTCCATCCAATAGTCTTTACATCTACGCTTGTTTCTTCTTCTGTTCCAAGAGCTTTCAATAATACATTTTTACGAGGGTGATGTTCTGCATCCTGCGTAGATATTTGGCCTGTCCGAACGAGTTCATTAACTAATGAATGGTCTTCAGTAACTTGTTTGAATCCAAACTCGTTAGCAAGATAACAACGACTGTCACCAATATGAGCTACGGTAATGAATTCATCCGTACCAATTGAAGCAACGATTGTCGTCCCCATTCCCTGACATTCCTCATTTTCCACCGCATGTTGGAATACTTCTTTATTAATATCCTGGATTTGTTCATTCAACCATTTTTCTGCATCTTCAGGAGTTTCAATCTTTTCAGCTTCTAGCCATCTTTTATGTATAGAAGTTGTTGCAATATTACTTGCAACATCACCAGCACGATGACCACCCATGCCATCAGCCACAACAGCTAAAAACTGATCATGTTGATTGAAAAAGATTCCCCCTGCATCTTCGTTATGGCTACGAACTTGACCTTTGTCTGTTAAAAAATAGCCATTCATGGTTTCACCTCGTCTCTTTCTTACGTTCCATAGCACGTTACTTCCCACAAGTGTTTTTATGTTTACTATAGGATGGATTTCTCCTACTTCCATAATTACCACAAAGGCTATACGTTCTCCTGCATCACTGCAAGCTTTTTGTACTTTTCCTTCGTAACATTCGTGAACGTATAACCTCTGTACTGATATAAACTCTTCATCTAGTTTATCATGAAGTTTTGTCATAAGGGTTAATCAATTTATTTCAGAACCTTTAACCCCCTGTCTATTTTATTCGTTTCACAAGGATCGTTATGCCTTCTTCAATCTCGTTAAAAAGAAACCATCTGTATCAAAATCCTGAGGGAATAATTGTAAACCCCATTCTGTAATTCCTGGTAAGTCTCGAGCTTCTTCAGGAAGTTCATCGAAAAATGCTTGGTCCACCTCATACTCAGGATGATCCTCCAGAAACTGTTGAATACGCTTTTCATTCTCTTCATGGTCAACTGTACACGTACTATAAACCAATTTCCCATTTTCTTTTAGCAGTGAACTCACAGCATCTAACAGTTCTCCCTGAATGTTAGATAGAGCCAAAATATCATCCGTTGTTTTTGAGTATTTAATATCAGGTTTACCACGGACAACTCCAAGCCCGGAGCAAGGTGCGTCCAGTAAAATCCGATCAAAAGTATTTTCCTCATGCATGGAAGGTAAGTTACGTCCGTCCGCCTGCTTAGCTGTAATGTTTTCAAGTCCAAGTTGTTCGGCTTTATCTCGAACAAGCTTTACTTTCTTTTCATGTAGATCATAAGCAAACACTTCACCCGTATCATTTAGCTTTTCAGCAATATGAGTAGCCTTACCCCCTGGTGCCGAGCAAGCATCTAAAACTTTCATATCAGCTTTCAAATCCATCATTTCACCAACAAGCATAGAACTCTCATCCTGAATTGTGACAAAACCTTGTTGAAATAAAGCATGATTTACGATATTTCCTTTAAAAATAAGAATTCCTTGTGGAGATAATAATGATGGTTCACAATCGAAGCCATCTTGCTGCAAGCGATCGATAACCCTTTCTCTAGTAGCTTTCATAGGGTTAATTCGCACGCTCATCGTTGGACGCTGCAAGTTCTGATGACACATACTTTTCGTTTCATCCACGCCATACATATCAATCCAACGCTTCACAAGCCATAATGGATGACTCGTTTCAACAGCCAACCTTTCTACTGGATCTTCGATAGAATCAAGTGAAGGAAGTCCTTTGCGTTGAACATTACGCAAAATCCCATTCACCATAGACACAATTCCTTTGTGACCACGTTTTTTTGAAATCTCAACCGCTTCATTAATAACAGCATGATCTGGTACTCGTTCTAGATATACCATTTGATAAACTGACATATAAAGAAGCCAAAGCACCCATGGCTTTAGCTTACTTTTCTTTTGAACAAAGGGTGTAATATAAAAGTCTAATGTATGTTTGCGTTGGATCGTACCATAGACAATTTCCGTTAACAGAGAAGTGTCGCGATTGCTTAGACCTCTCTTTTCAATTGCTTGGTTAATAAGGAGATGACTATACCCACCTCCATCTCCAACACGTGTTAAAATATCTAATGCCGCATTTCGTAATGCCATATTACTCATCGTCTTCTCCTAACATTTCACCAAGGTAAAGAGCTTGTCCAGCTCCTCTTAAGAAAGAACCAGCGTCCATACGTTTTTTACCTGAAGGTTGTAAATCCAAAATTTTTATGCCTTTGTGATCACCACATAGGACTACAAATCCATCTTCATCGATCTGGACAACTTCACCTGGTCTACCATCAAAGTTTTCCTCAACCTTTTGCCCCCACCAAACTTTCATAGGTTTGCCATTCCATTTTGTAAAGGCAACAGGCCATGGGTGAAGGCCACGAATATGATTGTAATTCGTCCAAGCATTTTTTGACCAATCAATTTCTTCTTGCTCACGTTTAATATTGGAAGCAAACGTCACCTTGGATTCATCTTGTTTCACAGGTTCAATGTCACCCTTGAGCAGTGCAGGTAACGTTTCGCTTAAAAGCTCTGCGCCCGCTGCTGCCAGTTTATCATGAAGGGTTCCAACATGGTCTTGGTCCTCTATTTCAACAGATTTCTGAGACAGAACATCCCCTGCATCTAAAGCTTCAACCATATACATGATCGAAATACCTGTTTCCTTCTTCCCTTGCAAAATGGAATAATGGATCGGAGCGCCGCCGCGTAATTCCGGTAATAAGGATGCATGGACGTTAATACACCCATACTCTGGTCCTTCTAAAAGCTCTTTCGGCAAAATTTGTCCAAAAGCAGCTGTTATGATTAGATCAGGTTCAAAGGCTAATACATCCTCATATTCATGTTTGATTTTCTCTGGTTGCAATACTGGAATATCATGATGCTCCGCTTCCACTTTTACTGGTGGAGGTGTAAGCTCACGTTTTCTTCCTTTTGGTCGATCCGGCTGTGTAACAACGGCTACAACATGATAGCCATCTTTTATAACTCTTTGAAGAACAGGTACGGCAAAATCCGGCGTACCCATAAACACGATGCGTTTCATCCGGATATCTCACTCCTTACATTAGCTGGTATGGTTGAAAATCAATCGTAATTTGTAAATCATTGTTTTGTATCGCATCTTCATGTATTTGAAATAGTCGATTCATAATCTTTAACAACGATGGTTCATCTCTATATTTTATCATGCATTGATATCGATATCTATCCTTGATCCGTGTTAAAGGCGATGGTGTCGGGCCAAGTATAATTGAATTGTCCGATAAGTGGTTCCGCAAAAACTGACCCATTTGCTTCGTAATATCCATCGTGTACATCTGATTCGGGTGAGATACGGTGAGAAGCACTAAAAAATAATAAGGTGGATATTGGAACATCTTTCTCATCTGCATTTCTTTTAAGAAAAATGCGTCATAATCATATTGGCTCGCGAGCTCAATGCTGTAATGCTCTGGTGTGTAGCTTTGTACAATAACTTCTCCAGGTAACTTGTGACGACCCGCGCGCCCACTTACTTGTGTTAATAGTTGAAACGTTTTTTCAGATGAACGGAAGTCAGGTAAATGAAGTAAAGCATCCGCCGCTAATACGCCGACTAATGTTACGTTAGCAAAGTCTAATCCTTTTGCAATCATTTGTGTTCCAAGCAATATATCTGCTTCCTGATTTGCAAATTGGGTCAACAAACGTTCATGTGCACCCTTTCTTCTTGTTGTATCAACATCCATCCTAATAATTCTTGCCTCGGGAATCAGCTGACCTAATGACTCTTCTACCTTTTGTGTACCAGTACCAAAATAACGAATGGAATCACTCTCACAAGAAGGACAAATGGTAGGCATGGCTTCCTCATAAGAACAATAGTGACATTTTAACCGCTCACTACGCCGATGATACGTTAAAGCAATATCACAATGCGGACACTCCATCACATGACCACAGTCTCTGCACATCACAAAAGTCGAATAACCACGTCGATTTAAAAACAAGACCACTTGTTCCCCTTTTTGAATACGGTCCAAGATCTTTTCATGTAGTACATGTGAAAACATCGACCGATTCCCTGCACGCAATTCTTCCCGCATATCAACTTTCTCTACTTCAGGCATGGCTTGTTCATTCATACGCTTCTTTAGACTCAGAAGCTTATATACGTCCTTTTTCGCTCTTGCAAAAGATTCTAATGTAGGGGTTGCACTGCCTAGTACAACAGGACAATGGTGATGTTCTCCTCTTTTAATCGCCACATCTCTCGCATGATAACGAGGGTAATCCTCTTGCTTGTAACTCGATTCATGCTCTTCATCAATAATAATGATACCGACATTTTCAAAAGGAGCGAAAATGGCAGAACGAGCGCCTACAACGACTTGCACTTCTTTTCGTTGTATTTTACGCCATTCATCATATTTTTCACCGTAAGAAAGGGCACTGTGCAGCACAGCAACCTTAGAACCAAATCTACCTTTAAACCGTTCCACCATCTGAGGTGTCAGAGCAATTTCAGGCACAAGAACAATCGCTTCTTTCCCTTGGTCTATCACCTTTTGAATGGATTGTAAGTACACTTCTGTCTTACCACTACCCGTAACACCATGTAATAGAAAGGTGTGGTGCTCCTTATGTTCAATCGATTGTAAAATAGGTTCAATTGCGCCTGCTTGTTCTTCTGTTAGATCAAATGGAGTTGTTCGCTCATACTCCCGATCTTGGTATGGGTCGCGATACACTTCTTTATGAACTTCTTCTAGGAGACCTTTTTCGATTAATGGTTTCAGGGATGCAGTTGTCGTCGACAAAACCTCTAGTAGTTTTCGTCGGTGTACTTCTTCGGGGTTCTCTAAAAAGTAGGAAAGGATCAACCTTTGTTTTTTAGCTCCTTTAGACAGATCTTCATAAGCCTCTTCTAATTTCATAACATCTACAGCTGGGGCTATAAATGTTTCGGTCTTTTTTGTTTCTCGCCCTTTAACTTTGTATTGAACCTCTAACAAACCGTCCTGAATTCCTTTTTGTACTTGCCTATAAGAAACGGTCGAATCTTGCAAATCTTCATAAGAAATAACTGCTCTTCCTGCGAATAGCTTAGCTAGATCGTCATTTAATTCTTCCTCTTCAGCAAGTAGCCACAATTCCTTTTTATATTTTGCCTTAAGTACTTGGGGAAGCATGGCTTGAAAGGCAGTTATGTATAGACATAGAGTCGTTTCAGAAATCCACTTACCCAAATCAATGAGTTCGTTTGTAAGGACTGGGGTGAAATCCATTACATCGACAATATCTTTCAATTTATCTAATTTGGTCTCACCCGTCACCTCAATGACAAATCCCATAATTTTTCTGGGACCAAAAGGAATCACAACACGCATACCTCGCCCAACAACAGATTCCAGATGTTCAGGGATACGATAATCGAAAAGACGGTTTGTTTGACTTGTTGGTACATCAACTATGACACGAGCTATCTTCAATTCTGAACATCCTTTAAATCATCCATTATTCGATGCAAAATTTCATAAGCGACTTCTTCCTTCGATAAAAGCGGATAGTCTTTTTGTTCCCCATGACGGTTCAGATAGCTTACGATATTTGTATCGCCTCCAAACCCTGCACCTTCTGATGAAATATTGTTTACAACAATAGCATCAAGATTTTTCTTTTCTAATTTTTGCTTTCCATAAATATGAGGATCTTGCGTCTCTGCAGCAAATCCTACTAAAAACTGATGTTGTTTCTTTTCACCAAGCGCTTTTAAAATATCCTGAGTTCGTTCCATTTCAATCACAAGATCTCCGTCTTTTTTCTTCATCTTCTGATCGAAAGTATGTTTTGGTTTGTAATCCGCAACCGCCGCTGATTTTATAATGATGTCCTGTTCTTTGTAACGCTCTAAAACACGTTCATACATTTCATGAGCTGAATGGACTTGAATAACAGTTACTCCCTTTGGAGGATCTAGGTTTGTCGGGCCAGACACTAGAGTAACCTCGGCACCTAACGAAGCTGCTTCCTTTGCGAACGCATAGCCCATTTTTCCTGAAGAGTGGTTTGTAAAAAAGCGAACAGGATCGATTTCTTCATGAGTAGGACCTGCTGTAATCAACACACGCTTACCTTTTAGCAACGAGGATGATTCTTCAGACTTTTCTAAAACACTCACAATGGTTTCGGGTTCTTCTAATCGGCCTTTTCCAACATAGCCACATGCTAGATAGCCATCTCCTGGTTCAATAAAACGATATCCAAAGCTTTCTAAGCGTTTAAGGTTATCTTGTACAGCTGGGTGAGCATACATATGTACATTCATAGCAGGTGCTACATATACGGGTGCAACAGATGCCAGTAATGTTGTCGTTAACATATCATCTGCGATTCCATTCGCAACCTTACCAAGTAAGTTTGCTGTAGCAGGAGCTAACACAATTAAATCTGCCCAATCCGCAATATCAATGTGAGCGATTTGCTCAGGTATTTTCTCATCAAATGTATCCGTGTAGACCGGATTTCGTGACAGCGCTTGAAAGGTTAGTGGGGTTACGAACTCCTGTGAGCTCTTTGTCATCACTACAGTTACATTCGCACCTGCCTGAACAAGCTTACTGGTTAACGCACAAGCTTTATAGGCAGCGATCCCACCTGATACCCCTAGTAATACATTTTTTCCTTTAAGCATATTTAGTCGCTCCTATTCTTAAAAAAGAGGTTATTATAGAGAAGCGCAAGCGTCCCATACAAACAAAAATAACAACCTGAGTAGGTTGTTATTCTGCGTCTTCATCTACGGTGTAGTATAGTTTCCCTTGATTTACTTCCTCAAGAGCAATACCAACATACTTTTCTGAATCATAATTCTCAATAAGGTACTTATTTGTTTCTTGCATTTGTCGCGCACGACGTGCAGACAACGTAACTAAAGTATATTTCGAATTAATATTTTGCATTAACTTATCAATGGATGGTTCTAACATCATTATTCATCACGCTCCAATGCTTTTTTATACTGAATCGCAACACGCTCACGTTTGCAATGTTCACTGCGAACAATGGATTGCACCGTCTGAACAGCTTTGTCCACTTGATCGTTGACGACTACGTAATCATAATAGTCCATCATTTCGATCTCCTCTTTCGCAGCAGCTAAACGATTCGTTACTAAGTCTTCTGTTTCAGTTCCTCTACCGATGATACGATCTTTTAAATCCTCTAAACTAGGTGGAATTAAAAAGACAAATACACCTTCTGGGAAGTTTTCTTTTACTTGAAGAGCACCTTGGACTTCGATTTCTAAAAATACGTCATTCCCAGCATCTAGTTGTTGCTGCACGTATTCTTTCGGTGTTCCGTAATAGTTTCCCACGTATTGGGCATATTCAATCAATTGTTTATTCGCAATTAGATCTTCAAACTCCTCTTTTGTTTTAAAGAAATAATCTTCACCATCAACTTCACCTTCACGTGGAGGGCGCGTTGTCATGGAAATGGAATATTTTAGATCCGTATCTTTTTCGAATAACGACTTACGAACCGTACCTTTCCCTACACCAGATGGTCCAGAGAGTATAAATAAAATGCCTTTCTCATCAATCACAATAATGCTCCTACCCTTCTTCTGACATGTCCTCGTGACTAATCACTCGACCTCCAACTGTTTCTGGTTGAACAGCCGATAAGACAACATGATCACTATCTGTAATAATAACCGCACGGGTACGGCGGCCATATGTAGCATCTACCAGTTTATTATTGTCACGTGCCACCGTAATAATCCGCTTAATTGGAGCAGATTCTGGTGAAACGATCGAAATAATTCGATTTGCTGATACAACGTTACCAAATCCTATGTTGATTAGTCGTAAGCTCAAAATGGCTCCTCCTTCGATGTAATGCCAATACTATAATTATATGAAAAATTTTAAAGAAAACACAATCATTATTCAACATTTTGTACTTGTTCTTTTATTTTTTCTATCTCACTCTTTAATAATACAACCCATTCACTGATTTTTGCATCGGTTGATTTAGAGCCTACTGTGTTGGATTCACGGTTCATCTCCTGGACAATAAAATCTAATTTCCGTCCAATTGCACCATGATCGTGTAAGGTTTGACGAAACTGATTGATATGACTAAACATGCGTGTGATCTCTTCTGCAATATCACCTTTTTCAGCAAGCAAACCAACTTCATGTAAGATTCGTGAATCCTGATCTCTCAATTCTTCTTGGGTGTACTCCGCAATGCGACTTTTAATGCGTTCTCTGGTTTCTTCAATAACTATGCCCCGTCGAGATTCAAGGTCTTCAACTGTGCGTTCAATTACAGACAATCGATTTTCCATATCCTCTCGTAAGGCACGCCCTTCATGTAATCGCATATCACGAACTTGTTCAGCTGATTCTCTCACCGCATCAAGTATTGCAGTTTTCATTTGATCTTCATGTTCCTCTTGTTCCTGAATTGTAAACAAGTCATCCATTTCGGTTAAGCTTTGAATAGAGACTTCACCTTGCAATTGATAACGTTCTTGAGCTGTTTTTAGTTGTGTAATAAATTGATCCATCAAATCCCAATCAACATTTAACGTCCTTGTGGTCAGCCCTGAACCCTCAAGCGTAACATATACATCAACACGACCTCTTTGAAAATCCTTTTGAATGATTTTCTTCATTGCATCCTCTAAATATAAAAGTGACCGTGGCATCTTGGTAGACATATCTAAAAAGCGATGATTGACGGTTCGGATCTCAACGGTAATCGTTGTGTCATCCAGTCGTTTTATACTGCGTCCATAGCCTGTCATACTTTTAACCATTCGTATCACTTCCGTTTCTATTCGGTTTTCTTTTCTATAGGTAGTTTATCATGAAATTCAACACATTACCTTTAAAAATCGTATAATGATGAATTCAATGAATATTACCGTACCATAGAAAAAGAGCTGCCGCAAAAGCGAACAGCCCAAAATACCTTTATTTTTAATGCATTGGGAAGAAAACAAGCTGAATAAGAAAAAGAAACCCAAATACATAAAGTAACCAATGAACTTGTTTTCCTTTTCCGCTAACAAGCTTTAATAACGGATATGTGATGAAACCCATAGCAATGCCCGTTGCAATACTAGAAGTTAGTGGCATCGTTAAAATAATAATGAACGCTGGAAATGCCTCATCAAATGTTCTCCAGTCGACACGAGAAAGTCCTTCCATCATAAAACAACCCACAATAATTAACACGGGTGCTGTAATCGCAGACACTCCTGCAATCGCTCCAATGAATGGGGAGAAAAACATGGATACGAAGAACAATCCTGCAACAACAAGTGATGTTAAACCTGTACGCCCACCAGCTGTAACGCCTGATGTCGACTCAATGTAAGCCGTCGAAGGACTTGTACCAAGTGTTGAACCAACTGTTGTAGCCACAGCATCTGCCATTAAAGCTGATTTCGCTTTCGGTAATTTACCATTTTTCATGAAATTTGCTTGCTCTGCAACACCAATGAGCGTCCCTGTTGTATCAAATATTGTCACAAGAAGAAAAGCAAATACAACAGCAAATAACCCTTCTGAAAACACACCAGCTAGATTCATATCAAAAAATGTTGGCATAGGTGGTGCTGATACCACACCTTCAAACTTAAGGTCTCCCATAAACATCGCAATAATAGCTGTTGCAATCATTCCGAAGAATAGGGCTCCCTTTACGTTCCGTGCCATTAGTGTAAGCGTAATAAATAAACCAGCAATTGCAAGGATCGTTGTCGGCGCTTGCAAATCACCAAGCGTAACCATATTCGTTTCACTAGGAACAATTATTCCTGCAAATTTCAGCCCCAGAAACGCTATAAATAATCCAATACCTGATGTAATCCCAAATTTCAAGGAATTCGGTATCGCCTCTATGAGCATTTCTCGAATACTCGTTAAACTTAGAGCGAGAAATAATACACCCGCAACAAATACAGCTCCAAATACAATGTCATAAGAGAAGCCATTTTCCATCACAACCGTTACAAAATATGCGTTTAATCCCATACCTGGTGCTATAGCGATCGGATAGTTAGCGAGGAGTGCCATTAACCCAGTACCTACAATAGCTGAGATAATTGTTGCCATAAATACTTGACCAGACGGCACACCTGCAGCGCTTAAAATGGCTGGGTTTACTACGATGATATAAAGCATCGTTAAGAATGTTGTAAAACCTGCGTTCACTTCTGTTCGAATGTTCGTGTTATTTTCTTGCAATCTAAAAAACTTCTCCATCGTCAACACCTAACTTTTCACGAATAATGATAACAAACAGTTATTATAATATTCGTTTTTAGGTGGTTTTTCAATGGTTTTCTATAAAAAATCTTTGTATTTAATATAAAAAGCTGTTTTTGAGCATAAAAAAGAGCTTGAAGAATTTCAAGCCCTTTTAAGCAAAATGCATGGAGTATTTGTTCTCTTATTTTTTCGTATAGCCAAACAAAACAGTTGGTATTGCACTTAGTGCTAATATGAATATCCAATCTCTAAAACCTAAGTTCATTGTATGGAACACATCTTGTAGTGGTTGATAATAAATAACGACCATCAGTAATAATACAGACGAAATGACAGCTCCTACGAGATATAAGTTTGAAAAAGGATTTCTAGCAAAAACCGAACGATCACTTCGGCAATCAAAAACATGAATAAGCTGCGCCATCACTAACGTAGTAAATGCGACAGTCTGACCATAACGTAAATGTTCTGGATCACCTTGATACGCCAACATAAAGGCAATTAACGTGACAATCCCTATCATAAATCCACGTGATATAATTTTAAAGCCAAGCCCTCTTGAGAAAATCCCCTCTTTAGGATTTCGAGGTGCACGCTGCATAACATTACCTTCAGATTTATCCAATCCCAATGCCATCGCTGGTAGACCATCCGTAACTAGATTCACCCATAAAATTTGAACCGGGACTAACGGTAAGGGAAGTGCCAACAACATGGCAAATAACATGACCAAAATTTCTCCAACATTAGAAGCTAGTAAATAACGAATAAATTTTCTTATATTCTCATAAATGTTACGTCCTTCATGAATAGCAGATTTGATCGTTGCAAAGTTATCATCTAGCAATATAAGAGATGAGGACTCTTTGGCAACATCTGTACCACTCCTACCCATTGCAACACCTATATCGCTCGCTTTAATCGCAGGCGCATCATTTACCCCATCGCCTGTCATCGCTACGACATGACCTTGTTTTTGGAAGGCTTTCACTATACGTAATTTATGTTCAGGTGTTACACGTGCAAATACATAAACATCATCAATAATATCTTCAAGTTCTGTTTGTGACATCGTGCTAAGTTGATTCCCTTCCAGAACTAAACCATCCTCTGTCATAAGGTTAAGGTCTAAGGCAATAGCACGTGCTGTTTTGGCATGGTCACCTGTTATCATAACTGTTTTAATGCCTGCTTCTTTACACTCACGTATAGCTTGTTTCACTTCTTTTCTTGGTGGATCAATCATACCTGTGAGCCCTACAAAAACTAGATCCTTCTCTAAATCAAAATCTTTTAAGGAATCTGTCGGTTTTAAAGGTTTCATACAGATTGCAATCGTTCGTAATGCACCATCAGCCATTTCATAAAGTGCATTCTCTATCTTTTTCTCATCTTTCGGTTTAATTGGCGTCTGTCCATTATCAGTCCTTACATATTTAACTCTCGGCAATAAAACATCAGGTGCTCCTTTTGTAATGACAAAACGATTACGCTGGTCATCCTCTATGACCATGCTCATCCGTTTACGATCAGAATCAAATGGGATTTCATGAATGACCGTATAGGAAGAAAGATCCTTTTCAGCAATCCCTGCTTTTCTTGCCGCAACAAGTAACGCTCCTTCAGTTGGATCTCCGTCTATATAATATTGGTTATCTTTCTGACGAAGGGTGGAGTGATTACATAAAGCCCCGTACGTTAACATGTCACGCATAAGTGGAACTTCCATCGGATTCACTTTATGTTCACCATCATAGTAGCTTCCATCTACATCGTATCCTTCACCAGATACATGAAAACGATCGGATAAAGTAAATGCTTGTTTCACCGTCATTTGGTTTTCTGTCATCGTTCCAGTCTTGTCCGAACAAATAACAGATGCACAACCTAACGTCTCTACAGCAGAAAGCTTACGAACAATGGCACGTTTTTTGATCATCCTTTGTACGCCTAATGATAAGGCTACTGTTACAATAGCAGGCAACCCTTCTGGTATAGCTGCAACCGCTAGTGAAACACCAGCAAGGAACATGTTATATAGCGGATGACCTTGAACCACACCAAGAACAACGACAAAAGCTGTTAATAATAGTGCAGTAATGATTAAGATTTTCCCTAATTCAGCAAGCTTTCGCTCAAGCGGCGTTTGAACACGTTCTGTACTAACAAGCATGGATGCAATTTGCCCCATAGCTGTATCCATGCCAGTACCCACAACAACACCCACTCCACTTCCTCTAGTAACGAGTGTGCCTGAAAAAGCCATATTTAACTGATCGCCTATTTCTACATTTTCATCAACCAGTTCTTGTGCGTTTTTGGCTACAGGCAGAGACTCACCGGTTAGCGATGACTCTTCCATTTCAAGAGATTTCACATCTACTAAACGAAGATCAGCACTTACTCGATCTCCACTAGAGATTTTCACAACATCTCCAACGACTAGTTCTGAAGAAGGCACCTTCCTCCATTCACCATTTCGCAAAACAGAAGCTTGGGGCGCGGACAACTCTTTTAATTTTGAAAGAGACTTTTCTGCCTTTTGTTCTTGAATAAAACCAAGAACGCCATTAATAAATACAATGGCCATTATTGCAATTGCATCTACGTACTCACCGAGTAATCCTGAAATTAACGTGGCAGCCAATAAGACAAGGACCATAAAGTCTTGAAATTGGCGAAAAAATAGAATGAGCCAGTTTGTCGCTGACCCTTCCTCTAAAACATTAGGTCCAAATTTGGACAGCCGTTCCTCTGCTTGGTTTTCTGACAAGCCTTCTCGTATGTTTACAGCGAGTTTTCTTGCTAAGCTTTCTGTTTCATACTGATACCATTTCACGCTACATTCCTCCAAGTATGAAATTCTGTCTTATACTTATTCATACTCGTCCAAGAAAATGCTAGAAAGTCTTTCATGGAAAGTTGCTACTTGAAGAATGAGCTTCTGAGACAGGTATAAACACAGTGGGTTATATACAAACTAGAAAATAAAATTCATAACGTAAGGAACTATGATTTATGATGACGAAAACAACAGATAGAAGATTCTCTATAATTATTGTCCTTTTCATTTTGAGTACAAATCTACCTTATGTTGGAGGTACATTACTTCTCATATACCTGATGTACTTGACTTTTATAATGTACAAAGATCGTTCGTGAAGATGTACAGTTCTTTGCAAAATAAGATTGCATGGTTCTGTACATTTTTTATGGATTATAATAGGGACGTCATCCCTTCTCAATACCAAAGCGCACTTGAAACATGCTATAATGGATAATTGCGAGGTGATTACCATGTCATTTGATGGAGTTGTCACCCGGGCGGTAACTCATGAATTAGAACAGACGTTAACTCCCGGAAGAATTATGAAGATCTATCAACCAACACAAACAGAGCTTGTATTTACAGTACGTAGCGGAGGTAAAAATCATTCCTTATTAATCTCAGCCCATCCCTCCTATGCACGTATGCACATTACAGATATGAGCTTTCAGAATCCAAAAGAACCGCCAATGTTTTGTATGCTACTGCGTAAGCATTTAGTCGGTGGATTTATTGAATCCATCGAACAAGAAGAAATGGAACGTATCATTCGTATAAACGTTAGAGGAAAAGATGAAATTGGTGACGAAAAAACCAAAACACTTGTTGTAGAAATTATGGGGAAACACAGTAATATTCTCCTCGTAGATCAAGAGCGCGAGATGATTTTAGACAGCATCAAACACATCTCCCCAGCTCAAAATCGACACCGAACATTACTGCCAGGCCATTCTTACGTTTTACCACCTGGGCAAGGAAAAACGAATCCTCTCAAGTTAGAAAGCGAACAATTCGTCAAAAAACTTGATTTTAATGCTGGTAAAATGGACAAACAAATTATGGGGATACTAATGGGCTTCTCTCCCATGATCGCAACTGAAATCGCTTATAGAGCACGACTCGGATCATCAGAAAAGTACAAGCAAGTGTTTGAAGATGTTCAATCTATATTGCTCAACCATGAATATACACCTTTAATTATCCGTGACCCTAAAGAAATTTTTTATGTGGTGCCATTGCAATCTAAAGGCGCTGAACCTGAAACTTTCGAAACAGTAAGTGCTATGCTGGATGCTTATTATTCTGGTAAAGCTGAACGCGATCGAGTGAAGCAACAAGCCGGTGACTTAGCACGCTTTATGAAAAATGAAAAAGATAAAAATGAACGTAAAATAAAGAAGCACCACGAAACCTTAAAGAAAGCCGAACAAGCTGATCAATATCAACGATTCGGTGAACTTCTCACCGCTCATATGCACCTAGTAAAGCCTGGTGCTGAGTCGGTTACTGTAGTGGATTATTACGACCCTGAACAATCGGAACTCACTATCGAGTTGAACCCAAATAAATCGCCAAGTGAAAATGCGCAAAGCTATTTCCAAACGTATCAAAAGATGAAGAAATCTGGTGAAGTGGTTTTACAAGAGATTGAGAAAGCAAAGCAAGAAATTCGATATTTCGAACAGCTACTCCAACAAATTGATTCTGCTCGTGAGGAAGACATCGAAGAAATACGCGAAGAATTGCGAGAAGAAGGATACCTAAAAGCAAAAACAGAACAAAAGAAGAAAAAGAAAAAGCCTCACGTTCCTCAACCAGAAACGTATCAGTCAACAGATGGTACAACGATTCTGGTCGGAAAAAACAATAAACAAAATGAATACGTTACGAACAAAATGGCTCACAAAGAAGATACATGGCTTCATACAAAAGATATTCCTGGATCTCACGTTGTCATCCGCAGCAGCGAACCGAGTGAGGATACCCTTTTAGAAGCAGCTCAATTAGCAGCCTACTTTAGCAAATCCAAAGCCTCATCATCCGTACCGGTCGACTATACGAAAATTCGTCATGTCAAAAAACCAAGCGGTGCCAAACCTGGCTTTGTAACGTACGATAACCAAAAAACGTTATTTGTCACACCAGATGAATCGATCATTCGATCATTAAAAGCGTAAACCAAAGCAGTTCAATCTCGATGATTGAACTGCTTTTTTACGGAGCTATTAGACTTATCTTCCATTAAAGCCCCCTATTGTGGAAGACTAGGGTTCGAGATAAATTGCTGTGGAGCTCCGTTGCCGGAAAGAGAGTAAGGGGTTCATTGAAACGGCAATACTCCTGCGGAAGACCGGCCGAGCTTCCTCATTCGCTACGCTCTCTGCGGGATCTCGTCCGCCCTTTCTATCGCGGGAGTTTGCCGTTTCCTTCACCCCTTTGCGTTTATGGGGAATAACGGACCCTAGTTGTGTGAGCTCTAAACCATACGGACATTTGTTCCGTTATTTTACCTTAATCTAACTTCTTTGAAGAGCTTACGGACATTCATTCCGTTATTTGCTTTAAATCACCTTGGAAAAGACCAATTTGTCACAAATAAGGTATCATATGTCCGTAACGACACTCGAAATGTCTTTAAAGTTCAAAATAACGGAACAGATGTCCGTAAGCATCGACTTCTCAATATCGCTGCGGTTCCGTTAGTCACATTCGGCCAAGGTGGGATGGGAAATGGGTTGACTCCAGCGGTCAAACGGGCTAGCGAGACCCCGCAAGGATGAGGAGGCTCGATAGTTCGTCCGCAGGAAAGCAACCCATTTCCCAGCCCGCCAACTCTCTATTTGGCAACGGAACCTCTCTACGCTTTCTTCCATATTACTGCCATATAGTTGAATAATTTAATATACAAAACTATAAAGAATAAAAAACCAGAGCTCATAATGAACTCTGGGTATCCTATAAATTAGAATAATATCGTATTAACTTAATCATTATATATATCTATTACGAAACTGAAAAAATCAAAATAAAGAGTGCGATGGTTCCTATATAAGTAGTGAGAGCATAGATCCAGCCTACTTTTTTATGCTCTTTGACCACAAGAGCATTAAATACTCCAAATACTAACAGAGAAATCAACAGGCTCACTAATGCTTCTATACTAATGATCGAACCATTAAAGGAAAATGCAATCCAAAAATACAAATATAAATAACATGTAAATAATCCAATCAATGCATTTCCAACCATAATCAAAGCTTGTCTTTTGAAGGACATTTTCGTATCACTGCCTTTAGGATTCATGCTTTGTCATGATTGTACACCTGCCTACTGAGAATGGCAAGGTTCTCAAGACTGGTATGTTAAGGAAAATGCATTTGGATCTTCACTCCACTGCATGAGCCGTTCTTTCTCCTTAAGATCCAAATGACCATGATCTGACATATAAGTCAGTAGCTCAGCAAAGTTTGTTAACGCTGTATATGGAAGGGATTCTTGTTTAAAAGCTTCCTCAGCTTTTTTCAATCCATAAGTAAAGATTGCTGATACTCCAAGAACATTCACGCCTTCATCTTGTAAACTTTTAGCTGCTTGAATAGAACTTTTTCCAGTGGAAATTAAGTCTTCTATGACCACTGCTTTTTGTCCCTCTTCTATATGCCCTTCAATTCGATTTTGTTTACCGTGACTTTTTGCCTTATCACGTACATATACCATTGGCAAATTCAACTGTTCGGCAACGAAAGCAGCATGAGGAATGCCTGCTGTGGCACAACCAGCGATAACTTCTACTTCAGGGAAATCTTCTTTTATTTTATTAGACAGTTCTCTAGTGACAGTTTTACGTACATCCACATAGCTCATCACTAACCGATTATCACAATAAACAGGTGAAAGGATTCCTGATGACCACTGGAAAGGTTTCTTAGGGCTTAATTGCAATGCATGAATATCATATAAAGCTTTGGCTATTTGTTGTTCTCTTCTCATCATCCCACTCCTTTTTTGCTTCAGCATAGGCTGTTGTCGGATCTAGTGAACTCGTTACGCTACGGCCGATTACGATTGCATCAGCTCCACGCTTTCTCGCTTCCTCTGGGGTTGCAATGCGGACTTGGTCATCGAATGCATTTCCTTTTAACCTTATACCTGGCGTAACAGTCATAAAATCATCTCCGCATAGTGTATGAATCCAATCAGCTTCATGAACGGAACACACGACCCCATCAGCACCTGCATCACGAGATAACCTCGCATAATGACTTACCGTTTCTTCCATATTTTTCGAGATTAGTAATTCATCTTTTAAAACCTGTGAGCTCGTTGAAGTTAGCTGTGTAACAGCAAGTAGTTTTGGCTTTCTTTCTCCATCTGGCGTTCCTTCTTCTAGTCCTTCTTGTGCTGCTTTAATCATTTCTTTTCCGCCAGCAGCATGAACATTGACTACATCTACACCTAATGATGCCAAACCTCTCATTGCTTTTTTCACTGTGTTTGGAATATCATGTAGTTTCAAATCTAAAAAAATGGGATGCCCCTGAGTTTTTAATCTACTAATGATAGTTGGGCCTTCTTGATAATATAACTCCATTCCTACCTTTACTGGGACCTGATGAAGGTTATGAGCTTGTAAAAAGTGAATGGCCTTTTCCCCATTTGGAAAATCAAGTGCGAGAAACAGAGGATTGTTCTTCAACATGCTTCCAACTCCTTCCCACACATTCTTCTAGAGAATTATATCCATAGTTCGATAAAGTTTGAGGTAACTCTTCAATGATTTCAGGACATATTAACGGGTTTCTAAAGTTTGCTGTACCCACAGCAACGGCACTTGCACCTGCTAATAAAAATTCCAACACATCCTCAGCACAAGTCACCCCTCCCATCCCAATAATCGGTATGTTCACCACTTGAGATACTTCATAAATCATGCGAATGGCAACAGGTTTAATTGCAGGCCCAGATAGCCCTCCAGTTTTATTGGAAAGCAAAGGGTCTCCTTTTTGTAAATTCAATTGCATTCCAACGAGCGTATTAATCATGGAAAGCCCATCTGCACCTGCTTCTTCAACAGATAACGCCATTCTTTTAATATCTGATGTGTTAGGAGACAGCTTTACGTATACAGGTAGGTTTGAAGCTCGTTTTACCGATCTCGTTAAAGTAGCAGCAAGCTCTGGATCCGTTCCAAACTGAATTCCACCCTCTTTAACATTAGGGCAAGAAATATTTAATTCTAATGCGTGAACTCCAGGGGTTTCAGAAAGCTTGGACGCAACCTCAATGTACTCTTCAACTGTACTACCCGCGACATTCGCAATGACAGGTGTATCAAAACGCTCAAGAAAAGGTAGTTCTTGCGAGATGATCTTATCAACTCCAGGATTTTGTAAGCCAATTGCATTCAACATCCCTGAAGAGGTCTCTGCCACTCGAGGCGTTTGGTTACCATAACGGCGTTCCTTCGTTGCTGCTTTAATAACGATCGCACCCAATTTGTCTAGGTCATAAAACTCACTAAATTCACGCCCAAAACCAAAGCAACCGGAGGCTGGCATGATTGGATTTTTTAATGTTAGTCCTGGAAGTTTCACAGATAAATCCATTACAACATCACCTCTTCTACCGGAAATACAGGGCCATCCTGACATACTTTTCGATACCCTTTTTCATCCTTTGTATCAGCCGCTTCACATACACAGGCAAAACATGCACCAATCCCACAACCCATACGTTCTTCTAATGACATAAAACCAGGGATTGTAAGGTGATTGGTAACGGCTTTTATCATCGGTTTTGGACCGCATGTATAATAAAGATCAACAGGCTTCTCTATACGTTCAAAAACGTCTGTAACAAGTCCTTTATGACCATAGCTTCCATCATCAGTTGTGATAAAAAGATCTCCTAGCCCCTGAAACTCTTTTTCATAAAAGACTGCTGAAGATGTTTGAAATCCAAGAACTGTTGTCACTTTATTCCCTTGTGCTACTAGTTTCTTAGCAAGATAGAATAAAGGCGGCACACCAACTCCTCCTCCAACGAGGAGAATATGTTGGTCTTCATTTGTTTGATAAGGGAAGCCGTTTCCTCTTGGTCCTAGGACATCAATAGAATCTCCTTGCTTCTTTTCCGTTAATGCTCTCGTGCCTTTTCCAACAATTTTATAGATTACCGTCACAACATGGTGCTCTACATCAGTGATAGAAAGAGGGCGGCGGAGTACATGCTCCCAACCCTCTCCGATCATCACGTGTAGAAATTGTCCTGGTTCAGTCATGTCCTGAACTTGAGGTCCTGTTAATTTAAGCTCGAATGTATCTTGAGCTATTTTTTGATTTTGCAAGACTTGCATGTTTTGTGGTTTTAGCATGGTACCCCTACCTCTTGTTTCGGCATTGATTTTGCCGTAAACGTCATGGATTCAATCACTCGTAGAATGGCATGTGCTGTATCAAGAGATGTTAAGCAAGGGATGCCATGTTCAACGGATTCACGTCGAATGCGGAATCCATCAGTACGAGGTTGTGTACCATTTGTTAACGTATTTACAACAAATTGGACGGTTTCGTTTTCTACCACATCTAGAACAGTATAGTCTCCTTCTCCAATTTTATCGACAATATTAATTGGAAGTCCTTCATCGGATATCACTTGTCCTGTACCTTCTGTCGCATATAGGTTAAATCCTAACTGATGGAAACGTTTAGCAATCTCTAACAGCTCACTTTTATCCTGGTCTGCAATCGTTAATAAGACTGATCCTGCAGTTGGAATATGAATACCTGAAGCTGTTAGTCCTTTATATAATGCTTTTTCTAAGGTTACATCTCGACCAATTACTTCACCTGTAGATTTCATTTCAGGTCCAAGATAGGTGTCTACACTGCGTAATTTATCAAAAGAGAATACAGGCACTTTTACAAAAACATCATCTGGTTCTGGTAATATTCCGTCTTGTAGACCTAAATCCGTTAGTTTGTTTCCTAATATTACTTTGGTTGCTAGATTAGCCATCGTTACACCTGTGATCTTACTTAAGAAAGGAACTGTACGACTTGATCTTGGATTCACTTCAAGTACATAAATTTCATTGTTATGAAGAACAAATTGAATATTAATGAGTCCTTTTATGCCTAATTCTTTTGCAATTCGTACGGTGTAATCTACACAACGTTGTTTCATTTCAGGAGAAATTCTTTGCGTTGGATATACAGCAATTGAGTCACCTGAGTGAACACCAGCACGCTCGATATGTTCCATAACTCCAGGGATCACTACTGTTTCACCGTCACTAATCGCATCTACTTCGATTTCAATCCCAGTCATGTAGCGGTCAATTAAGACCGGATGATCAGCATGAACCCGTACCGCTTCAGCCATGTATCGTTTAAGCTCATCTTTGTCATAAACAATCTCCATCGCTCTACCACCCAGGACATAGGATGGTCGTACGACAAGCGGGAAGCCTAAGCATTCGGATGTTTCAATAGCTTCTTCTGTACTTGTAGCTGTGACGCCTTGTGGTTGAGGTACACCAATTTTAGAAAGTGTGTGTTCAAATTTATCTCTATCCTCTGATCGATCAATCGCTTCAAGAGAAGTACCCAGTAATTTCACACCTCTTCTTGCTAGGCCATCTGCAAGGTTGATAGCGGTTTGACCACCAAACTGGACGATGACGCCCATTGGTTGTTCATTTTCGACAACATGCATAACATCTTCCAGACTAAGTGGCTCAAAGTAAAGCTTGTCAGAAATACTAAAGTCTGTAGATACCGTTTCTGGGTTGTTATTCATGATAATGGCTTCATAACCCGCTTCTTTTAATGCAAGAACAGAATGGACTGTAGCATAGTCAAACTCTACTCCTTGCCCAATTCGAATCGGTCCAGAACCCAATACAAGTACTTTTTCACGTGATGATCTCTCTGCTTCATTTTCTTCTTCATACGTGCTGTAGAAGTAAGGTGTGGTAGATTCAAATTCCGCAGCACATGTGTCCACCATTTTATAGACAGGAGAGCACATTTGATTTTTTCTATAATCATAGACTTCATCTTCAGTTGTGTTCCATAGTCTTGCCAACGTAACGTCTGATAAGCCCTTTTCTTTCGCGAGTTTAAGGAGGTGTGGATCCCATTGATTTTCACTTAACTCATTCTCAAGTGCGATTAACGCATGAATTTTTGTAAGGAAGAATAGATCGATTTGTGTAAGATTTACCACTTGCTCAACAGAGTACCCTCTTCTGAATGCTTCAGCAATAACAAACAGACGCTCATCATCTGCTTTTTGAAGACGATACTCCATTTCTTCTTTGCTAAGCTCTTTCATTTCTTCGATATAAAGTTCTTCTGTTCCAATCTCAAGTGATCTTACGGCTTTTAGAAGGGACTCTTCAAAGGATCTTCCAATCGCCATAACTTCCCCTGTTGCTTTCATCTGTGTTCCTAATACACGGTGGCCCTGAATGAACTTATCAAAAGGCCAACGAGGAATTTTGGTTACGATATAGTCAAGTGCAGGTTCAAAGCATGCATACGTTTGTTCTGTAACTGGGTTTTTCATTTCATCAAGCGTCAAGCCAACCGCAATCTTTGCAGCGATTTTCGCAATTGGATAACCAGTTGCTTTTGAAGCTAGTGCAGATGAACGACTTACCCTTGGGTTTACTTCAATAATGTAATATTGAAAACTGTGAGGATCTATGGCTAACTGAACGTTACATCCTCCTTCTATCTCAAGAGCGCGAATGATTTTTAAGGATGCATTACGAAGCAACTGATACTCACGGTCGCTAAGCGTCTGACTCGGAGCAACAACCACAGAGTCCCCAGTATGAATACCAACAGGGTCGAAGTTTTCCATGTTACATACAACAATCGCATGATCTTGTTTATCACGCATCACTTCGTATTCAATTTCCTTAAAACCAGCAATGTTTTTCTCGATTAAACATTGTTGAACAGGAGATAAATGCAAACCGCTAGCGGCAATGTTTCGTAACTCTTCTTCTGAGTAACACATTCCACCACCTGTGCCCCCCATTGTGTAAGCCGGACGAACAATCACTGGGTAGCCAATATCATCTGCAAAATGCACTGCCTCTTCTACCGTACTTACAATCGTACTATCTGGAACAGGTTCATTTAATTTACCCATAAGAGAGCGGAATTTTTCACGATCCTCAGCTTGTTGGATGGCACTTAAAGAAGTTCCGAGTAATTCTACGTTGAATTCGTTAAGTACACCAGCTTCCTCCAATTCAACAGCAAGATTTAATCCTGTCTGTCCTCCTAGGGTAGGTAGAAGAGCATCCGGATTTTCTTTACGAATAATTTTGGCTAAGAAGTCTACGGTTAATGGTTCCATATACACTTCATCTGCAATCGTCTGATCCGTCATGATCGTCGCTGGGTTGGAGTTGGCTAAAATAACTTCAAATCCTTCTTCTTTTAATGATTGGCAAGCTTGTGTTCCAGAATAGTCGAATTCAGCAGCTTGGCCTATAATGATGGGTCCTGATCCTATTACTAGAATTTTGTTTATATCTGTACGCTTCGGCATGCTTCTCGCTCCCTTCTAATGTTCGTTTGAATCATGTTGAGAAATTCATCAAATAAGTTGTTAGAGTCTTCAGGTCCTGGTGCACTTTCAGGATGATATTGTACAGAAAAAGCATCATACTCTTTATGCCTTAACCCTTCTACACTTCCATCGTTCAAAGCATATTGAGTTGAAATAAGAGGAGTAGATTGTAAAGACGTTTCATCAACTGCATACCCATGGTTTTGAGATGTCATATAAACTCTTCCAGTTGCATGGTCTTTCACAGGATGGTTCGAACCTCTGTGTCCAAACTTCATCTTGCTTGTATTTGCTCCACAAGCTAAGGCGAAAAGCTGGTGACCTAAACAAATACCAAAGAGTGGGATCTTCCCAATAATCCCTTTCAACATTTCAATTGCTTCCTGCACATCTTTCGGATCTCCAGGTCCGTTCGAAAGCATAACGCCATCTGGATTTAAGTGAAGAATCTCTTCAGCTGATGTATGATAAGGGACTACGGTAATGTGACAATTGCGCTTGGTTAACTCTCTTAAAATCCCATGCTTCATTCCGTAATCGACGAGTACAATGCGCTCACCTCTGCCTGGTACAACATAAGGTTTGATCGTGGATACCATAGAGACTTGATCTTTTCGTAAAGGACGCTCTTGCAGTTCAGCTACTACCTCTTCAACAGATCGGTCTACAGCTGTGAACATCCCTTTCATCGTCCCATGTTTGCGTAGAACTTTTGTGAGTTTTCTTGTATCAATCCCACTAATTCCAGGAATGTTTTTAGCTTTTAAAAATGTATCCAAGGATTCCTGCGAGCGAAAATTACTTGGAGTTGAACATGCTTCTCTTACCACAAGGCCATTAATAGAAGGATCAATGGACTCGAAATCTTCTCGATTTATTCCATAGTTACCGATCATCGGATACGTTAATGTAACGATCTGTCCACAATAAGATGGGTCTGAAATGATTTCCTGATAGCCTGTCATTCCTGTATTAAATACTACTTCTCCAAATGATTCTTCCTCACTTCCTATTGCGTTTCCGATAAATGTTGTTCCGTCTTCAAGCACGAGTTGACGTGTTTTCATTTGATGATCCCTCCCATACAAATTCACCTGCAACCATAGTCCATAGTGGTACTCCTGTAACATCCCATCCATGGAAAGGCGTGTTTTTTCCTTTTGATAAAAATTGCTGTCGATCTACGTTTACGTTTTTCTCTAAATCTATTAATACCAAATCCGCTGTAGTACCTTCTTCAAGCTTTCCGTATGGTAGATTGAATACGTTTGCTGGTTTGACTGTTAGCCAGTCGAGCAGTGTTTTTAGGCTGCAAATGTCCTTTTGAACCAAGTGTGTATGCAGTAGGGAGAATGCTGTTTCAAATCCTACAATGCCAAAAGGAGATTTGAGTAATCCTTCTTGCTTTTCCTCCTCTGTATGTGGAGCGTGATCCGTCGCAATGCAATCAATGGTTCCATCAAGCAACCCTTCGATTAATGCCTCACGATCCTCTTTCGAGCGTAACGGAGGATTCATTTTAAACATCGCATTGTCCGCTTCTACATCATCTTCCGTTAAAAGAAGGTGATGCGGAGTTACTTCTGCCGTTACAGGAATTCCTGCTTTTTTAGCATCACGGATGACACGCACAGACTCTTTCGTACTCACGTGACAAACGTGATAGTGACAGCCTGTAGCTTCAGCCAATAGTACGTCTCTAGCAATTTGAACAGATTCACATATTGATGGAATTCCAGGTACATTAAGACGCTTACTTGCTTCGCCTTGGTGTATCACGCCACCTTGAATAAGAGAGTTATCTTCACAGTGAGCAACAACTGAAGCATTTAAAGAAGAAGCGGTTTTCATCGCCTCAAGCATCATGCCCGCTGATTGAACGCCTACCCCATCATCTGTAAAAGCGACTGCTCCCATTTGTTGTAGTGTAGCCATCGGTGTAAGTTCCTGACCAAGCTGCCTCGTTGTAATGGAGGCGTATGGTAAAACTCTTACGTTTGCATCTTCTTGAATTCGATCTAGCACATGTTGCATATTTTCTTCACTATCAGGTACCGGACGTGTATTTGGCATAGCACAAACGGTTGTAAATCCCCCGCGTGCAGCAGCTGCTGTGCCAGTAGATATGGTTTCTTTTGCTTCGCCACCTGGCTCACGTAGGTGGACATGAATATCAACAAAACCTGGTGATAAAAGGTTCCCCTCACAGTAGATGATCTCATCCACTTCTGGCTCATCATTCGTAAAAGCTTGAACTCGATCATCTTCTACCAGGACATTCGTCTCAACGAATTCATTACCTTGAAAGATGCGTGCTTGTTTCAGTAGTTTTTTCATTTTCAGTTCCTCCTCTTAATACATGTTCTAAAGCAGCCATTCGAATGTACACACCATTAGACATCTGTTGAAAAATACGTGATCGGCTACATTCAACCAACTCACTTGCTATTTCAACTCCTCTGTTGACTGGAGCTGGATGTAAAATAATACTTTTGTGCTTCATTCTTTTTTCTCTATCTACTGTTAAACCAAATTGTTGTAGGTAACCTTGTTGGTTGTTGATACGATTTTGATGACGTTCTTCTTGGATGCGCAACATCATGAGGACATCACACTGTTCCACAGCCTCATCTATAGGAAGGTATGGAAAAACTAGACTTTCATCCTGCCAACTTTCAGGTCCTGTGAAGGAAACGTTTGCTCCTAGACGGTTAAGGATATAGGCGTTTGATCTTGCTACTCGGCTATGTTTGATATCTCCTGCTATTACAACCGTTAGTCCTTCAAAATAACCATATTCTTGATATATCGTGTAAAGGTCAAGCAAGCTTTGTGTTGGATGTTCACCTTTTCCATCTCCTCCATTAATGATTGGTATGGAAACACCCTCTAGTAGATCATCGTAGTAATTTTCTTTTTCATGCCTGATCACAACTGCATTTGCTCCTAGTGCTTCAAATGTTCGAACGGTATCGTAAAGAGACTCTCCTTTTTGAACACTTGAAGATTCAGAAGTGAAATCGAGTGTTTCAAGTCCAAGCTTTTTTTCCGCTACTTCAAAACTCATTTTCGTTCTCGTACTTGGCTCAAAAAATAGGTTCGCTACAAATGCTTGTTGTACATGAATCTTGTTTTCTTTTGCTTTGTCTGCTTTATCGAACAATCTATAGAGATCTTCATCTGTTAGGTCACACATGCGAAGGATATGATTCAAAGCTAGCTCTCCTCTCTTTTTTGACTATAAAAAAACCAGCACCCTTTGCTTAAAAGAGTGCTGGTACAGTTCTCGGCCCCCTAAAATTGGGTACGTCAAACATGTCGAACCGAACACCCTTTAAAGCCTCACGGGACTTTATTAAAACGTGTCTTTCGAGTCATTTATGCTGCAGAATCCTCTGCGTTTTCTTTAATTTCTTCATTCTCTTCAAACATCTTACCATTGCCATAGCCTTTTTCTTTTCCTGGGAGGACTAAGTTAAGGATGACACCGATAAGGGCAGCTAAGGCCATACCTGATAAGTCAAGGTTGAAAGCTGGTACTTTAACAGAAGCTCCACCAATTCCAACTACAAGGATGACAGAAGAGATAATTAAATTTCGCTTATCTCCTAAATCCACCTGATTATCAGTAAGCATTCGAAGGCCTGAAGATGCGATTATTCCGAATAGCAGAATGGAAACACCACCCATAACAGCTGTTGGAATGGCTGAAATAACTGCTGTCACAATTCCAGTAAAGCCAAACAGTATAGCTAGTACTGCAGCTCCTCCGATGACAAACACACTGAATACACGTGTTATTGCTAATACCCCAATATTTTCGCCATAGGTTGTATTTGGTGGTCCACCAAGCATTGAAGCGATGATGGTTGCAATACCGTCGCCCGCAATTGAGCGATGAAGTCCAGGTTCTTTTAAGAAGTTACGCCCTGCTACCTTAGATAGAACCATCTGATCTCCTGTATGTTCAGCTAATGTTACAAAAGCAATCGGAACCATGATCGTTACGATGTTTAATGTTAAGACATTCAACGGGTTATAATCTGCAAATGGGATGACAAAGTCTGGTACTTGGAAAAGTGCTGTTAGAAACTCTCCAACTCCACTAGCAGATGTTAACTCGATCCATTCCGCTTTCACTTGAGATCCGTCTACCAATCCAATTCCAAGAGCTAAAAGATAACCACTTGTTATTCCTAAAAGAACTGGGATGATGTTTAAGAAACCTCTGAAAAACACCGTAGCAATAATGGTCACACCAAGTGTTACAAGTGCAATCATTAGGTGAGTTAAACTATAATTTCCATCAGCATCATTTGAAGCCATATCAACTGCAGTAGAAGCAAGTGAAAGCCCAATTACGATGATGACAGGCCCCACTACGATAGGAGGTAAGATTTTCATAAGCCAGTTTAATCCAAACATGCGAATGAGTACTGATATAAGTCCGTAAACCAATCCGGCTAGAAAACTTCCTACCATGGCACCTTCTACGCCCCCGGCAGACATGGCCCCCGTTATTGGAGCAATAAAAGCAAAGCTTGACCCTAGATAAGCTGGTACCCTACCTTTTGTAATGAGTAAATAAGCAAGTGTGCCAAGTCCACTTGAAACAAGTGCAACTGCTGGTGATAAGTTCGTTAAGAAAGGAACTAATATTGTAGCACCAAACATGGCGAATAAATGCTGTAGGCTTAAAGTTAACCATTTTGGCCAATTGGGTACATCACGTACATCTAAAATCTTTTCATTTTTATTCATATCTTTCGTCCTCCCTTTTTCCTCATAAAAAAACCTCTTTGCGAAAAGCTCGCAAAGAGGTACACGTATCCTCGAAGATACACGTTTCCTATCTAAGCGACCTTTTCAGTTTCTCTGAACTAAATTAAAGGTCTTCTGTTCTATTTTGAATAAATGCTTACTTCATCTGTTTCATCGGTTTCACTTAAGTTAACTCCGATGATCTCATCTAAAGATGTAGGAATGTTCTTGCCTACATAATCAGCTCTTAAAGGTAACTCTCTATGTCCTCGGTCTACGAGTACAGCTAATTGAACCTGCGCTGGTCTTCCATGATCCATTACTGCATCCATTGCTGCTCGAACTGTGCGACCTGTGTATAGGACATCGTCTACAAGTATCACTTTTTGATTCGTGATATCCTGTTTAACATTCATTCCTTTAATTTCAGGCTCTTCCTGATCATTTTCTTTCGTAAGATCATCACGATAAAGGGTAATATCAACTTCCCCTATAGGTACGTCTACGCCTTCTATCTCTGAAATCTTTTTGGCTAAACGTTGTGCCAAAGGTACCCCTCTTGTTTTAATGCCAATTAAAGTGAGTCCGTCTGTACCTTTGTTTTTCTCTAATATTTCATGAGCAATTCGTGTTAATGCTCTTCGAATGGCTGCTTCATCTAGTAGGGAAGCTTTTTTCTCCAAATCGTGCACCTCCTTGGTAATGACCACAAAAAAATCCCCTTGCCATGAGAGACAAGGGGATTTTGGATATACGAAGTCTATAAAAGACATAGTTGTATATTCATCCGCATTCCTTGTTAGCCTCACGGGACTAAGTTAAAGGGTCATGTTATGTTTTCTAATTAAAGATTATCACAAATGATAAGGGAAAAGTCAAGATCTTTTCTGAAGTTCATCCAATTGTTTTTGGAATGCTTCAGGTGGCTCTTGATCGAATTCCATCCACTCCCCTGTAGTTGGGTGTTCAAAGGCTAAGTGTTTGGCATGCAAAGCCTGCCCATCAATCGGTAATGTCCTTCTTGGGCCGTACTTGGGATCACCAGCAAGTGGGTGTTCAATGTAACGCATATGAACACGAATTTGGTGCGTTCGCCCTGTTTCGAGTACGCATTCAATATACGAGAACTCAGGGTATAAATGCAATACCTTAAAGTGAGTTACTGCATCTTTTCCCCCTTCCACCACAGCCATCTTTTGACGATCTTTAGGGTCTCGGCCTATTGGAGCTTCAATTGTGCCGTACTCATGTTGAATCTCTCTATGTACGATAGCAACATATTTTCGATCGATGGTCTTCTCAGATAATTGTTCAGCAAGTGATGCATGGGCTTTGTCATTTTTCGCAACCATTAACAATCCACTTGTATCTTTATCAATTCGATGCACAATTCCTGGACGCATGACACCATTAATCCCTGATAAATCATGACAATGATAAAGTAATGCGTTTACTAACGTTCCTGAAGGATGACCTGCTGATGGGTGAACCACCATACCTCTAGGTTTATTAACTACAGCAATATCCTTATCCTCATATACAATATGAATAGGAATATCTTCAGCCACAACTTCAAGAGGTTCTGCTTCAGGTACTGTCCAAGAAATATCATCACCTTCTTGGCACTTGTAATTACTTTTTACATGTCCTCCATTTACCATGACATATTGATCTTTAATCCAAGACTGAATTTGTGAACGAGATGCATCACTATTAAGATCAACGAGCAACTTATCCAAACGTGCTCCTTGTTCTTCTGCTGTTACGATATGATTATTTGAACTCATGATGACTTGCTTCCTTTCTTACGTTCATCTAGCATCGTTGCAAAAAACACGAGGATTACACCTACAACGAGCGCTGAATCTGCTATGTTAAAAATCGGATAGTCATAGCTTCCGATATAGATATCTATAAAATCTACAACTTCTTTACGAAACAGTCGATCGATAAAGTTTCCGATTGCCCCGCCTAAGATCAAGCCAAGGGATAAACCTAAAACTTTACTAGAACTAGCGTACTTATGCATATAATAAATGACCACGCAAATCACAATGGCTGTAACGATGTAGAAGAACCACATCTGTCCTTGTAAAATCCCCCATGCCGCTCCACGGTTGCGGTGAGACGTTATGTAAAAAAAGTTTTCAATGACAGGAATATGTTCTCCTATTTCCATTCGTTTTACAATCATCCATTTAGTTAGTTGATCTAGGATTAGTACAGCAGCTGCTATGAAATAATACCACATGGGTCGTCCTCCGTTCTTTCACAAACTCTTCCTTCTGCATTTTACCATACTTTTGCAATATATGCTTAGTGTTATTGAAATGAATTGGAGGCCATCTTGTCTCTTTTCTTATTCCATTATAGCCCCCTTATCTTGAAGACTTGAACTCGAGATATATTGTGGTGGAGGTCCGTTGCTTTTGTGAGAGTAAGGGGATCGGTGAAACGGCAATACTCCTGCGGAAGACCGGCCGAGCTTCCTCGTTCGCAAGCTCTCTGCGGGATCTCGTCCGCCCTTTCTACCGCGGGAGTTTGCCGTTCCCTCACCCCTTTGCTGGTATGTAGATTAACGGACCCATAGCTGAGATCGTTTGATTTCATTCTTAGGGAAACTGTATTTCAGATCCTAAAACCCTCTACATATAAAGCATTAGATCACTTGAATGCAAAATGATATAACCACAAATTCAAAGTCAGAAAACCGTACGATAGCTGCGGTTTCGTTATTCACCATTCGGCCAAGGTGGGCTGTGGAACGGGTTGACTCCAGCGGAAGAACGGAGTGACGAGACCCCGCAGAGAGCTTGCGAATGAGGAGGCTCGGCGCTTCGTCCGCAGGAAAGCAACCCGTTCCACAGCCCGCCGCTCTGCATAAAAGCAACGGAACCACCCCGCACCAGCTTATTCAAGATAACTGCCAGATTGTTGAATAAACATAATCAAATAAAAAGTAGTCCAATCAGGGTGCAAATGGTTAATTTGCACCCGAAACTGAACTACTTAACAATTAGCTATTAATTTCTATTCATATTGCTCTTCTACAATAGATGCACAGCGTGGGCAAAGGTCAGGGTGTTTTTCACTCTGGCCTAATTCTTCCGTTACAACCCAGCAACGCTGACACTTTTCACCAGGATGAGCTTTTACAGCTACATCAACATGATCATATTGCTTCGCATCGCTTGCTTCATCACTGATGGAAGCACCAGATACAATAAGAAGCTGTTCTAAATGATCCACTGATTGAAGTAATTCTTTCGTTTGCTCATCTTTAGGCACTAACGTAACATGCGCTTCTAATGATTTACCAATTACTTTTTCATTACGCGCTTCTTCAAGAGCTTTTAACACATCGTCGCGCACATTCATGAAGTGGTCCCATTTTGCTTTTAAGGCATCTTGGTTTGGAACATCTTTTGCTTCAGGCATGTCTGTTAACTGAACGCTTTCTGCTTCAACACCAGGAATGTGCTTCCACACTTCATCAGCTGTGTGAGAAAGGATTGGTGAAAGCATTTTCGTAAGCGACGTTAGCATTTCATAATAAACTGTTTGGATGCTACGACGTCTAGGATTGTCCTGTGACTCAATGTAAAGAACGTCTTTTGCAAAATCAAGGTAAAATGCACTTAAATCGATCGTACAGAAGTTGTGAATAGCATGATAAATTGTTGCATATTCATATGCATCATAACCGTCACGAACTTTTTGTGTAAGTTCTTGTAAACGAAGTAACATGTATTGGTCAACTTCTTGTAGATTCTCTGTTGCAACCGTATCTTTTGCAGGATCAAAATCATGAAGGTTACCAAGTAGGAAACGGAACGTATTACGAATTTTACGATAAACTTCTGAAACCTGTTTTAGAATGTTATCAGAAATACGTACGTCTGCTTGATAGTCTGCACTTGATACCCAAAGGCGTAAAATATCAGCACCAAGCTGTTTCATTACCTTATCAGGTACAACAACATTCCCCATCGACTTACTCATCTTACGTCCTTCTCCATCTAGGGCGAATCCGTGACTTAAAATCGTTTTGAATGGAGACTTACCTGTAATCGCTACAGATGTAGATAGGGAAGAGTTAAACCAACCACGATATTGGTCAGAACCTTCTAGATACACATCTGCTGGACGATCTAATTCGCCGCGTTCTTTTAGCACAGCCTGATGGGAAGATCCACTATCGAACCAAACGTCCATGATATCTTCTTCCTTCGTAAATGTACCATTCGGGCTATGTTCAGAAGTAAACCCTTCTGGTAGTAAATCCTTAGCTTCACGCTCAAACCACACATTCGAGCCGTGCTCACGGAATAACTTAGATACGTGGGAAATCGTTTCGTCAGTAATAATTGGAGTGTTATCTTCACCATAGAATACCGGAATAGGTACACCCCATGCACGCTGACGAGAGATACACCAGTCTTCACGGTCACGCACCATGTTATAAAGACGTGTTTCGCCCCATTTAGGTATCCAATTGATTTCGCGAATCTCACTTAAAATGTCTTCACGGAAATCTTTAATAGAAGCGAACCATTGAGATGTTGCACGGAAAATGGTTGGCTTTTTCGTACGCCAATCGTGTGGATACGAGTGTTTAATAAAGGTTAAGTTTAATAGAGCTCCTGTTTCCTCAAGCTTTTCAGTAATATCTTTATTTGCTGCATCATAGAACAAGCCTTCATATCCTGGAGCTTCTGAAGTGAAGTAACCTTTTTCATCAACAGGACAAAGTACTTCTAGACCATACTGTTTACCAACCCAGAAGTCATCCTCACCGTGACCAGGTGCTGTATGAACACAACCAGTACCTGCATCTGTTGTTACATGCTCTCCTAAAGTAATAAGAGAGTCACGATCATAAAGTGGATGTTGAGCAACAACATGTTCAAGCTCACTACCTTGATAGGTTTTCACGATTTCAGGGTTATTCCACTCTAGTGCCTCTGCTACTTCATCGATTAACTTTTCAGCAATAATGTATTTCGCTCCGTTAGCTGCAACGGTTACGTAATTTAATTCAGGATGCAAGGAAATCGCCATGTTTGCTGGGATGGTCCAAGGTGTTGTTGTCCAGATAATAAACTTCTCATCGCCTTCTAGGACACCTTTACCGTCTTTCACATCAAAAGCAACATAGATAGATGGAGAACGTTTATCATGGTACTCAATTTCTGCTTCTGCAAGGGCAGATTCAGATGAAGGAGACCAATAAACAGGTTTCTTCCCTTTATAGATATAACCTTTCTTCGCCATCTCGCCGAATACTTCAATTTGAGCAGCTTCATAACTTTCATCTAATGTAATGTATGGATTGTCCCAATCACCACGAACGCCTAGACGCTTAAATTGACTACGCTGATTATCAACCTGGTTCAACGCATATTCTTTACAACGCTCACGGAATTCTGCTACTGTCATTTTCTTACGATTTACTTTTTTCTTAGCTAACGCCTGTTCAATCGGTAAACCGTGTGTATCCCAGCCTGGTACGTAAGGTGCATGGTACCCGGCCATTGATTTATAACGAACTACAAAATCTTTAAGGATTTTGTTTAACGCATGTCCCATGTGAAGGTCTCCGTTAGCATATGGAGGTCCATCATGAAGGACGAATAGTGGACGTCCTTCTGTTCGTTGTTGAACTTTTTCATAAATATTCTGTTCTTCCCACTCTTGTTGTTGATTTGGCTCACGATTTGGAAGGTTCCCACGCATTGGGAATTCCGTCTTTGGCATCAACAAGGTATCTTTATAATTCATTGCATTTTCTCCTCCTTCAATTACTCATGATGGTCATGTTGAACATGGGAAATACCTCTAAATATACAAAAAACCTCCCCATCCCATAAAGGGACGAGAAGGTCTCGCGGTACCACCCTTATAGACTTGCCCAAAAATTGGAAGCAAATCCACTTCAGCATTCGTAACGTGAATGAAACGCCCTAACCTACTATGTTCAGTAAGGGTACTCGAGGGGGATAGGACAATAAATGTCATGCTTCAGGCTTCCACCATCCCTGATTCGCTAGTCAAGATAGATTTATTGTACGAACCCTGTCATCGTAATTAACAATGGTATGATTTCTGTTTATGAATTATATGTAAAAATAAATTCAACGTCAAGAATTATTTTCGGCTAATTCTTTTTCATACTCTGTTTCTTCATCAATTTCAACGTTAAACAGATCGTCCCAATCATCATTATCAATCATATCTAGTTGTGCTTCAACCATCATTTTCAGACGAGTACGGAAGACCTTCGCTTGTTTCTTCAGTTCCTCTACCTCTAATGAAATACGACGAGACTTAGCAAGAGCTTCATTAATAATACGATCAGCATTTTTCTCTGCTTCTTTTACAATCAATTTACTCTCTTTATTAGCGTTCGTTTTCACTTCTTCAGCCGTTTCCTGGGCAACAAGAATAGACTTGTTTAGCGTTTGTTCAATGTTACTGAAGTGTCCTAGTTTTTCTTCTAATTCTTGAACTTTATCTTCAAGTTTTTTCTTTTCACGGATGACCACTTCATAGTCTTTAATGATCTGATCTAAAAACTCGTTTACTTCATCCTCATCGTAACCGCGAAAGCCTCTTGTGAATTCCTTATTATGAATATCCAATGGTGTTAGTGCCACACGGGCCACCTCCTTAGGGTGTAGGGTTTTGATATACGGACTGCTCTTCACGAACAGTCTTGTAGATACTATTTATTTCGACAAAGATGCACATATTCCTTCTAGTTCCTTGTACTTATTTTAACTGAGACGTCACAATTCTCCATTTGTCTTTTTTTGTTTTTCCTTCAATGGAATTGAGCTGACTTCGTCCTTTACCACGTACAGAGATCATATCTCCTTCTTCTAATAAGAAAGCTGGTTGATCTACAGTTTGGAAGTTTACTTTAACCAACCCTTTTTCAATATAGAGGGAAGCTTTTTGACGGGATAAGTTGTAAATCTCTTTTAACATAATATCTAACCTTAAAGAAGCTACAGTACCTGTACTCTCAGACCACTCTTCTGTGCTCTCAAGTAAATGTACATGAGGCTTTTCCTCAAATTGAACGCCTGCTTTTTTGATCCCTGTTAAGTTCATTTGGACATACGTTACAATTTCTGAGGCTACTAGAATTTGAATGGTATCTTCAGTAACAATTAAATCTCCAAGTTTACTTCGTTTAATACCAAGGGACATGAATGCTCCGAGTACATCCTTATGCTCAAGTGTTACAAACTTACTTGGATACTTTGCTTCAAGCAATGTCACTTGAAAATCATCTTCCTCAATCTGCTCATAATAAGGAGCTAGGATCATCCTTTTTCGTTCTGCAGTTGAGGATCCTCCATAATCTCTTAATAAAAAATCATCATGATTCCCAATAATCGTCCGAAAGATCTTCTGCTGACGAGGATCCAGAAAGTCTGTCAGTTTCCGTTGATACATCCGTTCCACATCTTCCTGCCAGGATAAGACCTGATCAATGAACGGCTGCTCTTCTTTTCGAAAGTGCTGATAAATCTCCATAAGCTATACTCCTTCAGAATTCTCTCTAAATGAAAAAGGAGATCATGTCTCCATGAGTCTCCATTAGCCTGCTAGATTATATATAAGGCGTTCTAATGCAAGTAAACCAGAACCTTGTGCAAATTGCAGTACGAAAATCGCTACAATTGGTGAAATATCAATCATACCAATTGGAGGAATTACTTTACGGAAAGGTTCTAAATAGGGTTCACAAATCTTTGTAAGGAAGTTTCCAATCGATGAATCACGTGCTCCAGGAAACCAAGACATAAGTATGTAACCGATTAATGCAAAGAAATAGCCTGTTAGCAGTAAGTCTACAAGCTCTAAAATCATTAGTAAAATACCAGTCAAAATCGTTAACCACCTTTTCTAAAAATCATCGCTCTCATTCATAACTTCTGATATTGTACCAGAAACATCAACATTCTCAGGTGTGCAAAGGAATGTTTGAGCGCCAAGTTTTTGAATATCTCCACCAATAGCATACACCGTTCCGCTTAAAAAATCTACAATTCGTTTTGCTTGTTGATGATCTACACGCTGAAGATTGATCACAACAGCTTTGCGATTCACAAGATTATCAGCAATCTCTTGGGCTTCATTATACGTACGTGGCTCACAAAGGACAACCTTAGAAGACTGTTGCATACTTTTTAAGCTTACTACATTTTGCTTTTTAGAATCACTTGATTGTTGTTGTTGATGCATCGGCTCCGGTCCTTCAGCTTCTTCTTCTGTTTCAATATACTCGTATTCATCTTCTATAAAAAAGTTTCGTAGTTTGTTTTTTAAACTCATAATGTTTCACCCCTTTGTTAAAATTCCTTGCCAACTAGCTTGGAGCCAATTCGTACGTGAGTAGCTCCTTCTTCAATGGCAATTTCATAATCATTACTCATTCCCATAGATAGATGCTTACATGGTGCATGAGACCATTCTTTCGCTTCAACTTCTTCTTGAATTGTTCTGAGCTCTCTGAAGATTGATCTTAACTTTTCCTGGTCTTCTATATAAGGAGCCATCGTCATCAGACCAGTCACTTCAATATTTTCATAGTTGCGAAGTGTTTCAATAAATGGAATGACATCCTCAGGCTCTAATCCATGTTTAGATTCTTCACCACTAACATTTACTTGAACAAAACATGGCACCTTACGATCGGAGCGCTTATGAATCTCTTTTGCTAAAGATTTGCGATCGAGGGAATGGATCATGGATACTTGATCGATCACTTCTTTAACTTTCCGAGATTGCAGAGTTCCGATAAAATGCCATTGAACATCTTGTCCAATTTCATCATACTTTTCATTCATACCTTCTACTCTGTTTTCTCCTAAGTGTTCGACTCCCGCTTCAATCGCTTGCTTAGCTCGGTCAATCGACACATACTTTGTAACAGCAATAATGGATATCTCATTAATGGATCTACCTGCTCTCTCACAGGCTTGTCTGATATTCGTTTGGATTGTTTCTAAGTTTTCTGCAACGTTCACGAAGGACATGCTCCTTCCTTGCTATAATTTTTCTTTTAGTCCAATGAATCCTAACATTCGTCCTGTTTTCCCCTGGTCACGTCGGTGCGAGAAAAATAAATGATCATTTTGATATGTACAGTACTCGGATTGTTCAATATGTTTTTCCTCTACACCAGCTTCTAATAATAGATCAACATGCATATCTTGAAGAGATAAAAGGTAACGTCCATTTTCTTGAGATTGAACTATTGGCTCTTCTCGATACTTTTCTGGAAGCTGTTGGATAACAGTGTCATCCACTTCATACATATCTCCACAAATCGATGGACCTATCCCTACTCGCAACGTTTTAGGATCTACGCCTTTATCAACCAAAGCCTGAACCATTTTAGGGCCCATCTTCGCTACAGTTCCTCGCCAACCTGCATGCGCGATTCCTATCCAGCCAGTAATGGGATCAAAGAAAAACAAAGGAACACAATCAGCATAAAAAGCTGTCAGTAACACATTTGGTTCTCTTGTTATTAAACCATCACAGTTTGGGATAGACGATTCCTGGTTATATGCACCCTTCCCTTTATCTTTCTTGGTTACGGTATAAATATCCGTATCGTGTACCTGTTCTCCACCAATCCAAGTCTCCATTGGAAATTGTAAAAGAGAGGCCAATGTCTCTCGATTTTGGTGTACTGTTTCCTGACGATCTGGTACATGCCACCCGAGATTAAATGAATCAAATGGAGGCTCCCCTGATCCACCTAAACGGGTGGTCATGCCCACAACAAGCTCTGGGTGAGCATAAGTCCATTTTGTTATTTCTAAATAGGACGGATGCGTATGATGAAAACCTTCCGACATGTCTCATCCTCCATACATTTAAGTTTATTCTAACGATTAATATGACTGTTTTAAAACTCTAGTAAGTATAAATTCATAGTCTAATATAGGCTTAAAACTTGCCGTTCGGCAAGTTTTTCTATATTCTATCATATTTTCAGACAAAATTCTTGTGAGATTAGGCTTAATCTGCTTGATTTGGAGCAAATAAAGCAGGCTGGGTTGCTTTCTTTACAAGAATAACATCTTCACCAATTTTTAAAATCGACTCCCAAGGAATAATGATCTCTTCATCCTTACCAAGAAATCCCATCATCTTTCCTTTTCCACCTATGATTATAGAGATGAGTCTTCCTCGATCTACATCAATTTCTAAATCAGTCATATGTCCAAGTTTTTCCCCATTTTCAACTGAAATAATCTCCTTAACTTGTAATTCAGAAATCGTAACCATATCCACACCACCCCTATAATTACTATATGCACACCCCTTCCCTAAATAGAACGGTACCGTGCATTCACCCATATTTGTTGATTACACAAATATCAGGTGCAACACGGTACCGATTCTTCATGTTTTTTATTCATACATTTGCTTATTCATTTCTTTAATAGCTGCTTTTTCTAAACGGGATACCTGCGCTTGGGAGATGCCAATTTCATCAGCAACTTCCATTTGAGTTTTCCCCTGGAAAAAACGATAGTTGAGTATCATCTTTTCACGTTCATTTAACCTTCTCATGCCTTCTTTAAGTGCAATTTCATCGATCCAAATTGTATCTTTGTTTGTATCGTCACTTAATTGATCCATAACAAAAATAGGGTCTCCACCATCATTGTAAATAGGTTCAAATAATGAAACAGGATCTTGAATAGCGTCTAATGCGAATACAACATCGGAATGTGGTACGCCCATCTCTTCAGCAATCTCCATGGGTGATGGATCCTTTGATGTTTTACTCATTAGCTTCTCTCTTACTTGTAAAGCTTTATAAGCGATGTCACGTAGTGAACGGGACACTCGAATTGGGTTATTATCTCTTAAGTATCGTCGAATTTCCCCAATAATCATTGGAACTGCATAGGTGGAAAACTTAACATTCTGACTCAAGTCAAAATTATCGATTGATTTCATTAAGCCAATGCAGCCAACTTGAAATAAGTCATCCACATACTCGCCTCTGTTATTGAATCGCTGGATTACACTTAAAACCAGACGTAAGTTACCATTAACGAGTTCTTCACGGGCCCAATGTTCCCCTGCTTGCATGCGTTTAAATAGTTCTCTCATTTCATCGTTTTTAAGTACTGGTAATTTGGATGTATCGACTCCGCATATTTCAACCTTATGTTTTGTCAAATCTATACCCTCCTATGTGGAGATGCTGTCAAAAATCAGTATCTCCTCATGAGGGAAAAATATGCAGAACCCAATCCAAAAACACGACAGAAATCGACAGAACCATTCTCTAATCCTTGGTATTAAAGGACTATACCGATATAGTAAATTTTTTCAAAAAATTCTCTATAGCGTTAAGGCTCTTATTCCGTAAAAGCCCCCTATTGTTGAAAACTTAATATCGAGATAAGTTGAGAAGAGTCCGTTGCTTCTGTGAGGAGTAAGGGGTTCGTTGAAACGGCAATACTCCTGCGGAAGACCAGCTGAGCCTCCTCATACGCTACGCTCCTTGCGGGGTCTCATCTGCCCTTTCTACCGCGGGAGTTTGCCGTTTCCCTCACCCCTTTGCTGTTGTGCAGATTAACGGACCCAAGATGTGTGAGTTCTAAACCTTACGGACATCTGTTCCGTTATTTTAATTTAAACTAACTTCTTTGAAGAGCTTACGAACATTCATTCCGTTATTTGCTTCAAATCACCTTGAATAATACCAATTTGTCACAAATAAGGGATCATATGTCCGTAACGATTCTCGAAATGCCTTTAAAGTTCAAAATAAAGGAACAAATGTCCGTAAGCATTGTCCACTTAATATCGCTGCGGTTCCGTTATTCCCCATTCGGCCAAGGTGGGCTGTGGAACGGGTTGACTCCAGCGGAAGAACGGAGTGACGAGACCCCGCAAGGAGCTTGCGAATGAGGAGGCTCGGCGCTTCGTCCGCAGGAAAGCAACCCGTTCCACAGCCTGCCGCACTGCACATTAGCAACGGAACCACTCCACACCTTATTCAACATTACTGCCAGATTGTTGAATAACTAATGAACATAAAATTTGTCCTAAAACACAAAAAGAGGGCTGAATCCTTCTTAGAATTCACCCTCTTTTGACTTGTTATTATATTTTCTTTCGAATTACACCATTTTATTAAATTCTTTCTTCAATCGGCGAATGATTTTTTTCTCAAGTCTCGAGATGTAAGACTGTGAGATGCCTAACATATCTGCTACGTCTTTTTGTGTCATTTCATCTTCACCAATTAACCCAAAACGCAACTCCATAATTTGCTGTTCTCGCTCATTTAACGACTCGAGTGCTTTTTTCAAAAGGCGCTTGTCCACGTGGGCTTCTAAATCACGCGTAATAATATCATCATCCGTTCCTAACACATCAGAAAGTAAAAGCTCATTTCCATCCCAGTCAATGTTAAGAGGCTCATCAAAGGAGACTTCACTTCGAATCTTGTTATTTCTACGTAAATACATTAAAATTTCATTTTCTATACAGCGTGAAGCATACGTCGCTAGTTTGATTTTCTTTTCAGGATTAAAGGTATTTACAGCTTTAATAAGGCCAATCGTACCAATACTAATTAAATCTTCAATATTAATTCCTGTATTCTCAAACTTCCTAGCAATGTACACGACAAGTCGTAGGTTTCTTTCGATTAGCATAGCTCGCGCCGCTTTGTCCTCTTTCGGTAATCTTTTTAAAAGTTCTTGCTCTTCCTCTTTAGATAAGGGAGGCGGCAGGGCATCATTTCCACCTATGTAATAAATCTCATCTGTCTTCCACCCAATCTTGATTAAAAACTTATACCACCATAATTGTAATTTGAGTCGCCATTTACCCATCATACTCCTCCTTTATGAACACGATCTTATGCAGAGTCCACTGCAATCGTCTTTAATAAGTGTGGATGCATTAAGCAATGATAGCTATCATCTGGAGCTAGTTGTCCAAATTGAAAGCCAATTAAGACTTGATTGATGTTTACATGCTTCTCTTGAATAGTAACTTCAAGCCAGTCAGGTTTTATCGACATCATAAATGCCCCCTGACCGCCGACACCTTGATACGGAATGATACGTATTTTATCACTCCATCTTTCGGGTAGTTGATCTAAAGCAAGGTCATCATTAGCTTTCTTCAATTGCCCCCATTCCCCCTCTGAAAACCACTTTCTCATCAATGCTTCATCACATATAATGACTGGTCGTTTTGTAATCGGATCGGTCAATTGATTTCCACTATCAATAAGCGCAGTTGTTTCATGAATTTCTCCTTCGATGCTCAACCTTACTTGGATCATCTCATCATATTTCATTTGCTGTACGACCAATTGATCCATTCGTTTTTTTGTAAACCACCAAACAATTGGAAATCCAATAAATACAAACAACCAGCTAATACCATCACCAAATCCAGTTTGATACGTCACAACTACACCATTCGATACTTGAATTTGTTCATTCAATACAAAATAGAGTCCAAACAACCCTCCTCCTATAGCGAAGGTAATAAAATAAAAGTAGAGAATATGACGTACAAAAATACGAAGATTCCTAAACCCGAATGCAGTTAATATAATGATGGCTGAAAAGATTGCCTTGACTAAAGGAGATGACCAAATAGATGCTGGATAGTAGAGGTTTATAGGTACGAGCAATGAGGCAACCATAGCACCTATAACAAGTCTCCACCGGTTATTTTGTGATTTGGATAAGCTATGCGTAAGCATCAAGATCATCCAGTCCAAGAAAAAGTTCAAAAGCCAAACGGCATCTAAATAAATGGTCACAATGTCCTCCCCTTCTTGCCTTCCTACTAGAAAGTTCATCTTGTGAGAGTAAGTATAGCGAAGATAGAAATAGAAGTCTGTCATATTCTGTAGAGAGAGTTGAACTTATTTTTGAAGATTTTCAACGATTTTGTCGGCTAACAAAAACTTATCTTGAATAAAAAAAAGCCTTGGTAAACGCAAGACTTTTTAATCCTAGACACTAATATTTTCATTTACAGTGGTTGGTCTCGCCATGGCTTTGTTCGTAGCGCCCCAGTATAAAACCACTACCACCAAGAATACTATTCCTGTAGTCACCATGATTAAACGAGGGTCAATTACATTCCCTAACCAACCATAGCCCCAATTAGCAATAGACATAAGCCCTGCTGCTAACACATAATAAACACTTGTTACTCTTCCACGGACATGCTCATCGGTCGCTTCTTGAATAAATGCATTTGTTAATGTCATAAATAGGGCTTGTGAAGAGCCAACCAATAAAATAGCGATGATGGCAAACGTTTTATTACTACTTAATCCTAGGAAGGATAAAGATAATCCACTAAGCACAGAACTAGCCCAAAATAACTTAACCTTTAAGGCATGACTTTTTAATCCCGCCAAAGACAAAGTGCCGAATATGGCACCTAGACCTACCATACTCATAAGAAATCCATAAAAGTCTGACTTTGATCCCAGACCTTTGGTGACGAAACTCGGTAACATTCCCATAAATGCCATTGTGAGTGCACAATGCAAACCAACTAAGACGATGATGCCAAATATATATCGATTATTCCGAATATAATTCAAACCTGTTATGAGAGAAGAAATAAAATTCTCTTGATCTACTAAATCGTTCTCAACCATTTTAGGGACGTTCAGGAATCCAACAAATAAGATAGCTAACACATAAATGACAGCACCTATGATATAAACCAATTGCGGTCCCATGAATGCTAAAAGTGGAGTGGCTAATAAAGGACCGACAAACTCGGAACCTCTTTGTCCAACAGCCTTTAAAGAATACGCATTATATAAAGTTTTCTTTGGGACTATACCTGGTACAATTGTGTTCATTACCACATTAATCATACTGGAACCCAGTCCAAACATGAATGATAGAGCAACCATCCCTATAGGTGATAATAGGCCAGTCATTGTGGTAATGGTTAACGTAGTTAATACCAGTAGTGTAAATCCAATAGCTACGTAAATTAATTTTCGGCGTTCAAATTTATCTGCTAATACTCCAACGATAGGTGCCCCTACTAAATTTGGAAACATTAAAGCAAACATAATCGCACCGGACCAAAAAGAAGACTCTGTTATGTGATAGACGTGCCATGTTACACCTAGTGTAAATACCCATTTCCCAGTATTCGTAAATGTAACGGTTAACCATAGCCATAAGTATGTAATATATTGAAATGATAGAAACCATTCAGATACTAACTTTTTCAAACAAGTCACCCCATTAACGTTTAAGCATGTATTTTAAAACAACTTATAATAGCCTAACATAAAAAATCCTGTCATGTTGAGATAACATGACAGGATTTTTTAGACCTTCTATTTTTTTAAAACAATAGAAGCTTATCGTCTGCGATTACGGTTACGCAAGAACGTTGGAATGTCTAATGTTTCTTCCTCTTGGAAGTTCTTTTGATTATTGGATCCAGATGGCTGTCCAGATGTTTGCATATCACGCTGTTTTGGTTCAACGCGCTGCTTTTTCTCAGCTGGCTGCTGTTGTTGCTGTTGTTGCTGCTGAGAATTGATAGATGGACGACCTTGTCCTTTTCTCTCAGCTTCAAGTTGACTTTCATCAAATCCTGTAGCAATAACCGTTACAACAATCTCATCTTTTAAGTTCTCGTTAATGACTGACCCGAAGATCACGTTAACTTCTTGGTCTGCTGCTGATGTTACAATATCAGCTGCTTCTTGAACTTCATACAAGCTTAGGTTTGCTCCACCTGTAATGTTCATTAGAACGCCATGTGCACCATCAATTGATGTTTCAAGTAATGGTGATGAAATAGCTTTCTTGGCAGCTTCTACAGCTCGACTCTCGCCAGTAGCGATTCCGATACCCATCAGGGCTGAACCTTTATCTGCCATGATTGTCTTTACGTCAGCAAAGTCAACGTTAATAAGACCTGGAGTTGCAATAAGGTCTGAAATACCTTGTACACCTTGGCGTAGTACGTTATCCGCTTCACGGAATGCTTCAAGCATTGGTGTGTTTTTATCAACGATTTCAAGTAAGCGATCGTTAGGAATCACAATTAATGTGTCTACGTTACTCTTTAATGCGTCGATACCTCCTGCAGCTTGGTTGGAACGTTTGCGTCCTTCGAACATAAACGGACGAGTTACAACACCTACTGTAAGAGCACCTATTTCTTTCGCTACTTGCGCAATAACGGGTGCAGCACCTGTACCTGTACCGCCGCCCATTCCAGCTGTAACGAATACCATATCTGCTCCTTGTAAAGCTTCCTCAATCTGCTCTTTGCTTTCTTCAGCAGCTTTTCGACCCACTTCAGGGTTTGCACCTGCACCTAAACCTCGTGTAAGCTTCGTTCCAATTTGCATCTTCACTTCTGCTTTGGATAAGTTTAATGCTTGTGCATCTGTATTGACAGCGATGAACTCAACACCTTGAACACCGTGCTCAATCATACGGTTAACGGCGTTACTACCACCGCCACCAATTCCGACAACTTTTATGGTTGCTAATTGATCCATATTTGTATCAAACTCTAACATTTTTTCGTTCCTCCCACTTTGCAAGATTACAAGTTTCTTTTACTAGCTATGATATACGGCCAAGGGAACGCCTTTATTAATCGAAAAAGTATTTAATTAAATTAGATAATCCTGACTCTTTCTCTTTTTTAGGTTCCTTTTGAGTTGTTGGCTTCTTTTGTTTTTTCACTTTTGCTTCAGGTTCTTCAATAGTTACTGCTGGGAATAATTCTTTTCCTTGAATTTTTGCATTGTGATATGCGAACTGTAAAATCCCTACCCCAGAGGTGAATTGCGGTTCTCTAACACCTATGTAATCAGGGATAGCAATTCTTACATTAGACTGAAATACATCTTGTGCAAGATCTAAACAGCCAGGCATGCTCACCACGCCACCAGTTAAGACCATGCCGCCTGGAAGTTCTCGATATCCCATTCGACGTATTTCTTGTTCTATAAATGCATAAATCTCTTCTAGCCTTGCTTCAATCATATCAGATAATTGTAATTGGTTAAATGATTGTTTCCTATCACTTCCTATGATGGAGACTTCAAAAGATTCATCTTCTTGAGCTTCATCGAAGAATGCATGACCATAATTGCGTTTAATATCTTCTGCTTCTTCTGTAGAAGTGCGCATTCCAATCGATAAATCCTTGGTAATGTTATCTCCACCAAGTGGTACGACACTAGTTCCTTGTAATGTACCTTGTTCAAAAACGGATATGGTTGTACAACCTCCGCCAATATCAATTAATGCAACACCTAAGTTCTTTTCATCTTTTGAAAGAGCTACAGAACCAGCTGCTAGTGGTTGCAAGCAAATGTCTAAGACTTCAAGATTTGCTCGCTCCACACATTTTAAGATGTTATGTAAGACCGTTTTAGAACACGTTATGATGGTTCCTTCCATTTCTAGACGAACTCCGATCATGCCGCGTGGGTCTGTAATCTCATCTAACCCATCCACAATAAATTGCTGAGGAATTACATCAATAATTTCTCTCTCTGGTGGAATTGACATCACCTGAGCTGCATCTAGCACACGATTGATATCTTCCTCATCAATTTCTCGGTTTTCACTTTGCACTGCAACGACACCGTGACAAGGTTGTAATTGAATATGATTACCATTGATCCCTACGACAACACGATTAATTTGCATCCCAACCATGCGTTCTGCTTGTTCTACAGCACTTCGTATGGACTGTACAGTTTGATCTATGTCAACAATTGCACCTTTTTTCATGCCGTTAGAGGCAGCTGTTCCTACCCCGATAATATTTAATGAATCATTCATCACTTCGCCAATAATGACTTTTATTTTTGATGTACCTATGTCAAGACTGACTAAAATATCATTGTTGTTCAAATCCAAGGCACCTCCTATGTTAAGGCATATCTGAATAGTTCACATGTTACCTAATCTTATATTATATAGCAATTCATTTTCGACACAGAAAGGAATATTTTAAATATTTTGGATAAATTAATCCAAAAGTCCTATATTTGAAAACGATCTACATAACTAAAACTTTTTTGGATCATACATAGACTATCTCAGAAACTTAATTATAATTTCAACAGAATTAAAGGAATATCCTTTTATTTTCTTCTGTTTTTTTCATCTTCCTTCTTTTTTCTACTTCGTTCAATCATATACCTTCTAATCAAAGCTATATTTTGAAATAATCGAACTCCAAAAGCGAATACAGCTGCTAAATATAAGTCAATTCCAAGTTGAACCCCAAGAAAAGCTAAAAGAGCAGCTAGAGATACGTTAAAGAAAAAACCTGACACAAAAACGCGTTGATCAAACTTTCCTTCTAAATGAGCCCGTATCCCGCCTAACAATGTATCAAACGCTGCAAGAACAGCAATAGACAGATAATCTGCATATTCTTCAGGAACTTGAAAATCTGTTAATAACCCTAATGTTAAACCAATGAGTAAAAATAAAATCGGAAGCCACATTACGATTCACCTGTTTCTCTATTCTCTACTTCTAAATATTTCAGCTTCGGTATTTGCTCATATGCCGGTAATGTCAGCTCTTCTCTTTTTGACATTTCTAATTCTAGGTTTTCAATGGCAAAATCATCTTTTGATTGGCTAACTTGCATGTAATCCAATAGCCTACTCGCATTTTCTGATAATACTTTAATCGTTATCGGCAACGGCGGTATAGGATGATTATTTACATATGTGTGCCCATTTACATCTCGAATGGGTGACACATTTGTAATACGCTCACTAGAAATGGCAATGTCAGAAGCTCCGTATGTATTCAATTCATTGACTAATCGGTGTAAGAGTCCTGGTGATACACTTGGGTACGTTTGCTCTGAATCAATGTTTTGAAAAATGGGTGTGACTTTAATAACGATTCCTTCACCTGAAACTTCAGTAAGCCCGGCTTCTCTTTTAAGCACTTGAATAGATTCCTTTAAGGTTTCTACTTTAGCCGCTTGGGTTTGACCCTCATATTGCGCAATCATTTCATCCAACTCTGCAATTTTATTGTACAGTTGTTGTTGTACTTTTTGCTGGTTTTGTAATTCCTTTCGCACTTCCCACAAGTCACGAGTATCACGTTGTTCTGAGTTCTGTGTACTTTGGAATTGAATGGCGATCATAAAACCAACGCTTGCAAATATGATAGAAAATAAAATTTTGTATCGTAGGCTCACATCCATCACCCCTCCCCTGTCATTTGAGCAGGCATGGATATACGATCTCTTTCTTGCAGGGTAACTTCTACATTATCATTTACAAGTTGATCCACTACTCCATGGGTTAATTGTAAACTAGGCATTAATACATCTGGATCTCCTATAGCTGTGATAACAAATGGTGCAGGATGTTGAACACCATCTACGGATACAACAGGACCGATACAAGCTATATAACTTTCTTTCAGGAGTCGTTGACCATTTATCGCAATTGCATCTGCCCCTGCTGATAGTAATTCGTTAACTACTTTGTGAATGTGACTTTCGTGAACAATATATTGATTAACATTTTCTTCCGAGGGGATGTAATCTGCGTCACGAAGTTGCACTTCAACCCCAGGCCCTTCTACTGGAAGATCTCCAGTTAGTTTTTGTAGTTTCTTTTTTTCCTCAACGTAATTCCCAACCTTTTGTTCCTGGTTAGCCAACTGATCTTCAAGATTTTGAATTCGGTCTTTTTTCTTTTCGACTTCTTCACGAAGCTCTTTATTTTGGGCTTCAATATCAATGAGCTGCTGCCTGTAATAGTAATCTTTTTCAAGCTGATCATCACTCATCTGCACAACTTGAGCATTGTTTTTAGTTTGTTGATAACTAAACGCTACTAAAAAACCTGAGACTAGTAAAACTAAGGAGATAATAACATGCTTACCGGTTATCTTCATTACTGCTCTCTCCCTCAGCCTCTGAACTTGGATAGGCCTCAAAGTAAGCTCCTACATCAATATGAATAATTCCTTTTTGACCCGGATCTAATTGAGACACAATCGATGGATAGGTTCTCATGTTCTCAGAGAAATTTCGAATGGAGGCTTCGACTTCAAACCCATCATTCATGTATAAATGAATTTTATATGGGTTCTTCTCTGTAGGTGTCCAGTACAATTCAGAGATTTGTCTAGTTACACTACTTGGTAACTGCCTTAGTTCACGAGTCATTTCTTCTAAGTATGTCTGTTTTTCCCATCCCCTTAATAATGGTGCATCACTACCAGGAGAAGAAAGACTGTATGAGGTTAAACTCTCTCCTGTTTCAAGGATCGGATAAAAAGCCCCATTTTTTTGTACATAACCCACTCGTTCAAATTCATTCACTTGAATAGAAATGGTTGATGGAAAGTCCTTTTCAACTTTAACAGAGTTGACTTCTGCATGCTCATTAACTTTCTTTTGTATTGCATCTGTATCAACTTTCCAGAAATTATCCTCGTTTGATAAACCAGTCAAAGATACAATCGTTTCCTTTTTGATGTTTGTATTTCCCTTAACGTTTATGGTACTTACATTGCTTAAGGATGATTGAAGATATAGTATGACGACAATCAGTAAAAAGAAAAGAGACAAATACAGGACGAGTCGTCGATTTGCCTTCTTTTTACGGTTTTCTTTGAGCTTTGGTATACGATCTTCAATAGATACAATTTTTTTCTCTGCCATGGAATGTTCCCCTAGACAATTAAATTTTTGCATAATGAAACGGCATACCAGGATGCCGCTTAATATGCATATCAAAATTATATCACAACTTCAACAAAAGTTCGTGATGATACATACCTAGTTCCTGATGTTTTCACCTTTTTCCCATGGCAACCAGTTTATTTAAATGTAGGAAATTACCTGATCATTATTAATGAGTTTCAAAGATCAAGCCTTCTTGCCTCATTCCCCAAATAAAGGAGTGTAAAACAGAAAATCAAAATTCATTTCAAGAAATATATGCTATGTCTTCTAAATTTTTCTAACTCCACTTCTCATTCCATTAAAGCCCCCTTATCTTGAAGACTTGGTTTCGAGATAAAGTGCGTATGGTTCCGTTGCTTTTGTGCAGATCGGCGGGCTGTGGAACGGGTTGCTTTCCTGCGGACGAAGCGCCGAGCCTCCTCATTCGCAAGCTCTCTGCGGGGTCTCGTCACTCCGTTCTTCCGCTGGAGTCAACCCGTTCCACAGCCCACCTTTGCAGAATGAAGACTAACGGAACCGCCGTAGTTCTGGGAGAGGTTGTTCTGATTCCAGTAGTATAATCCTATCATGACAAGGGTGTGAGCAACTTCTATGAATAAGAATTCCAATCCATATGAGGTGGGACAGTCCAAATTATGGTCCGTTAATCTCCATAATCGTGTGGAGGGAAGGAAACGGCAAACTGTCGTGGTAACAAAGGCAAGACGAGACCCCGCAAGGAGCGTAGCGTATGAGGAGGCTCGGCTTGTCTTCCACAACAGGCTTGCCGTTTCACTGACCGCAACAAACTACTCAACAGCAACGGACTCCTCTCAATTTCAAGTCTTCTACAATCCTGCCATAATACTGAATAATTCATAAATACATCCAACAAAAAACCCCTGACCATGTCAGAGGTTAAAGTTTGGCGTATCGACTTATATTTAAAAGAATTCCGACTGAACACAGCGTGAGGGTTAGGGATGAACCTCCGTAACTTAAAAACGGTAAGGTGATACCTGTTACTGGCATTAGTCCTGTCACAACACTAATATTAATCATAACCTGAATCGAAATCATACCTACAATACCTAAAGCAAGCAAACTACCGAACATGTCCGGAGCTGCCAAGGCCACTCGAATGCCTCGCCATAACAGAAGGAAAAATAACAGTAAGGTAAATGTCCCACCTATAAACCCTAACTCCTCCGCAAGAATGGCAAATATAAAATCGGTTTGAGGTTCAGGTAGATAAAAAAACTTTTGTAGGCTTTGTCCTAATCCAAGGCCCATTAATCCACCAGGTCCAATTGCGTATAAGGATTGAATGATTTGAAACCCTGCACCTAGTGGATCTTCCCAAGGGTTTAGAAAGGCTGTAATACGTTGGATTCGGTAAGGTGCGGATATAATCAATCCCGCAAATCCAACTACCCCTAAGATTCCTAGTCCTACAAAATGGGCAATCCGAGCACCCGATACAAATATCATGAGCATACAAGTTCCAACAAGCACTACCCCTGTTCCTAGGTCTGGTTGTAACATAATAATCCCAAACGCTAAAAACACTAACGATAAGGATGGAACGAAACCTTTATAAAACGAAGTGATCTTCTTCTGGTTCTCGGATAAATACCTAGCGAGAAAGATGATCAGTCCTAGTTTCATAAACTCTGAAGGTTGAATACTAAAGGCACCTACCCCAATCCAACTCCGTGCTCCACCACGAACCATCCCTACACCAGGTATTAAGACCGCTATCAGTAAAACAAAGCATACTAGAAGGAGTATCTTTGAAATATTTCGCCAACTTAAATAGGGAACATTCATGAACCCAAACATAGCTACAATCCCTAAAATCGCAAACAACAGTTGCCGTTTAGCAAAGAAGAATGAATCATCAAATTTATAATCAGCCCATATTGCTGATGCACTATAAACCATAATGACGCCGACCAATAAAAGTGAAAAGATAACAATCATCAGTAAAAGATCTGGTGCATCTTTTATATTTTGTCCACTTTTCTTCCGAAACATAAAAAATCCCCCTTGGTTCAACCACTTGAACATTGGGGGCATTTTTTATCGAGTAAACAAGCCCCCTACTCTAATGTATGCACCGCTTCCATAAACATGTCTCCACGTTCTTCAAAAGTACGATATTGATCCCAACTAGCACATGCTGGTGATAAAAGAATCACATCGCCTTTATTCGAAATACGGTACGCCTCTTCGGCTGCTTGTTTAACATTATCGACTATGATCGATTGCTCTATTCCATTGTTTTGAGCCAATTCTTGAAGTTTCGGTGCTGTTTCACCAAAAAGGATCATGGCACGGACGTTTTTCAAGTACGGAGCTAAATCATCAAATTCATTACCTCTATCCAATCCACCTGCTAATAGAATGGTGGGTGTGTCAAACGCAGATAAAGCTTTTGATGTTGCTAGGAGATTCGTAGCTTTTGAATCATTAAAAAACGTTCTTCCCTGAAGCTCTTTTACAAATTGCATTCGATGTTTAACACCCGAAAATGTTTTTAAAACGCTCGTAATACCATCATTTGTTGCTCCAGAAAGTTTTGCTGCTGCTACAGACGCCATAATGTTTTCCATATTATGAGCACCTACTAGCATAATATCTTCTAGTCGTACAATTTTCTCTTGTTTCAAATACAACCATTCATCATCTTTCCAAACACCTTCAGGCTGATAACTTGTCGTTGAGAATGGAATGGGTTGACTTTTCGCTTGTTTCACGTAATTTGTTACGTCCTCATGATCGGCATTATAAATGACGTAATCCCCTTCATCTTGATTCATAAACACTTGAGCTTTTGAATACCCATAGTGTTCCATTGTTTTATGATAATCAAGGTGAGCTTCATATAAATTTAAAAATACCGCGATATGAGGCTTAAAGGTTTCAGTGCCAATTAATTGAAATGAAGAAAGCTCAATAACTAATGTATCCTTATCTGTAGTTGATTGAGCAACTTCACAAGAAACTTTACCTATATTGCCAGCTAGCTTCACTGGCCTTTTGCTTTCTTGAAGCATTTCATAGGTCAGTGTTGTCGTTGTTGTCTTCCCATTGGATCCTGTAATGCCTATAATAGGTCCTTCAGCTAATCTATAGGCAAGTTCAACTTCGGTTACGATAGGAAGACCACGTTCTTCCGCTTCCTGGACAATTGGATTCGTATAAGGAATACCTGGATTTTTCACCAAATAATCTATTCCCTCTAAAACAGAAAGGGGATGTCCACCTGTCACGACTTCAATCCCTTTTTGGGTTAAAGTTTTAGCTTGAGGGTTATCTTCATATGGCTTTTGATCATTTACTCGTACTTGTATGCCACTTTCATGAAGAAGAGTTGCTGCAGCTTCTCCTGACTTGGCAAGGCCTAGAACAAGTACGTGCTGGTAAGGGAATTTTTCTAACGTCTTCATTATAGCCACACCTCAATATAAATCCCGAGAGCTGCAAACAAGATAGCAACAAGCCAAAATGTAGTAACTACTCGCCATTCAGACCAACCTACTAACTCATAATGGTGGTGTAATGGACTCATCTTAAACACGCGTTTTCCAGTCGTTTTAAATGAAATAACTTGGATAATAACAGAAAGCGTTTCTAGAACAAACACACCGCCAATAATAATTAGTAAGATTTCTAACTTTGTTAATATGGCGATGGCACCAATGGCTCCCCCGAGCGCAAGTGATCCTGTGTCCCCCATAAACACCTTAGCAGGATGGGCATTAAATACAAGAAATCCTAACAATGCCCCTACAACAGCAAGTGAGAATACAGCAATTTCAAACTGGGGATGACCATGAAAAGCTAAAATACCAAATGCACCAAATGCTACAGCTGCTGTTCCGGCTAATAGACCATCTAACCCATCTGTTAAATTCACAGCGTTTGAAGAACCAACAAGCATAAATAAAATTAAGATGGCATAACCCCAACCTAAATCAAACTGCATGGTAGTACCTGGTATTCCGATATGTGTCGGGAAATCATGACGGTATAAAATAATATAAAAGACCGCAGCGATAAAGATCTGGCCTAACATTTTTTGCTTAGAAGTTAAGCCAAGATTTCGTTTCATGGCTACTTTAATAAAATCATCTAGAAATCCGAGAAGTCCGTAGCCAATCATCACAAATAACATGAGGAAGACTTCAAAGCTCATCGCTTGAGGATTAAATTTAGCAACCATAAACAAGGTTGTAATACTTACAGAAACCAAAATCATCAACCCACCCATTGTTGGTGTTCCTGATTTCTTCTGGTGGGATTTTGGACCTTCATCTCGAATTTCTTGACCAAATTTTAACCTACGTAAAAAAGGAATAAAGATCGGTGAGATGAGGACGGTAATTAAAAATGCTATTGCCATAGTGATTAATAGTACTTGTGCATTCATTGTTTTCCTCCTTTTATTCGCATATGACCGTCCAATTGTACATACAATTTTTCATTTACTTCATTTTGATTAAAAAAGTCCTTTATAGAATATATCATGTGAAAGGTAAAATCTTTCCTAAACTTCATCAAACCTTCTCCCTATTTTTGGATTGTGGGAGTGGACAAATTTGTCTGATAGTAATGGGTATTTGTTAACCCCGTCTGTATAGATGCTTGATCTAGACCTATTCTTTCACCAATGACCACAGCAAATCCCAAGTACTTCAGTAAGCTTTTGTCCACGTTGTGATGATGATAAGAACACGTATTTACCATAAAACTCTCTTCTTCAGAGTCAATAATGACTTCTTTATTTTTTTCTTTGAAACCACATGTTAGCACGTTTTCTTTCGAAAAAAGTGCTGAAAATAAAGGGTCATCTCCATCTAAAAGGACATAACTATTCTCTTTTAGTCCAGCAAATATTTCAACACTTTTTTGTATCAAATCTTCTGAATGCCCATTGCTAGAAACATGTGAAATAACACCAAAATCCAATTTGACTAATTCCACTAAGTCTTGGAGGTCAACAACACCGTCAAGTTCAACCCCCAATACAAACATCTCCGTATCAGAAGGCATTTGTAAAAGTTGAAGAAAAAGCTCTTCATCGGAGCTTTCTGTCCAGTTTACTTCATAAACTTCAAATTGCTGTGATAAAACGGAAGATAAGCAATTTTGAGTCATATCTACCCCTTCATCTCCAGTAACAAATACTGTACATGGATTCACTTCTTCCAAATAAGCCTCTGTTACTTCATTTAAGGAAGATTGTAAATGATCGACAAAGAATAATGGAAAATCGGTTGGCAAAAAAGCTGGTACAGGTGTTAGCTTATCCCAAATAGCTGCAATAGCTCCATTTGAAATAGCCTCTTTTAACAAGTCTGCATGATCACCCTTTTTATCAAGAGGAATATACAGCCCTTTTTTCATGGAATGAGCAGGGTTTTGTTCAACATCCCTAATCTCAATTCCTAAATCGACTGCACCTTGATAATCAGGAAGAATTTCAGCTAGCCAATCAGTCGAGAATCCCATTCATTCAGCTCCTTTAGTATCTGGATTGAATACTCTCCTTAGCAACCTCTACATCATCAAAGTGAGTTCGCTCACCATTAATTTCTTGATAGGTTTCATGACCTTTACCAGCAATCACGATCACATCTCCGGCAGTTGCATGTTGAACAGCTTCATTAATCGCTTCTCTTCGATCCACGATAACCGTATAACCTTCGCCTGTTATCCCCTTTTCCATATCCTCTAGAATGGCTTTTGGATCCTCTGAACGAGGGTTATCTGATGTTAAATAGGTATGATCTGAATACTTAACTGCCACTTGAGCCATTAATGGCCGCTTTGTTCGGTCACGATCTCCACCACAACCAACAACAACAAAGATCCTGTTTTCAACAAAGGATTTCACTGTCTTTAAAACATTTTCTAAAGAATCAGGTGTATGAGCATAATCAACAATAACACCGAAATCTTGACCAGCTAACACAGGTTCGAATCGCCCGCGTACACCTTTCGTATGTTCCAAGGATTTTTTTATGGTTTCGAGTGATATTCCTGATAACCATGCTGTACTAGCTGCTGCCAGCATATTATACACACTGAACTTTCCAACAAGAGGGCTTTCAATGTAAATGTCCCCCTTAGGAGTCCCTAGTGTGAAAGAGGTTCCGCTTGCTGTTAAGCTAAGATTTTTTGCAACGATATCTGCTCGATCATCTAATCCATATGTAATGACTTCTTGTGCAGTACTTTTAATAAGAAAATCACTATGTTCATCATCACGATTAATGACAGCATATTTTGGCTTTTGGTGATATCCATTTCCCAATTGAGAGAAGAGAAGGGATTTAGCACGCAAGTAATCATCCATGTCTTTATGAAAATCCAGATGATCCTGTGAAAGATTGGTATAAACCGCTATATCAAAATCACATCCATGGACCCTCCCTAAGTCTAAGGCATGAGATGATACTTCCATTACGGCTGTATCTACACCTTCATCAACCATTTGAGAAAAGTTTTGCTGTAAAAATAGCGAGTCTGGTGTTGTGTTTTTTACAGGATATGTATTCTCACCAATCTTCATTTGAATGGTCCCAATTAAACCTGTTGTTTGCTGAGCCTCTTGGAAAATAGAATCAATCAAATAGGATGTTGTTGTCTTTCCATTTGTCCCTGTTACCCCAACTAAATGAAGATGATTGGTTGGGTAACCATAAAAATGATTAGAAAGTTTAGCTAGCGCCTTTGTGCTATCGTTAACTAAGATTACAGGGATTGAGGCTTCAATCGGTTTCTGGGCAATGATTGCACTCGCTCCTTTTTCTTCAGCCTGTGCGACGAAATCATGACCATCTACCGTGAAGCCTTCAATACAAATAAATAAATCATTCTTCTGTACGGCTCTTGAGTCCATTTTAATTCCATTCACTTGTACATTCTCTATACTCTTCGTTGCAGTATATACATGAAGAGTCTCTAATAAGTTTCCTAGTTTCATAAATGTGACTCCTTACATTGTTTGAATTTCTTCACTTTACACCGTTTAATTATAGCAAAGTAAAGGGTGCTCTGCGATTGTTCTTATTGAGATGTGGCATTTTTAGGAGGTTCGTCAGTTAAGAAAAGGCGAATTTTGGAACCCTGTTCAACCTTTATTCCCGCTTTAGGTGCTTGATCTACAATGTATTTCCCTTCCCCACTTGTTTCTATTGACAAATTCACCAAATACTTGGTTAAATCCTTTTTTTCTAAACCAATCAGATCGGGTACTTCCACTCTTGGCAGATCAGGCCATTGAATATCTTTTTCAAGCCCATCCGTACGTTTTTCCACACCTATTGCTCTAAGGCTATCTCCCATCATATTACCAACAATTGGAGCTGCTACGACTCCACCAAATTGAACCGTGTTTTTAGGGTTATCAATGGCTATATAAACGACCAATTCTGGATCATCTGCTGGGGCAAACCCAATAAAGGATACAATATGGTTATTGCTCATATACCTTCCATCTTCCCCCACTTTTTGAGCAGTACCTGTTTTTCCTCCTACTCTATACCCTTCAACATACGCACCACGCCCTGTTCCTTTAGCCACGACGCTTTCAAGTGCTTCACGAATCTTTTTCGAGGTTTCAGCAGAAATAACACGTTCTTTCATTTGGGGTTCACTCTTCTCAACGACTTCTCCACTGGCTGGATCAATCCACTCCTTAGCTATATAAGGTTGATATAAGTATCCTCCATTCACCGCAGCAGCAACAGCTGTTACTTGCTGGATAGGGGTTACAGAGACCCCTTGCCCAAAAGCAGTTGTTGCTAACTCTACAGGTCCTACCTGACTTTCTTTAAATAAAATCCCTTTTCCTTCACCTTGTAAATCAATTCCTGTCTTTTGACCAAACCCAAAGTCTCGGATATACGTGAAAAGTTTTTCTTTCCCTAAACGCTCACCCATTGTAACAAAGCCTGGGTTACATGAATTTTGTACGACTTCTAAGTACGATTGACTACCGTGACCTCCACGTTTCCAGCAATGCAGGGTAGCCCCATCAACTTTAATGGATCCGCTATCATGAAAGTGGTCATCATATAAATCCACCAGTCCTTCTTCTAAGGTGGCTGCTAACGTTATAATCTTAAAAGTTGAACCTGGCTCATAGGTACTCCATACCGGCAAGTTGCGGTTATAGACTTCTTGGTCAACATGCTGATAATTTTCCGGATGAAAAGTGGGACGGCTAGACATTGCCAAAATTTCTCCTGTATCTGGATCCATTGCTATAGCTAAGGCCCCATCGGGATTGTATTTTGCCTGCGCATTATCCAGTTCCCTTTCGATGATCGTTTGAACCCTATCATCAATCGTTAGCTTTAAATTATACCCATCTTTCGGAGGTTGATAAACATCAGCGAGCTTGGGCATTTTTCTACCTTTTGCATCAGCGAAAAAGGATAGATATCCCTCTTCTCCTTTAAGATAATCATCATAATACAATTCAAGCCCCATTAACCCCTGATTATCAATACCACTAAAACCTAATACATGTGATAGATACTCCCCTTTAGGATAGTGGCGTTTGGAATCTTTCGCGATATAAACACCGTCAAGATTAAGTTGGCTAAGTGTTTCGGCTTGCTCTTCCGTTAACTTTCTTCCTTCTGGTTGGATTTTCTCAATATTCGCATTCTTCGTCGCATGCTTATAAGCTTTTTCGACTGATATACCAAGTACTTCTGAGAGTTTTTCAGCAACAAGCTGAGGATTTTTAATTTGACGTGGTGCGAGCATCACAGATGGAGCGGTCACATTTTCAGCTAGAATTTCTCCGTTCCGATCTACAATCTCACCTCGTTCTGGCTGAAACGGGATATCACGACTCCAAGATTCTCTTGCTTTTTTCATAATCCCATCACCAATAATAAATTGAACATACCCTAATCGAATGTCAATAATGATAAAAACAGCCATTGCAAGTAAAAAGACAGTGACTAATCGTTTTCTTAGCGTCACATTGGATACACGTTTCATGGTACATCTCCTTTATGTCCATAGTAAGCTTGTATCCATTTTATGTGTGGCTAATCGCGATTAGAACACTGCCTGTCTTATTACGTCTCTTCATCTTCTTTTTCTTCTTGTTGCTCTTGCATAGATCGTTCGTTCTCGTCAGAAGGGATTTCAGGTGTCTGCCCCTGCTCTCCAGGTGGAGATAGTTCTACAGTAAGATAGTCACTTTTTCGAACGACTGAACCAGGTTGAATACTTTGTTTATATACAAACCCACTTCCCATATAATCAAGTTTCAATTTCATTAAGTCACTAAACTTCAATACATCTCTTAGGGACCAAGAACTCATATCTGGCATTTTTACGTCCCCTTTAGTTAAAAGCATGACTCGTTCATTTTGAAAAACTTGTTTTCCTTTAGCAGGAAGTGTCTTCTGTATAGTTGATCCTTCACCTAATACTACAGGTTTCAGGCCTTTCTTCTGTATCTGACTTTTCGCTTGCTTGACCGATTTACCTGATAAATCCTCTATGGTTTTCGGTTGTACATCCATCTTTTTGTTCTGTTTATCTGGTTGGATATTTAGATAATGTAAACTGTTTTCGATTACCGTTTTAAAAATATAGGAAACAGGTTCTGAACCCAATTCATTCCCTTTTAACTTTGGTTGTTTTACAGAAACATACATCATTAACTCAGGGTCTTCTTTAGGAGCCATACCAAGGAAAGAGAAAATGTAATCCTCATCGGAGCCACTTAAGTAGCCTGGACCATCTGGATCAGGGATTTGGGCTGTACCTGTTTTACCAGCTACTGAGAAGTCATTTAATTTATAATTTTTCCCTGTGCCGTGCTCACCTGTAACAACTTTACCTAGAAGTTCTCGTACGGACTTAGCCGTAGATGCATCAATTGGTTCCCCAACGACTTCTGGCTTTGTTTTTTGAATCGTTTCATTTGAATTAGGGTCTAAAACCTTGGAAATCACATAGGGTTTCATCATTTTCCCATCGTTCGCTACAGCAGTTGCTGCTTTCATAAGTTGCATTGGCGTAACGGTGGTTCCTTGACCATATGTTGTCGTTAACTTTTCTATTGGCCAGTTATACAATATATTTCCTGCTTTTTCACCTGGAAGATCTATACCTGTTTTTTGATCAAAGTCAAAATCTCTTAGGTAGCTTAAAAACTTGTCTGTGCCAAGTTTCTCCCATACTAGCTTCGCTGCCGCCACATTGGAGGAACGTTGAATCCCTTCGTTATAAGTGATCTCACCCCAACCAGGTCGATAATGGTCTCGAATAGGTCGGGTAATCTCTTCAATTTTGTAAGAGCCCGAATCATAGGTTTCCTTACCATCATATACACCAGCATCCATTGCAGCAGCAACAGTGAAGATTTTCATAGTTGAGCCAGGCTCATAAGGGTAAGCTACTACGTCGTTATACCAATTTTGGATATTGGATCGGTTATTAGGATCAAAACTTGGTCGATTACTCAAGGCGAGAACTTCTCCAGTTTTGGGATCCATCACCACAGCCATCATTTTTTTCGGTTCATATTGCTTTTCAACATGTGTCATCGCATCTTCTAAAAAGGTCTGAATCTTTTGATCTAAGGTTAACTGAATGGTGTCCCCATCTTTAGGTTCTTGGATGACTTCTTCAGGGTTTAGAAGCTTTTGATTATATTTATCTCGTTGAAAAGATATAGAACCATTCTTTTCAGTGAGCTTCTTGTCCATTTGGTTTTCAATCCCTAGGATCCCTGTAATCTTACCATCCTCACCTTTTCGTTGAGCAAATCCAACTACGTGAGAGGCAAACATTCCGTTTGGATAATATCGTTTTGCTTCCGCTCTAAAATTAATACCTGGTAGATTGAGAGATTTTATTTTATCTCGTTTTTCCTGTGAGAGGTACCGCCCATTTGAGCCGAATTCAACTTGGAAACGATCCTGTTCCTTTCCTTGTTGAATGATTGAGGAGATTCTGGATTGATCCATATTCAATATGGGAGCTAGCTTTTCAGCTGTTTTGGAAGGATCAACAACGTGCTTTGGTTCGTCTAATCCTTTTGAATATTCTTCATTTACAATAGCAAAAATGCTATAAGTTGGACGATCATAGGCTAATGTCATCCCATTCCGATCAACAATCTTTCCCCGATTTGCATCAATGGAATATGAGCTCGTCCGCTTTTTTTCAGCCCAGTCTTCAAGGGTTACCCCTTTAATTTCACCTGTCGACTGGATATAAAAAAAGCGTCCGAACAATACCACAAAAAGCAGCGTGAAAAAGACCATCATGATTTTCGACATACGATGGGTTGTTTTGCTTTTTTTCATAGCCGTCGATTCTCCTTACTTAGCTACCAGAAACTGTATCAGCTTGTTTAACTTTAGACTGGTGGATCTTTAACCCGTTCTTTTTAGCAATTTTCAAGATGCGTTCAGGGTCACTCAATTCTTTGATCTTGTACTGCAGGTTTTCATTCACTACCTTTTGATCTGAAATATTTCCCTCAAGCTTTTGAATATCTCGATTCATACTATCTAAAGAGGACGAGTAAGACACAATAAAGACACTCGCAGCAATGGCAAGACTACTCACAAGGGTGTACAAAACTTTTTCACCTGTTGAGACCCACTTTTTCTTATGTACATGAACTTTCGTCTGTTGTTGCTGCGTTTGCGTTTGTTGTTGTGAATCATGTAAAACTTTTGCTTTTTCTGCGCTCATCTCTTATTCCACCTTTCATCAAGTCGGAATTCTTCATTCCAAGGTCGGATTTTCTTTACAACTCTTAATTTGGAAGAACGAGCTCTTCGGTTTTGATCAAGCTCTTCTTCGTTCGGTGTAATGGGTTTTCTTGTCGTTGATTCAAAAGGAGGTTGCTTATCCTCAGGAATAACTGGGATATTCTTTGGCAATGGCGGGTTACTACTCCACTTTTTAAAAGCTTGTTTACATATACGATCTTCTAAAGAATGGAACGTAATGACAGCAATACGTCCTTCAATCGATACCATCTCTGCGGCCTGATGTAAAGCATCTTCAAATGCACCAAGTTCATCATTAACAGCAATTCGAATTGCCTGAAAAACACGTTTACCAGGGTGACCACCTTTTCGTCTAGCAGGTGCAGGGATAGCATCTTTAATAATATCCACTAGCTGAGTAGTAGTTTCAATTGGTGCTTTTTCTCTAGACTGTTCTATTCCACGAGCAATTTGTTTAGAAAATTTCTCTTCCCCATACTTGAAGAATATTTTCACTAGATCGTTAAACGACCATTCATTCACCACTTCATATGCACTAAGAGCTTGCTCCCTATTCATACGCATATCTAACTTGGCTTCTTGATGATAACTAAACCCTCGTTCTTCTTCATCTAACTGCGGAGAAGAAACACCTAAGTCAAATACAATCCCATCCACTTCATGGACGCCTAATTCAGTAAGCTTTTCCTGTAATTGGCGAAAGTTCGCATGAACGAATGTGATCTTTTCCTTATGGGAGTCCAGTCGTTGTTTCGCATGTTCAAGTGCTGTTGTATCCTGATCGAAAGCAATCAGCCTTCCCTCTTCATTTAGCTCTTGAACAATCTTTTCAGAGTGTCCTCCACCACCTAAGGTACAGTCAACATACACACCATTCGGCTTTATATCTAATTCATTGACGGTTTCTTGCTTTAATACTGTAATATGTTCAAACATACTTTCACCCTTTTGTCGTTTGTTTCTTGTTGTATTCCTTGGATGATTGGCTAGAAAAATAAAATTTGTTCGGATTAAATATCAAAGTCCATCATATTCTCTGCAATTTCCGAGAAAGAATCCTCAGACTCTTCAAAATATGTCTCCCAATGATCTTTGGACCAAAACTCCACTCGATTGGATACACCAATCACCACACACTCTTTATCCAATTCACCATAACTCCTTAATGGTGAGGGAATATTTATTCTTCCCTGCTTGTCTACTTCACATTCGACAGCGCCAGAAAAGAAAAAACGTGTGAAAGCACGAGCGTCTTTTTTCGTTAGTGGGAGTTTTTTTAATTTCTCTTCTAGAGCCTTCCATTCTGAAAGTGGGTACGCAAATAAACAACGATCGAGTCCTCGCGTAATGACAAACGTCTCACCGAGTCCTTCACGAAACTTCGCAGGAACAATAATACGTCCCTTTGCGTCTATATTATGTTGGTATTCACCCATAAACATATAGACCGCCCCCACTTTCTGACTCTAGGGTACCACATTCCCCCACTTTCCACCACTTAAAACTATATATTCTTTTCCCACAAAAAAAATCCTGCCATTCATGGCAGGATTTTTAACTTTTTTTTAATTTTAAATTTTTATAAATAAACTACGTGGTGAGGTTTCGTCCAGTCATATTCAATATTACAAAGACGTTCTCCCAAAGTGATGCCATGTTTGTTGATCCACGGCAAGATATTCCAGGTACGTTCTTGTAATTTCCCTTCTGGATTTAATGTTAAGTCGACTGCATCAAACACTTCCAGCTCTCTAGAATGTTTATCCTCTAAGGCATGAATCATACGTTCTTGAAGGAACTCTACATCACGGAACAATTCAAATAAATTTTTCTCAGCTAATTGCCCAATATCATCTCGTATAGTATGCGCTTTTTCTTTAAGTGGACGATGAGCACGTTCGATCGCCTTTTTTACTTCATCCGAGAGTTGTTCAATCGGTGGATAGCTTTGCATGGAAATCCAGTAGTTCTTATCTTCACTTACACCTTCATTAACCGCTTTTTGGACCTGAAGCGAATGCTTGTTCATCCACTTTTCACTTTTTCGATCCAATAGAGAAATGGATAAACGTGGTGTTACAGGTGGCATTTCAATATCAAGTGCTTCAAATGCTGGCTTTAATGCTGCCCAATACCCGACCTCACCTGGTCCAGCTATAAATGATAATGTAGGAAGAACGAATTCTTGCATGAGTGGACGGGTTACTACATTATTACTTAGCTTCTCTGGATGTTCTTCAGCAATTTGTAACATTTCTTCAGTCGTAAAGGAGCATTCATTTTGCTTCCCTTCCCAATTGCCTTCCTCATTTCGAACTAATAATGTTCGACCACCTTGATCATAAAACAAGTGACCATCTAAGGGATCCGCTTCTAAATTAATCGGATACCCTTGTTGTGCAGATTCATGAAGTGCTCGAACCACACCTTCACTTATACTCTCCTGATTATGGATCATATCTTTGAAATAATCACTTTCTAGTTGTCTTAGGTTAGGGTCATCAGAATCCATTAGAATAAGCCCTTTTTCAGGAAATAGGTAAAACAAGATCCTTGCAAAATAATCAACAAAGCTTTCAGAAACAGAAAGTTCCTTTAGCAATGTGTCAAATAAATCATTTGTGAGTTCTGTTTCGTTAAGTTGGGAGAATAAACGCTCAAGCCAAGTTTTAATAGCCTCTTTATCCATCTCCATATCTGAAACAGATAACTTCTCGTTTTGTTTTTGCATAATTTTAAACTTTTTCATTCGCTGACCATAAGGCATGTAAATATGGTTAATTTCATCAAAGTCATGATCCTCTCCAGCAATCCAAAAAACAGGCAGCACCGGAACTCCTAACTCACTTTCCTGTTGTTCAGCTAAAACGAGGATAGAAACGATTTTATGAATCGTATATAAAGGACCTGTCAGCAAGCCTGCTTGTTGACCTCCTACTACTACAACACTTTCTGGATCACGTACTTTTTCAATATTAGATAGCGTTTGTTCTGGTGCTCCCCATTTGCTGTTCACTTGATGGAGATGGTCCGCTAATTCATCCCGTTTATAGGACCTAGTTTGGATATGCTCCAACCTTTGTTTATAATCGCTCTGTTTATATGGGTTGTAATGAAACTTTTGAAGTATATTGTTTGATTGGCTTCTATAGTCTTGCATAAGCCGGTTTTCATTCGTTAGATCAATCGGTTGAATCCTCATGAATGACCTTCTCCTTTGTCTATATGGGTCTATGTATTTCATCTACGTATTGTACAGAATTGGAGCACCGATTTCATCCATTTAGGCTTATTGAAGCTGTACGAATGTTTCATCTGCCTATACTACAAAGCTAAAAGACGGTCAGTAAGTCCGAACAATGTTAAACCAATATAGGCAAAAGCAAATAGAACAAAACTAAATCGCCAAAATCCTCTCCAAGCCTTTGTAAAATGAATTTCATCTTTATACTTCCATTGAAGAAACACAAACATACCTAATAGAACTAATAAGAAAATAAGGATATACCAGAAAAAGGATTGGTCAAAAATGGCTCCCATCGTTGCATTAACCGATAAAATGTACAGTAATGTCATCGAGTTTACGGTTACATGCAAAGACATTCGCTTACTTCGACTGATTTTTCTCGTAAGCATATACACGATGATAGTCATAGGAATTGGCAATGTAATCGCAGCCGCTAAGAGATAGGCTAAAAGATCACTCATACTTCCCCCTCCTTTTTAAATGAGTACTCAATAGCTTTTATACTTTCATACATATATTGAATGGTTGGAATATCAAATGATGCTTCATGTAATAAAAAACCTAAAATGGCCTCAACTTCTGTCTCTCTTTTTCCTTGTATATCTTTTGCCATAGAGGATGTATTTTCCTCTGTGAATCTTGCAATTTGATAAACATTTTCCCATTGATTTTGTGATTCGAGTTTTAACACATGACAAGCCTCTTCACACAAGCGCTTGGCTATACGCTCTAAAAAGGGATTTTCGATCACTTGTCCATTCTTAACTTGGAATAATGCTGTAATGGGGTTGATAACCACATTGATAACAAGCTTTTTGGCTAGCATGTTATACCAGTCATCTTCTATATCTATAGGGAATTCATCACAAGTCATATTAGACCTCATTGTTTTTAATTCTTGCTCGTTCATATTCACGGCAGCTATACGTAGCTTTCCTTTTCCTGTATGTTTAACTGTATGTTCGTCCACCCTCAATGCTCCATGTTCCATAACCCCTACAGATACAGGATTTGAAAGGTTTTGAACCTTGTATATATGCCCCATGCCGTTTTGAAGAAAAAGCAAAGGACAAGTAATATGTTTATCCTGCAAGTTTTGTATGACGTTATCTACCGCTTGTTGCTTCGTACATATGATCAGAACATCCTGATTTTCAAGATCATCTGTTAATGATGTATTTATTTCCACTTTTTTATCGATTGGATGAACGTGCAGGCTTTTTTCTTGAATAGCCTCCATTTGCTCTTCTCGACGGACATAAAGTGTTAGGGCATGCCCTTGTTTATGGAAATAATAAGAAGTGAGTAGCCCTATAGCCCCTCCTCCTATAACTCCTATGTTCAAGACAAATCACCACCTGATCTATCCTCTTTTTATCGGATCATTAGCTCTTTATGAAATATTCCATTCGAACCACATTAAATCCTTCTATTTTCCTATTGTAGCAAATTTTTTATGAAATGGTAGATCAAATCTTGTAGGACCATACTGTGAAACACAGCTAAGCCCCATTGTACTTTTTGTTCTTCCATTAAAGTCCCCGTTTGTTGAAGACTTGGATTCGAGATAAAGTGTGGTGGAGGCAGTGCAGGGGCTAAGGGAATTCCGCGCCTACCCGAGCGATTCCGTCGTCTACCCGAGCAATTCCGTCGTCTACCCGAGCAATTCCGTCGCCTACCCGAGCAATTCCGTCGCCTACCCGAGCGATTCCGTCGCCTACCCAAGCAATTCCATCGCCTACCCGAGCAATTCCATCGCCTACCCAAGCAATCCCACCGCCTACCCGAGCGATTCCGTCGTCTACCCGAGCAATTCCGTCGCCTACCCGAGCGATTCCGTCGCCTACCCAAGCAATTCCATCGCCTACCCGAGCAATTCCATCGCCTACCCAAGCAATCCCACCGCCTACCCGAGCGATTCCGTCGTCTACCCGAGCAATTCCGTCGCCTACCCGAGCGATTCCGTCGCCTACCCGAGCAATTCCATCGCCTACCCGAGCGATTCCGTCGCCTACCCGAGCGATTCCGTCGCCTACCCAAGCAATTCCATCGTCTACCCGAGCAATTCCATCGCCTACCCGAGCGATTCCGTCGCCTACCCAAGCAATTCCGTCGCCTACCCGAGCGATTCCGTCGCCTACCCGAGCAATTCCATCGCCTACCCGAGCGATTCCGTCGTCTACCCGAGCAATTCCGTCGCCTACCCGAGCGATTCCGTCGCCTACCCGAGCGATTCCGTCGCCTACCCGAGCGATTCCGTCGCCTACCCGAGCGATTTCGTCGCCTATCCAAGGGAATACTGTTCCTTCCCACAAGAACATAGCCCACCGAACTCCACAAAAGCAACGGAACCTCTCCGCACAAGATTATTCCATATTACTGCCATAATACTGAATAAACACCTTGCACCTTATCATTGTTTTCTTATTTTCTCAGAGGGTTCAATAAAAAAATTTTAATAAAAAAGATAGTTTAACCAAATGGTAACTTTGTGTATATCCCTATTAAAATAAAACTCATGTGTAAGGGTGTGCAATTTTCATTTCATTCAGAAAATTTTTGTATTATAATGGAGTATATAAAGAACATAGCATCAAGGGGGATATTGGCCATGATGGAACCAATGAAGGTAGAAAGACTTGTAATTAACTATAAGACATTAGAGGAATTTAAACGATTTAAAGAATACGGGAACCAGGAACTCTCCATGCTTGAGGATTTGCAAAATAACATGATCGAAAATGATAGCGTATCACCATTCTTCGGCATTTATTATGGAAACGCTTTAGTAGCAAGAATGAGCTTATACCGAGTGAGTGCCAAATATGATCACTATTTCGATCCACCACAGGATTACCTAGAACTCTGGAAGCTAGAAGTCCTTCCAGATTATAGAGATAAAGGATTCGGTAAAATGCTTGTTGATTTTGCAAAAAGTCATGAGTTGCCAATCAAAACAAACCCACGCATTAATTCTCATGGTTTTTGGGAGAAAATGGGCTTCCATAAGGCTAAATATGAAATGGAACGTGACCTTGGAGAGAACCCACTGATTTGGACCCCTGAAGGTGTTCAAGAGAAAAATGTTTCTTAAGACCAAAAGCGGAAGCGCCCGTTTAGCAACGTATATGCTGGACTGAGCCGCAGTGAGATAAAGGAAACACGATGAGCTTTGGCGAATCGATGTTGACTTATCGATCGGAGGCGAGGGAAACATACTAGTTGCTGGGCGCTGGAGCTGGATGTGGCCACACTTTCATTTAAGAGTTAAACACAAATTAATTAATTTAAGATATAGAAAAAAGGCTGATTAGTAACTAATCAGCCTTTTTCTTGTGTCGTATGAACCCACTTCCAAAGTCTTCCCATTTCTTCCCACGCTTGATGGTATCTTCTCACTTGCTTCTTTAATGTTTCATTCTCTTCATGTAATTTCTGAATTTCTCGTTCTTCTTCAGAGGTTTGATTACCATACGATTCCTTCATCGTTTCTAGAAATGAAATCGCATCGTCGATTGAGAAGCTTGATGAGGGCTGTAAAGTAGCATTCGAAACATTACTAAGAACTACTTCTTGCGATGTCTTTCCAGCTTTCTTTCGTTCTTCTTTCGCTAATTGGATACCTTTTTGATATTGTTTACGAACCGTTGCATTCCAGCGAAATCCGCATGCTGCAGCAGTTCTGGATAAACGCTTCGCAACTTCTTCAAAAGCCTCCAATTGAGTTTTTCCATGGCGGATATAACGCAAAACTGTCTCCGCTAACAGAACATCTTCATCCTGTGTCCAGGAATCCTGTCGTGTGGCGTTCATTCTATCCCTCCTATCACATTTAGTAAAATGTATGCGCTTAATAGGAGAGATAGACTAGATCATCTCTATTTTATTTTAAAAACTGCTGTACAGCGTTTGTATGCTTGTCATTCCCCCATAAATTTGCACATTGACGGACCTCTTCATCCATCTCTGCTGAAACATATATGGGCATATGCCTCTTTTTATACTGATCTTTAAATCCCTTTAACTGATCTGTAGATTTTTCAAGAATAGGAGATAATATTCTATTTAATTCAGGCTCAAAATTATGATGGTCATACGTACCTTGTAGCCAGCCTAACTCTTGTAATTGCTCCGTGTTATAACGCTTTGAATGAACAAGCATCTCATAAGCTCGCAGTGGATCAATTCGTTGGTATAACAATGTGCCACCGCCCCATCCAGGAGCAATCCCTAACGTACCTTGAATAAAGCCAAAGGACGCTTGATCGTTGGCGTATCGAAAATCACAGGCTGTGGCCAGTTCACAACCTCCCCCCATTGCATGTCCATTTAAGAATGCATAGGTGGGCATAGGAAAACGTGCAATCTCATACAGCACTTCCTTCATTTGATAGAGTGCTTTAAAAGCTTCCTCAGTACTTAAGTCACTGTGAAAATCTTCTAAATCTCCTCCAGAACAAAATGCTTGATCACCTGCCCCTGTAATCACTAAACATTTCAAATCGGCATTTTTAGCTTTTTCCAGAGCTTCTTGAAGTTCCTGTATCATTTGAAAAGAAATCGCATTCCTCTGTTGAGGTCGATTTAGGGTTAAAATGGCTATTTGATCTTCTCGGACGGAATAATTAATGAATTCACTCATTATTTGTACATCCTTTTCTGCTAAAGTATATTCTATATTCATTGTAGCAAAGTTTTAGGGGGCTCGTATAATTTCAATTAGATATGTATCTTAAAATTCATAAAAAAAAAGCGCCTCCCTTAGGAGACACTCTTTCTTTCAGACGGTTTATTGTTCAACCACTTGTTTTCCATTGTACTGTCCGCAAGATTTGCAAACATGGTGTGGTTTAGTGTATTCACCGCAGTTTTGGCATTCTACCATGCCTGGTACGTGGAGTTTCTTGTGAGTACGACGTTGGTTTTTAACCTTTTTTGAAGTTCTTCTCTTTGGTACTGCCATGTCTTACACCTCCTTCATGCACGATCCAGAATGTATGTGATGGATCTCTTACTCTTTGTCTTCGTCTAAAAACTTTTGAAGCTCTGCAAGACGAGGATCAACTTTATCTTCTTGCTTTTGTTCCGTGATAAGCTGCCATCCTTGTCCTTCTGTGAGCGCTTTGTCCAGCACTTCTTCATCATCAGAAAAAACTTGCAAAGGAACTTCCAATATTACATTTTCCTTGATATAAGGCGTTAAGTCAAGGACTTCTCCATCAATTTCATGGATCTCTTCATCGCCTTCCTTATGATAAGGAGATAATGAGAACATTTCCACCGCATCAAAGGAAAATGGGTACTCAACATCCGCTAGGGTTCTAGCGCACGGAAGAGTCATCGTTCCAGATACATTGAATCGAAAAGTGATCTCGTCACCATCGACCGTTGCCTCTCCTTTAACTTTAACAGGAGGTATGGAACGAATGTCATTCGGCATCGTTTCAAGTTCTGAAATATCTACTTCCTCTTCAAAACGAAGCGGTTCATCTGCTGTTTGTAATTTTTGTAACGCAAATTTCATTAATAATCACCTCAAGGCAACAAGAGTTATTTTAAAAGGAAAAAAACATTTTGTCAACATTTTTTCTTTACACCTTCTTGTATCTATCATAGCTTTTGCATGAAAAGGAGAGATCATTCTTCGGTATTGTTGATTTCCTTTCCCCAAATCGATATTGTATATTCAGAATAGATGAATTTTTGGCAGATAATTCCCTCAGAAAAGGAGACTGGAAATGAAAGCTACTGGATTAATAGTTGAATATAACCCATTTCATTATGGACATCAATATCACTTTTTGCAATCAAAAGAAGCTTCTGGTGCAGATTGTACAGTTGCTATTATGAGTGGGAACTTTTTGCAAAGGGGTGAGCCGGCCATTATTGATAAATGGCACCGTGCTCAAATTGCCCTGCAATCTGGAATTGATATTGTTTTAGAGATCCCCTACGTATTTGCAGTACAAAATAGCGACTTATTTGCAAAAGGTGCTGTCCTCTCCTTAGATGCTTTAGGTGTAGATTCCATCTGTTTCGGGAGTGAGGACGGAAGCATTGAACCATTTGTGAACGCTCATAATGAGTTGCAGGTACACGAAAAAGAATATCATGAATCTTTGCACGAGCATTTAAAAGAAGGTCTCTCCTTCCCTGAGGCAAGTCGTCATGCTTATCATAAAATTGGACTAGGTGATGATGCAATCGATTTAGGTCAACCAAATAACATTCTAGGTTTTAGTTACACCAAAACTATTCTTGATTACAACCTGAATATAAAACCTATGACGATTCAAAGAAAACAGAGTGGCTATCATGATGAAACGATTGAACACAAAATAGCAAGTGCTACAAGCATTCGTAAAGAAATTCTCTCTCAGGGTTATATTACGGAAGAGGCCAAGGGTTCGTTACCTCCACTAACAGTTGATGCACTAGAACAGTATCGTGACGTAACAGGTAGCTGGCACGAATGGGAACTTTACTTTCCTCTCCTTCAATACAAAATTAGCACGATGTCACCAGAAGAATTGGGACAAATCCATGGAGTTGAAGAGGGCCTTGAGCATCGGTTTAAACAAACCATTCATAAAGCGAACAATTTTCAAGAATGGATGAATCTTATTAAAACGAAACGGTACACTTGGACACGTTTACAGCGTACACTCACTCACATCTTAACCAACACAAAAACAAAAGAGATTGAAAGTATAAGCACTATAAACGAAGCACCATATGTTCGATTACTAGGAATGACTAACATGGGCCAACAATATATTTCTCAGCAAAAGAAAGAAATGGATTGCCCTCTTATCACCCAATTACACAAAGGGGTACACCCTTTTCTTACAATCGAAGAGCGGGCAGTAGATAGTTATTTATCAATGTTTAAGCCCACTATAAAACGGGAAAGAAGAAATCGAGAATTTATGCCTCCAATTCTACCGTAATTTTGAAACTTTTTGCTTCCTTTTGTCGTCTTATGTATAAAAGGGGGCTTAACGGATGAAGAAGAGAAAACTAACATGGACCATTACTCTGTTCCTAACATTCACCATTTTACTTGGTACAGTGACCATGATCGTTTCAGACAAATACTTTAATGAAAACAACCCGTATTCCGTTATGAAAGGCATCATACAAATCCAGTTAAGCGAGGATTCAGTTGTGAACATCAACCAACAAGAGCATCGTTACATCACCCCTAACAAAACGTTTGAAGGTGATCCATACGGGATTGTGAAGCAGTTCATGCAAAAGGAAGGTTGGACATTTCAAAGTCAACAAAAAGGTGTTTTAACCTTTATAAAAGGTGATGAAACAACCTCAGTAAAAACGAAACCATTTACATCTGACTATTACATTTTTGATATTACAGATCATAGTGAAACGTTATCTTAAAGAAAACTTGCCGATTGGCAAGCCTTTTAAGGCGCAGACAGAGGCTTAGCCTTGGCTTATACTTCATACTTTCAAAATTTTTACTACGTCGAACTTCTCCATTGCTAAAATTTTATGCTTTCTTAACGTGTAATAAAAAAACTCCTACGCTTAATTCATAGCGTAGGAGTTTTTGCATTATGATTTAGGTTCTAACTTTTCCAAATAGTCTAATGCGTCTTGGAATGTATCAACAGGTACAATCTTCATATCAGTCCCAATTTCTTCAGCAGCTTTTTTAGCCACTTCATAGTTCGAACCTTCCTTACCACCTTCATTTGGCGCGAAGAAGATATCTACTCCAGAGTCATCTGCAGCGACAACCTTTTTATCGATACCTCCGATTCGACCTATTTCTCCTTCATATGAGATTTCTCCAGTACCTGCAACTTGATAACCTTTCGTGATATCTTTATCTGTTAATTGATCGTAAATTTCTAAGGAGAACATTAAACCAGCACTTGGACCTCCAATATCTCCACTTGAAAAATCAATTGATGGATCTACTTCAACTTCACGATCCGTAACGAGTGATATTCCGATAACAGCACGATCTTCTTTAGGATGCTTAACAAGTTCCACTGTCTCCGTCATCGATTTACCATCCCGCATAAACGTGATATCAAGTTGTCTTCCTACTTTCATTCCCTTTACATATTCCAGAAGATCTTCAGATTTATGAATCTCTTTATCGTCGACCTTTGTAATTCTATCCCCAATTTTCAGCTTATTGTGAGCCGGAACATCTTCAAGGATGCTCATCACATAAACGCCATCATAATTAATGTCTATTTGCTTGTTTGCAGCTTTGTAGGCGACCACGGTGGCTGCTTCTTGAGAGGACTCCATCATTTGGAGTTGTGCATGATAATATTCATTTTTGCTAACCCCTTTTGGGCGGATCTGTTCAAGCTCATAAACTTCGTGAAATGGACGAATTTTGGCTAAAGCAAATTGGAGTGCTGTTGCTTGCCCTCCCCTTACCGTAACAAGGTGCATTTCTCCTTGACTCGTAAAACCATCTTGTACTTGAACAACATCATTTAAACCATCAGCTGATCCTGGTTGATATACATAATAAGGGAGACGATATACTCCTAGCAAGAAAGCTATGAGGACGACGATCGCTCCCACTATAAAATAGCGTTTATTCTGCTTCATGATAAGGCTCCTTCCAATTCTCAATGCATTGTTTGATCTGTTCTAGGTGTGTTTGCGCGATCTTTTCGCCTTCTTTAATAATATCTTCAGTATCTGTGAACGCACGGGAACTATACTGAGCTACTTTCGGTTTAATCATAATGTCAGCATCCAATTCGATTTGTCGTATGAATTCATCTTGCATAATATCTATACTCTGAATAATGACATCATAAATGGATAATATCTCATGATTTGCTTCAAAATGAGCACAGTCAACGGCTATAACAATGTCAGCTCCCATATCCCTTGCCACTGATACTGGAACTCGATCAATGACCCCTCCATCGATCAGGAGACGATCATCAATTTTTTCCGGCACAAAAATCCCAGGTATAGAAATACTTGCTCTTACTGCATCAGCGACATCACCACTATTAAATACCACTTTTTCTCCTGTATATAAATCTGTTGCTACAACTGAAAAAGGGATATCTAAATCTTCGAACTGCTTTCGATGTGTGAACAATCGAATGTATTCTTTTACACGTTTCCCTTGTATAAACCCCATTTTAGGAACGGTAAAGTCCAAGTAGTATTTTCTCTTAAATGTTCTTGCAAGCGTGTACATATGGTCAATATCCTGCCCTGCACAATACAGAGCTCCTACTAGAGCGCCCATACTACTTCCTGCCACCATATGTACAGGAATGTTTGCCTCTTTTAGTGCTTTTAAAACTCCTAAATGGGCAAAACCTCTTGCGCCTCCTGACCCGAGGGCTAATCCAATAACCGGCTTCCTCAACGTCAGCCCTCCCCCTTTGATGGTTCCTTTTATCATTTTATGGCATAAAACCGTTTCTCATGTGCGTATAGTGATAGAGAAATGCTTGTACGTTTTTCCCTACTCAACGTATTTTTCGATGTACCTATTTATGTAAAAAACATTTATGAATATTTTACTATGTTCAATAGCAGAAGTACAGATTTGTGACTGCGCTCAATGTCTAGGGGGCTACCGAATGAAATCTCATGTAAAATCACTTGTACTTGCCACAAGTGCATTCTTTATAGCTGCATCTTTAATGGTCTATCCAGATCAAGCTCTCGAAGCTTCGATTCGAGGATTGAATATGTGGTGGGAAATCGTATTCCCGTCCCTTCTTCCTTTTTTTATAACGGCTGAATTACTCATTGGTTTTGGAGTTGTCCGTTTTATCGGTATCCTATGCGAACCCTTCATGAGACCTATTTTCAAAGTTCCTGGTGTAGGAAGTTTTGTTTGGGCTATGGGTATGGCAAGTGGTTACCCATCTGGGGCAAAGCTTACGGCAAGGTTACGACAAGAGAAACAATTAAGTAAGGTAGAAGCTGAAAGACTTGTTTCCTTTACAAATGCTTCGAATCCTTTATTTATTTTTGGCGCTGTTTCTGTAGGTTTTTTTCATGACCCAACTCTTGGTTTACTATTAGCTGTTAGTCACTATGGAAGCAATGCCTTAGTGGGCTTCTGTATGCGTTTCTATGGTAAGAATCATGAAAGAGGTCCATTGGAGCGAAAGCCTAGAGAATTCTTTTTGAAACGTGCCTTTCTTGCTCTTCATGAAACAAGAGTTGAAGATTCAAGACCTTTTGGCAGGCTGTTTGGGGACGCTGTTCTATCATCGATCCAAACCTTACTCATGATTGGTGGATTTATTATTATATTCTCTGTTTTTAACAAGCTTTTATTTCTAGTGGGAATAACTCCTATAATAGCTGGTGCACTTGGTGTTTTCTTTCAGTTACTTACGCTTCCAACCGATTTATCTCTGCCGTTTATCGCAGGTTTGTTTGAAATTACGTTAGGTTCGCAAATGACTTCAGGAGTAGAAAACGTCACTCTTTTACAGCAAGTTATTTGTGTCAGTTTTATATTGGCCTTTAATGGCTTCTCCGTACAGGCTCAGGTAGCTTCGATTCTGGCTGATACAGATATCCGTTTCGCACCATACTTTTTTGCCCGTATATTACATGGTTTTTTTGCTGCTTTACTTTCTGTGGCACTTTTCGTCCCTCTATATATCGAGCGACAGGCATTTGGGAGTAAGGAAACACCGGTCATATCTCCCATAGAGCACCAAAGTATATGGACAAGAATATTGGAAGAATTCGCTGAGTTTGGACCATTGATCACTTTAGCATCTCTTGGATTAGCCATCATCATCCTGATCCGACGACAGTGGTTTTCGTCTATCCATAACCATGAGATTCACAAGTGAGTTTATGGTTATGTTAGAAAAGCAACTGCTCAGTTTTATTCCGTTAAAGCCCCCGTTTATTGAATACTTGGTTTCGAGATAAAGTGTGGTGGAGGTCCGTTGCTTTTGTGAGAGTAAGGGGATCGGTGAAACGGCAATACTCCTGCGGAAGACCGGCCGAGCTTCCTCGTTCGCAAGCTCTCTGCGGGATCTCGTCCGCCCTTTCTACCGCGGGAGTTTGCCGTTTCCCTCACCCCTTTGCTGATATGAAAGTTAACGGACCCATGGCTGAGATCATTTTATCTTATGCTTAAGGAAACTGTATTTTAGCTCTACATATAAGGCTTTAGATCACTTTGGTGCATATATGACTCAACCCCATAATCTACATCAGAAAACCTTACGATAGCTGCGGTTCCGTTATTCACCATTCGGCTAAGGTGGGCTGGGAAAGGGGTTGACTCCAGTGGAAAAACGGGCTAGCGAGACCCCGCAAGGAGCTTTAGCGGATGAGGAGGCTCGATAGTTCGTCCACAGGAAAGCAACCCCTTTCCCAGACCACCGCACTGCACATTAGCAACGGAACCACTCCACACCTTATTCAACATTATTGCCATATTGCTGAATAACTCTTTTTCAATTAAAAAGCAGTTCAATTAAGAGAACAAACTCGTCTGCTCTCTAAATTGAACTGCTTCTCCGTAATATGAGGTTTCATAAAATCATGAAAACTTCTCTTGTAAAGCTTGCTCTACTACAGGTGGCACTAAACCTTGAATCGATCCACCGTATTTCGCTACTTCTTTCACCATACTTGAGCTTAAGAACGAATATTGATTATTGGTCATCACAAAAAACGTTTCAATATCCTCGTTTAATGTACGATTCATCGCTGTAATTTGCATCTCATATTCAAAATCACTAACAGCTCGCAACCCGCGTAAGATCACATTTGCCCCTTTTTCCTGAGCATAGTCCATTAACAACCCGCTACTTTCATCAATTGATACGTTATCAAAATCTTTGGTGACTTCCTTTAGTAGCTCTATACGCTCTTCAACTGAAAAAAGCGGACTCTTTGACCGGTTATTAAAAACCGCTACAGTCACATGATCAAAAATTTTAGCCCCTCGTTCAATAATATCTAAATGTCCGTATGTAATCGGATCAAAGCTACCAGGACAAATGGCTAATGTGGCCATCTTCATCACTCCTCTTCATCTTATTCTATTCTTTATATTGGTATAAACTAATCGTAATAATACTTGAATAAGTTTCAGATTTTGTTTGTTTAAACGGACCAATTTCTTCAGGCAGTGTTTGTTGGGCTGTGTGCTCACAAACGATCGTTGCATTCTGTGATACGATTTGATGCTCATGTAATGCCTCTAATGTGTCCTCAAAGGAAACCTTACCATAAGGTGGATCAAGAAAAATCCAGTCAAACTGTAAGCCTCGTTTCCCAGCAGCTTTTATAGCACGAAATGCATCTGTTCGAAACACTTCTGCTTGATCTTCAATCTTTAACATTTTTAAATTTTCATATATCGTTGAGATCGCCTTCTGATAGCGATCGACAAATATAACCTTCTCTAAGCCACGGCTTAATGCTTCGATTCCTAAGCCGCCACTTCCTGCGAAAAGATCTAAACCCATTCCTCCCTCAAAATATGGACCAATCACTTGGAAAAGTGCTTCCTTAGCCTTATCTGTTGTTGGGCGTGTTTGATTAGATGGAACAGGACGTATTTGTCTACCTTTATGTTCACCTGCTATGACTCTCATGCAGTCTCACTCCTCTTAGCCTATTCGACCTAATCCTACCATAAAAAAAAGGAAAACTAAAAGTTCAGCTTTCCTCGTAAAATGAAATGGTTATCAAAGAAACCAATTCTTTGTGTATATTACATTTTTAATCTGGTCATAATACTTAAGGAGCAGCCAGGGTTTCCCCTGTTAGCTCTGAAGACGGAGAAGACTTACGTTTCCCCATAAGTTCTTCCTCCGGTTTCTCCTCTCCCTTTGCCTTTTTGTTTGATTTAGTTCAATCCAAAAAGGTGCCTGCAGAAATTTTTCTGCAGGCTTTTTTTTATTTAATAAATCAAATTAATTGAATAAGACCCTTCATCCGCTCTAATGCCGAGTAATTCTTCTATATATTTTTCTTTTATAAAGACTTCCCCTTGGATTTCTATTAACACATCTGAAACTACACCAAAGTTTTCTTCGTTATGAACAAATGTTTTCTTATTAAGAGAAAAACGCCATGATTCTCCATCCTTTCTCAAAATATAAAGAGATTCAGACGGTAAAGCGACAAGATCGAATTCAAATAGAGACGCAATTCCCGCTAATGGGTAATATCGATCACGCTGATATACTATAGGTTTCCAAGGAATATCCGCTTCCTCTCCCCCGACTTTTAGTGACTTGTTCTCTATAAAGTATAAAGGTACATAAAGATCTTTTTTACGCTTGTTTTGTTTAAAAAAAGCTGTTGGCTTTCCGATTACCCTCTGCAAGTCCTGATCTAGTTCTACTGGTAATTGAGTTGTTTCTGCTTTAATAATTTCTTGGAGAAACTGTTGCTTTTGACTTAATGATAATTGTTTAGATAAATCTTTAATCATCTTCTCGGATTTTTCATCTTGAACCGGGATGTCATAAAAATAATGCGTAAGCACGGAAATAAGCCAATCTTGTTTTACATTATAATTAGATTGCAGGGACTGAGAAAGCCAGTACATGCTGATTGCTTCTTCATCCACTTCTGATAAAATCATATGTCTTTTCCCTACGGTCCCTTGCAAGTCATTGTTAACAATAATAATGAAAGGTCCTTCTAGTGGTGACCCCTTCCATGCATTAATTAATTTCTGATATTTTTCACCGACAGAACCCTTTGCATATATGTATAAACCATCCTCTTTGTACACCTCATAGGAATTCATCTCCATCCGTAATAAAGGAAATGACCTAGATGAATCAGAGCTCCATCGATAATAATGAATATACTCTTTTTGAATATCGGCATGTAGTTTTGCTGGTGCCATCCATTGCCAGAATGGATCATTTTTCTCGATCACCTCTACATTTATGCTCGTATCAATCGGTTTATTGTTTCGCTGCAATTTTATGTACCAATTTGAATAAACCTTATCATCCTTATTAAAAGAAAGTTGGTATTGCCAGCGTATTTTTTGATTCTCACTTATGGTTATTTCTTGATTTTGTACTAAACATGGTTTTCCTTCTTCATTTTCACATTGAACCTTGTCCGCATTTGAAGGTATAACAAATGAATAAGTGCCTTTTTCTAAGTTTGTTACCGTCTGTGTAACAGATATGGAATCATTCGAATGAGTTAAATGAAGTTGAACTTCAGGTGGTTCTGAAGAGGTTCTAGTTGTTTGATCACCGTACACATACATACTCCATTGATAGGTTAATAATAGAGTCGACAGTATAAGCATTGGGAAGATGACCAGTGAAGCTTTTCGTAACATCTGGTTGGCTCCTCTACTAAAATAATTTCGTCCTTATTTTATCATGTTTTTGCTAGCCGCATAAAAATTATATTCAGAAATGTAGTGCCCATTCACATATGAGCACCTTCATGCTACCCTTACATTAGAAAATGACAATTTTGTAACTAGCGACATATGAATGAAGAGGTGTAAAAATGATTCAGCGTTTTATTGAACTAGGGCAAGGGTATTCAGACATTTATGAGCTGATTACGCTTGGTGAGAATATGAGTGAAAGAGTACAGCATGTCATGGCTTTTTACACAGTTTTAACAAATGGTGAAAATCGCACATCTGTGGCAATCGTTATGAAACCAACCCAGCCAGGAGATTTCCAGCCTATTTACATCTGTCGTGAAGGAATTCCTTATCCTCATGACTTGGCAAATAAAAGATATGACATGTTTCAAACCATGGCAGAACGTATAAACAAAAGTATCATTGAATTAACCGTCCGTCCAAGTGGGATTTTTGGTGAAACGGAACTCTACTACCAACATTTAATCGGAATTCTCCGTATGAATAACTATATCGCACCTTTAAAGTAATAGAAAAAGCATGGGAGTAATCCCATGCTTTTATATACTACCAAATTTATAATCATACTCTTTTGCTTTATCTGGCTTTGAATTTTCATATTCTGTAGCAATAAATGGCTTGTAAGATGGCTCAACCTTTGAAACATAATTCAGGCGATTTAACTTTTCCATTGTATGATCGAGGTCTTCTTGGTTTATGTAAATAATAGCGTGTTTCAGCGTTTTCGAAACATATACCAAATGACCATATCGTTTAATCTGCCGAACATTTTTCATGTTTTGAAACCATACTACCAAACCTTGACGTTGTGTGAACATATGGAATCCTCTTTCGTTCAATTATTTTATAACTTGTAATAGGACATCTAAATATTTATAGTTGTAAGTCAGAGATTTTCAGTTATTTCTAACAAGTTTAGCAAACTTTCAAAATTCCTTCAATAAACTTGTGTGATAAACCCATGAATGAGGTGGTGAGAATCATGAATCAATTAGAATCTGCTTGGGAATTGTTTTTAAAAACAATGAGTGCTCAAGAACCTGTTTTGGATTGTTACAGAAAATTTGTAACAGGACTCCCCTTTATATATGTAAAAAAGAAACATTCACAAGTCTCTAGAGAAGAAATTGAAGAATCGCTTAAAATCTCAGCTGCTAAGGCAATGAAAGGAAAAACCCTCACCCTCTCCATGTATTACGTTAGAGAAAGTGAGGATCTATTTGTTTATCGTATTCGCTTTTTAGTACCACAAAGAAAAATGTTTTGTTGTGGGAATTTATGTGAGGATTGCATTCGATTCCAACGCTAAGTTAGGAACAACCGCAACCTCCACCACTTCCACATCCACAACCGCCAGAGTCTTGGAATAACATCCCATCTTTCGGTACTTTGATTTGCTCACTTATGCTAAATGCGACAATTTGACTTATTTCGTCGAGCAGTTTCTGCAAGTTACGCTCTGCAATCTTATAGGTTGCAACTCGATCATGCATATCCATCTCACGCTTTTTTTCACGGACATCCTTCATGATGGTATTATAATCTGGATGATATCTTCCAAAGCGCTGAACGTCTTCATAATGATCTTTTGTATCCTGAAAACCTTTAATTAAACGTTGAGCTTCTCTATCTTTTTCAAGCTCTTCTTTAGCTTGAATGTATTGTTCATAAACGTCTGATTGCAAAACGATTTGACCTAAATTTTCGCATCTGTCTAAAATTTCTACGGTTTCTGTAGTAGCTATCAAGCTATCCACCTCCACCTTAAATAATACCAAATTCGAGTAATAATGCGAAACCATCTATTTAAATCCTTTTTACTTTTATTACTCTTTCATAGCTTGTGCCATTTGCATAAGCATTTGCACCATTTGGATTTGATTATTTACTCTTTCCATTTTTTGCGTAACGGTTTGACCAAAATAAACTTTCGACTCTTGCTCCATTGCAGGTAAAACACTAGGATCTCTTGTTATTTTTCGATACCATTCGGGATTCATACGCATGAATTTGAGTAAATCCTCACGACTCTCAAGGTATTGATATAAACCAGGTTGCATCTTGGCCCTCCTAACGATATGTTTTTAGTGATAAATTCTATTAGTCACGACCGAAGCTAAATGGTGATCTACGTTGAGAGCGCGCTTGATTTTTACCCGGTAACTGCTTTTTCATATCCTGAAACTGTCCAACGAGTGATTGGATATTTTGAACGGCACCATTTAATTGTTGAATATGTTCCTGCACTTTATTCAGGTCAACCTTATCCACCATACTCATTAATTGACCCATAAATTCCTGATTATTACTTTCACTGGGTTCTTCTTCTTTGTTTTCTTCTCGTCTCTTGGTTTGAACCACTTCTTCTCGATAAGGATCCCAGAATGAGTCCTCCTCCCCTAGCAAAACCCATTTTTCATAAAAAGGTTGCCAGGAAGAACCTTGATCTTTTACTTCTTTGACTAGTTTCGGATGTTTATTAACAAACTCTTTAAACTGCTGAACTGATGGATGCAAATCGTTTCCACTCATGAATCACGTCACCTCTTTTTTACTACATACGTGTTTATACAGTAATGTATGTGACTCATGCCCATGTCGTGAATGCATACAAAAGTGTTTTGATAATTTATTTGATTTCCTTACTCCTTACACATTTGTTATTGTGGCTTTTGTAAAAAGTTTTGCGTGTAATAATAGCGGTACACCCCTACACCTAAATGTGTATAATCTTCATTCAGCAAGGCTTCCCTGTGCCCTTTACTATTCAACCACCCCTCTACCGTAGACGGTGCATCAGGGTATTGAGCGGCAATGTTTTCACCTGCAGAAAAATAATAGACTTTATTCTCTTTCAAACGTTCTTTTAGTCCGTCTCCTTCAAGTGAAATATGTGAAAAGTAATTATGGATAGCCATGTCTTTACTATGATCAAACGCTACAGAAGCTACCTTTTCATGCCACGTTACACTTTTTTTATCAAAACGATTTCGGATCATATTTGTAATATCAAAAATTTGTTGTTCTACACCCTCTTCAATCTTATTCCAATCTCTCTTAAGGATTAGTGGTTGATTAGGAAGTTCTCCTCGGTAGTACACCTCATAAGGTTGATGAACCAACAAAACGTTTGCAGTAAATAATCGTATGGAAGATAATCTTTCTGTAAACTGATCAAAATAGAGTTGCATATATATATCTTTTCCTAGTGGGATTAATGGCCTCTGAACCACATCATCCTGTGATAATTTAAATTGATAGGAACCATTTTCGTATTCAACGTTCACATCGTTTGATATCTCAAAAATATCACCTACCGATTCATAAGGTTGTCCAGTTAAAAGAGGTTCTGCAGAGATTTTTGGTCCTATTGTATAAATTGTTACAGCCTTCCCACCTTCAACCCCAATCTGAGTATATACACCATCCTGTTTGTAAATCCACCAGGTGTATCCATAAGGACTCTGATCTTCTCTTTCTGGTTCACCGTATTTTGCTTTAATTTCCTTTTCACTTAGACCAATAACTTCATAAATGGATCCAGAAAGATCATACTTATATTCTTCCTGTGGTTCTGAAGATGATTTTTGTTGTTCTTCTGATTCTTCTTTTTTGGGTGATATCGATGTTTTTGTTTGGGTTTTAGAGGATGCTAATTCTTGCTGATTTTCTCTTTCTTGAAGTTCAGGGAACCCGAAATAGAAACAGATGAATGCAATGGACATAATCATAATGACCTTTAAGCTTCTCATAGACAAACTCCTTTTTGATCTATATCTACTTCATTATAGTAGGACATAAGAGGAATTATGATAGGAAAAATAGAGGAAAAGAAGAGATCTAAAATTGGGTTCGAGAGAAATGCAAAAGAAATCCTACCATGATTGAACCACGGTAGGATTGAGTGTGAAATATGGCTTAGTGAACTTCTGGACGTTCAGATATTTCTTCTAAAGCATGTCCTGCTGCTTCATTTGATTGTTGCTCGACAGAAAGGTCTCCAAGAGATACGATACCAACTAATTTACCGTTTTCTACAATGGGAAGACGACGAATTTGCTTCTCTGCCATCAACTTACTTGCTTCTTGGATAGAAGTATCTGGAGACGCTGAAGTTAAATGGTCACTCATAGCTTGTTGAATTTTTGTAGACCCAGAATGTTTCTCTGCATACCCTCGAATAACAAGGTCACGGTCAGTTACCATGCCAAGTAAGTTTTGGTCATCGTCACATACCGGAATGGCTCCAACGTTTTTTTCCTTCATTTTCACTGCCGCTTCATACAGTGTGTCGTTTGAAGTACATACGGAAACATCTGTTGTCATAACGTCACGAATGGCTTTCATGTAAATCTCCTCCATTTGTTTCATTGTATTCAATGGTGAAAGTGAAGACATTCTTAACTTCTCACCCATTTCAAGCTTAGTGTGTCCGAAAAATTTAATTTTTTGCATAGGGTTCTTGGTCTATGCTAAAAATTTAACTGAACTGGTTACAACGGAATCACATTCTTTCACACAATAATGAACATATTTTAAGGAGTTTTCTTGAATTTTTCTTGAATTCGTTTGTAAACAATTGCAACGTTGCCAACTTTTTTATATGATGGATTTAGATTATGAATTTAGGTTAGACAGAATTTTGTGAGGTGGAAGGTATGAAAATCGAGGGTAAAGGAATTGAAGGTGCAGTTGTAGACCTTCATAAATTAGATTACTTAATGGATAAAGCAGGCTTTGTTCGCGGTGGTCAATGGGACTATGAACGAGTTACATATGACTATAAGCTAGACGCAGCAGAAAAAAATATAACGTATTACCTACGCGTGCAAGGTTACGCTGTTGAAGGTGACGTAGACAAAGGTAATGCTGCTGTTAAACTTATGACACCATTACTTGGAAAGCATTACTATCCACATGGCGTTGAATATGGTGATGGAGAAGACTTCCCAACATCCCTAGTGGATCGTTCAAATAGCTTGCTAAATAAAGCTAAAGAACTTATTCAAGAATTTAAAAAGGTTGATACGACAAGCATCCCAGTAAGTGATGTAATGAAAGAAGATGTTGCCGTTTGTACGCCTGAAGATAACTTATCTACAGCTGCATCCAAAATGAAAGAAAATGACATCGGTGTAGTTCCAGTATGTGAATCCGAGCAAAAGTATGTTGGTCTTCTAACTGAACGCACTATGATCAATAAAGGGTATGCTGAGAATAAAGAAGGTTCTACTAAAGTACAAGAAGTTATGGATGATCATGCTCCTTCAGCTACTCCTGACACTACAGTAGAGGAAGCACGCAATCTAATGAATGATAAAAACCTTCAACACTTACCTATTGTTAAAGGTGAAAAGCTTGTAGGCATCATCTCATTATCAGAGCTACCTACTGATCAACACCAACATTAAGATATCTTTGGAAAAGGGTTGGGTTACTACCATCCCTTTTTCTTATTTCACTTTAAGTTTGATCTCAGGTCTTTTGTCAGCATTTTGTTTTTTTGTTTGATGAGAATCTTTTACAATATCTCGGATCTCACCTAGTATTTGATCCGTTGTTTCTTCTTGAAACTGAAAACTTTTTGATTTCCCTCTAAGTTTGAAAATCACCTTCAGAAACATAAAAATTCCAAATGCAATAATAAAAAAGTCTACCATCGATTGCAGAAATGCTCCATATTGGATGGTAACTTCATGTATGGAGAATGATAAATCCTTTAGGTTCACTCCTCCTAATAAGAGACCAGCAGAAGGCATTATAATATCATTCACAAGAGAATCGACTATTTTACTAAAAGCAGCACCGATAATGACAGCGATAGCTAAGTCAAACACATTCCCTTTAACAGCAAAAGCTTTAAATTCTTTCCACATAACGTCCCTCCTATGTTATTACAAACTTATGCAATAAAAGCGTAGGACATGTTATCGAATCAAGCTGATAAACTGTTCAAAAAAGCTGCTTCATGCTATATTTAAATAGAGATGTAGTGAAAGGAGCCTCCAGATCAAAATTGTTTCGATTCCTTAGTAAAAAACAATGGATAATACTTTTCGTAGGCATATTATTTTTAATTGCCGCTTATTTTATATTACCTGTATCGATTCCTATCATAACAGCGTTCATTACAGCTTTATTTTTAAATCCGGCTGTACGTATGTTGCAGTATCGATTTAAATTCAAACGAAAACTATCAGTAATTATTGTGTACATAGCTTTCCTTGTATTAATTTCCATCATTGGAACCTACGTCGTAACCAAGGTTGTTACACAAGTCATACAAGTTGCAGAAAACGCTGATACGTATATTTCACAAGTTGAGGATTTTGTATTTGAGTGGGAAGAAGATTACAATCAGCTAGCCGATCAATTCCCTGAAAAGTACACTAAAGCATTTGAAGATCAAATGTCTGAACAATTTAAAAGCTATAAAGAGAGTTTTCAAGTCATTAATATAGATAAAGTTACAAATTGGGCAAGCCAATTACCTCAATACTTGGTTAGCTTTCTAGTTTATTTAATTGCTTTATTCCTCTTTATGTTGGAAATGCCAAGATTAAAAGCGAAATCTTATGAGTATATGACAACGAAAACTGCAGAGAAAGTACGCTTCATGAACTCACGACTTTCTTATGTTGTATTTGGCTTTCTTAAAGCGCAATTTCTCGTATCACTCATTATCTTTATATTTAGCCTGATTGGATTATTGTTTATAGCACCAAAAGTCGCCATCATTATGTCACTCATCATCTGGGTGGTAGATTTTATTCCAATAATCGGATCAATCGCTGTGGTTGGCCCATGGGCATTGTACGTATTTTTAACTGGAGATGTCGTGTTTGGTACAAAGCTCTCCATATTAGCCATCGTCTTATTAGCCATTCGTCGTACTGTTGAACCGAAAGTCATGGGACGCCATATCGGATTATCTCCACTTGCAACACTAATAGCTATGTATTTAGGCTTGAAGCTTATCGGAGTTCTTGGATTCTTTGTCGGTCCACTAATCGTCATAGCATTTAACTCAGCTAAAGAAGCTGGTATTATCAAAATGAATTGGAAGATATAAAAAGAGGGAAGCCATTTGGCCGCCCTCTTTTCTTTATATCCTATTAGAAAAAATCTAACAATGCAGGGGTTTCCTTAACGATCAGAGCCTTTAACTGTTCTAAATCCCCTTCAATCTGTAAGCGGTCAAAAAACAATAAATCCTCTACTTTTTGTGCATTTAGCCATAAAGCTGTTAAGGATTGAATATCCCCTTTCACATAAACATCAGCTTCCTTAGACTCGTTTGTAATTGAAACCTGTTCGTTTTGTATAGATAAGAACCAAGAACCATTATTCCACTCAGCTGCCTCATCTGTAACATCTAGCTGAACGGTTACATCTGAAAAACTTTGATAAGGATATTGTGTGAAAAACGATTTCACATCTACTATTCTTGACATAAAATAAGCATGTCGATCCTCTTTTACACGTGGATTATGTAAATAAAATAATATAGGATCATTTGGAGCTAATGTCAATTTGACCTTAGGGACCATCGAATCATGATTACGCATCCAAGTAAGTAACCGTTGTGATGCTTCTTTTGAATCATAAAACCATTCTTCTATTGTTAGTTGGTCTTTACTTAAGTTAGCTAGGAGAAATCCATCTTCTTCTCCCTTTTCGTTATAAGACATTAGAATAAAGTCATCCTCAGAAATAACTCGGTATTTCCACCAATATTCATTTCTATCTAGCATCAGTCCATAACGTTTAGCATGACGTTCGTATATCTCATGTAAAACACGTTTATTTTCATCATATTTCACTCTGGCTACATTCCCCTTTGTTTTATAGGAAGGAATATCTCCAGGCTTTAACTCAACTGTGTGTGCGTATTGAGTTAACTCCCAACCAAACTTGCGATAAAAATCAATATCAAACGGGTGTAACATGGAGAGAGGCATATGTCTTGATCGCATTTCTTCAAGAGATTTATTCATTAATTGACGCACATGACCTTTACGTCTAAATTCAGGCCATGTAGCAACGCCTGCAATCCCTCCAAATGGTATGGATTTACCACCCAAATATAAGTATTGTGGAAGTAAATGAACTTTAGAAGCAAGTTTCTTCCCATCAATGATAGCTATAATATGTTCTTGCTTCATTCGTTCTTTTCTATGGTCACGCTCTGACTCACTTAATTTATAGCGAAATGCATACTCCCCTAGATCCAAAATTGCATCATCATGATTCTTATCACAATGTACGATCTTTTCCATAATGTCTCTCCTTTCGGTTCTCAAACCAAACGACGCCATCCTCCTCTCGACTCTTCATAAAACCACATGATTCCAAAACACGACAGGAGGGAATGTTACTCGGTTGGCACGAAGCTGTTACAATTGTAACATCCTCATGACTAAACGCCCACTGTAACATCGCTTCCACAGCTTCTTTAGCATATCCTTGGTTTCGGTGTATTTTCGACACGGAATAACCAATCTCAACGATTCCACTAATAGGAGAACCTTTAAAACCTATATCGCCAATCACCATTTGTTTATGCTTATCAAGCATAATCCATGGACCAAACCCATATTCCTTTTCATCTTTTTCAAGTGCCTCAACATAAATAGGTAGTAGAGCTTTTAATCCATCATCAGGCCAAAGGGCATCGTAAGGAACATTAAGCCAGTCGGGATAACTTTCTGCATCTACCATTAAATTTTGTGCCTCTTCAATTGAAATAGGTTTAATAAATAACCGTGGACTTTCTATATCCATATTTCTTGTTGCCACCTTTCATACCACATCTATATTAGCTACATACGCTTATTTTTTTGATTGAGGTAAACTTATTTTCTTTCCTTTCTATTGATACCTTTAATTTAATAGATATAAACCATATATACTAAAAAAAATCACCTGTGGATAGGTCATCCCTACACAGGTGATTTCATGAATTAAAAACCTAATATTGCTTTGATCATACTTGTAGTTTCTCCACCATCATAGAGAATGTAAAGTAAGAGGTAAACTACAACACCAGTCGAAGCTGTAAAAAACCAAATGATACTAGTAACCGGACCGATTTTACGGTGTTTGGCAATGTTACGCTTAAAAGCAAGCGTTAATGTAACAAGACCAAATACCGCTCCTGTTGTTGCTAAAATAATGTGAAAGATTAGAAAGATTGTATAGTAAATCTTTATATCATCAGGTCCACCGAAGCTCGTATTTCCTACGAATATCGTACGTGATAAATAGATGATAAAAAAGGTTAAAGCACTAATTGCAGCTGCAATCATAACCTTTTTATGAGCTTTTGGTTTCCCTCTTGCAATTAATGTCCAACCAATTGCCACAAGAATGGCACTTATTACAATAAAGGTTGTACTTAATGTTGGTAATAAAGGCATAATTCTCCCCCTAAAAAATCTTCATCTTTCTGTATTTGTCCATTATGATTCTGATGGTAATGGGTCTATGCTTGTGTTTTCCCGTCTAAACCATGAGAAGAATATTATAGCCAAGATAGCTCCATAAACAATCTCTTGTGTTATTTTCATTATGATTCCACCAAGCTGTTGATCATGCATAGTGGAAATGGGTGAAAATAATTGCGGACCACCTAGAGACATATTACTTAATACGCCATCCGGCACACATAAGCTTAATGCAGCTGTCCAAGCTCCAGGGTCACTATAAGTACTATATAAAGGTTCACCAGCAAAAATAATCAAACCACACGCAGGCGTAATAAGAACCCCATTAGCGAAAATATAACCAATTTTAAGTAATGGAGATAATCCATCTAATTCCTCTAAAGGTGCAAAAACAGGTAACCAGACACAAAATGAAGTAAATAGGATTACTGTTGTAATAACCGCGTGTGCTACTGGACTCGTCTTAGTAAAGTCAAATATTGTAGGGATATGATAAAGTGAAAACAATCCGTTAAACAATAATAAAGCAACTAAAGGTTTTAACAATACTTTTAGTACTGGTCTCAAAACCGGGATATAGAGAACTTTCTCCCAAATCCATGTAGGCAATCCTTTTATAATCAGTATCGGAAAAACTAAATAATATAAAGCCATTTGTCCCATATGTGCGGTAAACATTATATGACCAAGCAAATCCAGTGGTGATCCTTTAATGATATATAATAGAGCAAGACCTACATAAAACATGATTTGCTGTGCGATAGTGGGTTTAACATTGTTACCGAATTTATGTCTTAATGGACCTGTTAGTAAATAATAACTAACAGCGAGTGCTAGTACAAAAAGTAAGTAATATGGGCTCCATAAAGCACGAAAGCCAAACACTTGTAACTCTAACCACATATAATTCACTCCATATTCCTTCTGAGGTGTCTATCTACTCTCCCATTATAACCTATTTTAACCCCTACACATACCCTTACCGCAAAGGATTATGCAAAGGAAATTGACAATATCGTGAACACAATTAAGTGGATACAATACCGGATAAAAGGAGATTAATATCCATATAAAAAAAGACCGGAGAATTTCTCCGGTCTTTTGGCTCATCACCACCAAACGATGGTTTGCATAGCAAGGATGGTAAGGAATGCTACTCCTACTCCTGAATAGAGCATAAGTGCAGGCAACCCGTGTCCCTTATGACTCATGTGCATAAAGTAGTAAAGCTGAAATGCAACTTGTACAACTGCCATAAGAATAATAACAGGGATTGTAAATAGACGGTGGAAATCACCGATTACCATACCAAAGGCAATTAGTGTAAATACAATCATCGATGCAAACGTTATGAGGTGATGCTTCATTTCCTCTTTGTTCTTCTTCTTAGCAAATTCGAAGCTTTCTGAAGTTTTGTTTGCCATGGATTAACCCACCTTTCCCATCAGATAAACAACTGTGAAGATGAATACCCATACAACGTCAATAAAGTGCCAATATAGACTTGCTACATAGTACTTCGGAGCGTTGTAAAGGTTTAAACCACGCTTAGCGTTACGGACCATTAATGTTACGATCCATAAAAGACCGAACAATACGTGTCCTCCGTGGAAACCAACTAGTGTATAGAAAGCAGAACCAAAGGCTGAAGATGTAAATGTGTGATGATATTCATGCACGTAGTGTTGGAACTCGTATATCTCCAGACCTAGGAAGCTTGCTCCTAATAATACTGTGATCCCTAACCATAGTTGCATCTTTTTAAAATCAAGATTCTTCATATGGTAAATGGCATATACACTTGTTAGTGAACTTGTTAAAAGAATGATGGTCATAATGAATACTAATTCAAGACCAAATAATTCTTGTGCTTTCGTTTCAGCACCTTTATCTTTAAGTGCTAAATATGTTCCGAATAAACTTGCGAATAATACGGTTTCTCCACCAAGGAAGAACCAGAAACCTAAAAATTTATTTTTACCTTCAAGGGTGGCTTTTTCAGGTTCATGTGGACTCTGTCCTGGTTTTAGTGTTTGTAATTGCTCATCACTCATTCAGAACCAGCCCCCTTTTCCTCTAAATCTTCTTTATGAATATGGTAACCAAGGTCATCTTTAACAGAACGGACAAACATGGATCCTAATGTAATTAGGAGACCTGCAATGGCTACAAATAACCAACGACTATCGTCGACTTGATAGATCAAACCGTAACCCATGACAAATGAACCTAAAGAAATCATAAACGGAATGAACGAGTTATTAGGCATGTGAATGTCACCTAGTGGTTCGGCAGGAGTCATTTTTCCGTTTCCTTGACGCTTCTCTACCCATAAAGGATCTAAACCACGTACAAGCGGTGTTTGTTTAAAGTTATAAAAAGGTGGTGGTGATGGAATTGACCACTCAAGCGTACGTGCATCCCATGGGTCTGCACTTGCTTTTTCACCTTTAATTGATGTGATAATCACATTGTATAGGAAAATGAGTGTTCCTAGTGTCATAAAGAATGCACCAATTGTACTGATCAAGTTTCCTAGATCTAACCCATCGCCCGAGTGGAATACCCAGTAACGACGTGGCATCCCCATTAATCCTAAGAAGTGCTGAATAAAGAACGTTAGGTGGAATCCAATAAAGAATGGCCAGAAAGCAAGCTTACCAAGTTTCTCATCAAGGATTTTACCAAACATTTTCGGCCACCAGTAATGTAGTCCCGCAAACACACCAAATACTACACCACCAACGATAACGTAGTGGAAGTGTGCAACAACAAAGTACGTATCATGGTACTGGAAGTCAGCTGCCGCTGCTGCAAGCATAACCCCTGTAAATCCACCAAGTGTAAAGGATGGAATAAAGGCTACAGTCCAAAGCATTGCTGCCGTCATACGGATCACACCGCCCCACATTGTAAAGAGCCAGTTAAAGATCTTAATACCTGTAGGCACGGCAATTGCCATAGTTGCAATCGCAAAGATTGAGTTTGCAATTGGGCCAAGACCTGTTGTGAACATGTGGTGAGCCCAAACCATGAATCCTAAGAAACCAATAAGTACGGTCGCAAATACCATTGCTGAATAACCAAATAGACGTTTCTTAGAGAATGTAGAAATAATGTCACTGAATAGTCCGAAGATCGGTAGTACAAGGATATACACTTCTGGGTGTCCGAAGATCCAGAATAAGTGCTCCCAAATAACGTGGTTACCACCCATCGTTGGATCAAAGAATCCAGCACCGAATAGACGGTCAAACATCATTAGGAATAATCCAACAGTTAATGCTGGGAAAGCAAATAAAATAAGTACACTTGTAACAAGCGCAGTCCAAGTAAATAGTGGCATACGCATATATGTCATACCTGGGGCACGCATATTAATGATGGTTACGAGGAAGTTAATCCCCCCGATTAATGTTCCTGCACCAGATATCTGTAAACCTAATACATAGAAGTCCATTCCATGACCAGGTGATGTAGTTGACAATGGTGCATATGCAGTCCAACCGGCGTCAGGTGCACCAGTGAACCAAGAAAGGTTAAGTAATACTCCTCCAAAGAAGAATAACCAAAACCCAAGTGAGTTTAAAAATGGAAACGCTACGTCACGCGCACCAATTTGTAATGGTACTGCAATGTTCATTAATGCAAATATAAATGGCATGGCTGCCAGGAATATCATCGTTGTACCGTGCATGGTAATCAATTGGTTGTACATTCCAGATGAGACAAAGTTGTTATCTGGAACCATAAGCTGAATACGAATCAGCAAAGCTTCAAGTCCGCCTGCAAGGAAAAAGATACCACCGGAAACTAAGTAAAGAATGGCAATCTTCTTGTGGTCCACTGTGGTTAAATAATCCCATAGGGTAGCACCAAAGCCCTGCTTTTGTGCAGTCGCTGTACTCACGCTACGACCTCCCTTTTCTTCTTCATAATATGTTATTTCTCTTCTTCAGAGTCTGAATCCGTTGATTTAGCATCTTCCGGTGTGATTTCTGAAGGTTGAAGTTGTAATAAATAATCTGCAATTTGACTTGCTTCTTTTTCAGAAATTGGGTTAACAGGATCGCCATTTCCGTATTTACCAGTCATTTTGTTTCCTGGCTTAAACTTCTCAGGGTCAAGCAACCATGTTACAAGGTTTTCTTTTGTGTTTTCTTTGTAACCTACAAGCTTAGCTCTATCACCAAAGTTTGTTAAGTTAGGCCCTGTGCTAGCACCGCCACCGGCACCAACTGCGTGACATCCAATACAAGACTTTTCAGTGAATAGTTCTTTACCTCTTTGAGCTGAATCAGACTCAGGTGTTGCATCAGTATCAACATTTTGCATGTCGCTTACCCATTGATCAAATTCCTCAGGACTTACTGCAATTACTTTAAAGTCCATTAACGAGTGAGATGGTCCGCAAAGCTCGGCACATTTACCGTAGTAAACACCTTCTTCATAAGCATGCAGGAACATTTCGTTCGTGTTTTCACCAGGGTTTGTATCCATTTTTCCTGAGATCGTCGGAACCCAGTATGAGTGGATAACATCACTAGCATTTAATTTTAAGTATACGCGTTCTCCCGTAGGGATATAAAGATCCTGACTTGTCTGGATCTTTTGACCATTATAGTTATAATGCCACCAATACTGTTTACCAGTAACCTCAATAGTTATGGCATCTTCTTTATTCTCCTCTGAAGGAGTCGTATCTGCTAACATAAATGTTTTCTGAACAGTTGGAACTGCCAGAATCACTAATAGCAAGATTGGGATAACTGTCCAAAGAACCTCAAGAAATTGATTCCCCTCAGTTTGCTTTGGAATGAAGTCTTCTTGGTCTTTCTTCTGTCGAAAACGGATAAGTACAAAAAAGTAAATAGCCATAACGACAACACCGACAAACACCATTATGATAACGCTTAACATCATTAGGTCAAAAATAACATCGGCGCCTTCGCCTTTAGGCTGTAAGGCTGTAAGGTTTGATCTACCACACCCTGTTAATACAAGCATTAATGAGCTTAATAAAAACAGAATACGGGATTTACTCACCCATCCTTTCATGTAATGATACCTCTCTTTCTCTTTGTAGTCTTTCAAATTTTTATTATAAGAACCAGAGAAACTTGAATGCAAGTTTCTCTGTTCATATTAAAATGGATTTGGTAACGTTGCTACAACCATCGCTACAAATAAAATGGTCAAATAATTCAAGGAATACACAAACATCCATGTTGCCCATTTAAGTTCATTCTTCATAAAGAAGCCTGCAACACCAATTGCGAACCAACCTATTGTTAGTAAAGAAGCAACAATTAGAAAGATTGTTCCTAGTGAATGCAAGTAAAACGGTAGCGGAAGTAAGCAAGCTACATAAATAATAATTTGTCTCTTTGTGATAGAGAATCCATGGACTACTGGAAGCATTGGAATTCCAGCTTCACGATATTCCTCTGTCTTTTTCATTGCTAAGGCTAGGAAATGTGGTGTTTGCCAAATAAACATAATGAAAAAGAGTCCCCATGCAACTGGGTGCTGTAAGGAAGGATCAATTGCAGCCCAACCGATTAATGGAGGCACAGCACCAGAGAAGCTTCCTACAACTGTATTGATTGTATATTTGCGCTTGCTCCACATCGTGTACAAGACGACATATACAAACCAACCGAAAGCACTGATGAGACCAGCAACTAAACTGGTTAATGATACAAGAATAATACCTATAGCTGTTGTACCTATTCCCATTAAAAGTATATGTTTTAAAGCGATACTCCCTGTCACTGTAGGTCGGTTCTGTGTTCTTGACATAACTTGATCAATATCTCGATCATAATAGTTGTTAATAATACACCCACCTGCAATGACTAAGCCTGTACCGACCATCACCAATAAAAATTCCTGCCAATAGTTGAAAAAGTTTAAGCCTGTAAAGTGCAGTGCTAACCAAAAACCGGCAAATGTGGTCATCAAATTTGAATTAATAATACCTATTTTTATTAATGAGAGGATATCTGCCCATAAGTTTGTGTGGACTCCTTCCTCTTTGGTCGAGTGCTTCATCACCTGAGACGTTGATTCCATAGTTCTTGGATTATTCATCGTACTCAACCTTCCTCCTTAAACCTTCCCTCTTAAAACTATTCATTCTCAGGAGGGTTTGTCATTTCTTGATGAATGATATCTAGTTGAATAAGTTCATCTATCAGAAGTCATTCTGAACTGAATTCATTCCTTGGATAAGGACATGTTTCAACTGGGATTAAAAGGAGTTCAATCCCAAATAAAGCTCATTAGTCCTACCTATTGTATCACGGAATGAAGTTTGTTTCTATTTGATTTGGGTGATTTTCCACTGTGACAAATATGTGAACAACTTTTTTCAAAATTCTTTTTCATCTAACTCTAACATTTTAGTCTCTTGTTCAATACCAGTTTTCATTCACAAATTCTTAGATTCTTTAATCTATACGTTTCAAAACCTTAAGGGAACAAATCCCCTATTTATTTCTAGCAAACAATGGTAGGTATTGCAAGCACTTTTTTAATAACGTCATAAATTATTAACTATTTAACAAGCTCCCTATGTTCCGCCTGAATACCTTGTACTCCCCTAAAGATATTGACGTTTAATAAGTATATTACATGATGAAAATATATGTGAAACATGGTAGGATAACATTTGTGCCAATTTCGTGAACAAATGAGATCTGCAATTGCAACTTGTATTCGGAATATATTACGATAAATTTAGTTCCACTAAAGGATCGAGGTGGAGAAATGATAAAATTGTTAAAATGGCTTTCTGTACTGTCTTCTTTAGGAATGCTATTTGTCCTTATAGGTGGAGCACTGGTAACGAAGACTGAATCAGGGATGGGCTGCGGTAAAAGTTGGCCTTTGTGCCACGGAGAGATTATTCCATCTAATATCACTATGGAATTAGTCATCGAATTAAGTCACCGGTTAGTATCAGGAGGAGTAGGCTTTTTAGTCCTATTGCTTTCCATATTAGCATGGAGAAAACTTGGACATGTAAGAGAAACAAAACTACTCTCATTTCTATCGTTGTTTTTCTTAGTATTACAAGGACTCATTGGTGCTGCTGCAGTAAAATGGGGACAATCTGATTTTGTATTAGCAATGCATTTTGGAATTTCCCTAATCTCTTTTGCATCCATCTTTCTATTGACCTTACTTATATTCGAAGTTGATCAAAAATTTGATGCAACGTCATTATATATAAAAAGAAAACACCGCAAAGGGTTTTATGCCTTAACGATTTATACACTAATGGTCGTTTATACTGGTGCATTAGTACGTCATGTGAATGCAAGTCTCGTATGCGGTGGATGGCCTTTTTGTAATAATGAATACCCATTACAGTTTGGATACTATAACTTCTTACAATGGGTTCAAATGGGTCATCGACTAGCTGCAGGACTCATATTTGTTTGGGTTATTATTCAATTCGTTATCATCCGTAAATCCTATTCGCATAGTAAGATCATGTCAGGTGGATGGTCAATTGCCCTCCTCCTCATAACCATACAAGTGATTTTAGGTGCTATGATCATCTTTACATCTTTAAATCTATTCGTAGCTCTACTACACGCGCTTGTTATTGCATGCTTTTTCAGCTTACTATGTTACTTTGTACTCCTTTCTTCAAGAAGTGCACGTGCAGACAAAAAAAATCGATAGAAAAAGAAAACCACAGCCTAGGCTGTGGTTTTTTCTATTTAAGGGTGTTCTGTTGTGATTTGCCACCTTACACCGAACGGATCTTCAACTCTCCCAAACATAGGGCCCCAGAACATTTTGTCAAAAGGCATAATCACTTGGCCACCTTTTGCTAGTCCATCAAATGCTTGTCTTGCTGTTTGTTCTGAAGAAAACTCTAGAACTAAATCTAAATTCGTGCCGGCTTTCGTCTCTCCTTTAACATCATCTGCCATGAAGAAGTGTTGCCCCGCAGCTTGTAAAACTAGGTGCATGACACGATTTTGAATTTCTTCAGGCATGTCAGGTGCTTCTGAGAAAGTTTTTACATCCACAATTTCACCGTTTAAAGCTTCCTCGTAGAATTCAGCTTGTTTTCTCGCGTCATTAGAAAATAGATATGGATATAGTTTCCCCATATGTAACCCCTCCTTGTGTTTTATTATATACATTCGCCCAATAAAGAACAAATGTTCGCTTTTAGGTCATTTTCTATGTCATTATTAAGGGACATCTTTATTTCATTATAGCCCCCTTATCTTGAAGACTTGGTTTCGAGATAAAGTGCGAGGCGGTAGTGCAGGGGGGCGAGGGAATTCGGCGTCTAGCCGTGGGATTCTGTCGCCTACCCGAGGGATTCCGTCGCTTACCCGAGCGATTCCGTCGTCTACCCGAGCGATTCCGTCGCTTACCCGAGCGAATCTGTCGCTTACCCGAGCGAATCC
>NZ_KE384332.1:0-9953 GCF_000425225.1 Pontibacillus marinus BH030004 = DSM 16465 | reverse complement strand
CCCCAGCACTGCATAAATGCAACGGACTCCTCTCAGTTTCAAGTCTTCAACAATCCTGCCATAATACGGAATAACTTTTTTCTCCAGTTGACCTAAGAGAATAAGTGAAAATAGTTAGCCAATTAAAAAGCAGTTCAATTGAAGGGTATGTCTTTCATGTACTCCAACATTGAACTGCTTTAATCATCACATTAGTGATCGTTCTTATTCAAATTCGATTAACAAATCACCTACATGGATGGCTTCATTGTTTTTCACATAAATATCTTTCACTTTACCATCGAAAGGAGCTTGAACAGTGGTTTCCATCTTCATAGCTTCTGTAATCATGAGATGGTCACCTTTCTTCACTTTTTCTCCTTTTTCTGTGATTACTTTAACAACTGTACCTGGCATTGTGGCGCCAATGTGTTTTTCATTATTTTTATCTATTTTTGGACGCTCTTCAACAGATGCTTTAATGCTTTCGTCCTTCACAATTACTTCACGTGGTTGACCATTTAGTTCAAAGTACACTACACGGTTACCATCTGGTTGCGCTTCGCCGATTGATACAAGTTTTACGATTAGGGTTTTCCCTTGCTCAATCTCCACTTCAATTTCTTCACCTAAGCGCATGCCATAGAAGAATGTAAGTGTATCAAGTACAGACATGTCACCGTACTGCTCATAAAACTGATGATAATCCATGAAGACTTTTGGATATAGTGCATAAGTGATCATATCGAAGCTTGTTACTTGGCGATCAAGCTTATGGAATAGTGTTTCTTTGAGATCATTAAAGTCTACAGGATCCAGCAACTCACCTGGTCGTTCTGTAATTGGCTTTGTGCCCTTTAAGATAATGCGTTGAAGCTCTTGAGGGAAGCCTTGATATGGTTGACCAAGGTAGCCTTTAAAGAATTCGATAACCGAGTCAGGGAAGTCAATGGTTTCGCCCTTCTCGTACACATCATCTTCTGTTAGGTCATTCTGCACCATGAATAGCGCCATATCCCCAACCACTTTTGAAGATGGTGTTACTTTTACAACATCTCCAAACATATCGTTTACACGACGATACATTTTTTTCACTTCATCCCAACGGCTTTCTAGGCCAACAGCTTTAGCTTGTTGTTGTAAGTTACTATACTGTCCACCAGGCATTTCATGTTCGTACACTTCAGAATTAGGCGCCATCATTCCACTTTCAAAATCCTGATAATATCGACGAACATCATGCCAATAGAGTCCAAGGTCTTCATAAGCTCGCACATCGATATTTGGCTTACGCTCATTGCCTTCTAATGCATAATACAAGCTGGTAGCACTTGGTTGTGATGTAAGGCCTGACATTGTACTAGCCGCTACGTCAACAGCATCTACCCCTGCCTCAATGGCTCTTGCATAAGTGAAGATACCGTTACCACTTGTGTCATGCGTATGCAGGTGGATTGGGATATCAACAGATTCTTTTAGTGTTGAAATTAATTGATAGGCTGCCTCTGGCTTCATTACACCAGCCATATCTTTTATTCCTAAGACATGTGAACCTGCATTTTCAAGTTCTTTTGCAAGGTTTTTATAATAATTAAGATCATATTTCGGACGAGATGGATCTAAAATGTCTCCTGTATAACACATAGCTGCTTCAGCTATTTTTCCGCTTTGGCGAACAGAATCAATCGTTAGCGTCATTCCTTTGACCCAGTTTAAGCTGTCAAAAATACGGAAGACATCAATGCCTGCGTTGGCACTCTTTTCAACAAACTCTTTAATCAGATTATCTGGGTAGTTTTTATAGCCTACTGCATTACTAGCACGCAGTAACATTTGGAATAATACGTTCGGCATCTTTTCGCGTAAATGAAGAAGACGCTGCCAAGGATCTTCCTTTAAGAATCGATAGGATACATCAAAGGTAGCACCTCCCCACATCTCTACTGAAAACAGATCAGGTAGCATACGTGCAGTTGGTTCAGCAATGTTTTCTAGATCCTTTGTACGGAAGCGTGTGGCCAATAAAGATTGGTGTGCATCACGGAAGGTTGTATCCGTGTAAAGCACTTCTTTTTGCTCTTTCATCCATTTGGCTACCGCATCTGGCCCCTGCTCATCAAGCAACTGTTTTGTCCCTCGAGGAATTTCTTCAGAATACTTTACGTCAGGAAATCTAGGCTTATTTAACGCTGGTTTTTTCTTATTCTCTACACCCTGGAACCCATTAATTGTTGTGGAACCTATGTAGGATAACATTTTTGTTCCGCGGTCCTTACGCTTTGGAAATACGAACAACTCAGGAGTTTGATCAATAAATGTTGTATCATAACTTCCTGTTAAGAAGCTTGAATGTTGAATTACATTTTCCAAGAAAGGAATGTTCGTTTTTATGCCTCGGATACGGAATTCCTTTAGGTTACGGACCATTTTGTTCGCTGCTTGCTCAAAGCTTAAAGCCCATGTGCTTACTTTAACGAGTAAGGAATCGTAGTAAGGAGATATAACCGCTCCCTGATAACCATTCCCTGCATCTAAACGTACACCAAATCCACCACCAGTACGATAAGCCATTATCTTACCAGTGTCCGGCATAAAGTTATTCAACGGATCTTCCGTTGTTACACGTGATTGAATCGCATAACCATGTGTACGAATATCATCTTGCTGGGGGATACCAATCGGTTGTTCATAAAGGTTGTGACCTTGAGCAATTAAAATTTGAGTCTGAACAATATCTACACCTGTAATAAGCTCTGTAATCGTATGCTCAACCTGAACACGTGGGTTTACTTCAATAAAGAAGAACTCGTCGCCTGATACAAGGAACTCCACTGTACCAGCATTAAGGTAGTCTATATTGTTCATAAGTTGAACAGCTGCATCACAAATTTCTTCACGTACCTTCTCATCAAGGGAAACGCTCGGTGCCACTTCAACAACTTTTTGGTGACGTCTTTGTACAGAACAATCACGTTCATAAAGGTGGACGATGTTCCCATCTTTATCTCCCAGGATTTGAACTTCAATATGTTTCGGGTTCTCTACAAGTTTCTCAACATATACATCATCGTTCCCAAAAGCTGCTTTAGCTTCTGATTTTGCACGATCATAACCTTCTTTTAACGCAGCTTCACTTCGGACAATACGCATACCGCGACCACCGCCACCAAGAGCTGCTTTAATCATTAATGGATAGCCATGTTTCTCACCAAAAGCTTGTACCTCTTCAAAATTAGATACAGGTCCATCAGTACCAGGGATTACTGGTATACCAGCATCAACAGCTTGATATCTCGCTTTAACCTTATCGCCAAACATATTTAGATGTTCACTTGTTGGCCCAATGAACGTTATTCCTTCTTCTTCACAACGACGGGCAAAATGTATATTCTCGGATAAGAAACCATAACCGGGGTGGATGGCATCTACACCAACACTTTTGGCTGTTTCAATAATCCCTTCAATATCCAAATAGGCATCAATCGGCTTCTTTCCTTCTCCAATTAAGTATGCCTCATCCGCTTTATAGCGATGGTACGAACCAGAGTCCTCTCTTGAATAAACGGCAACTGTACGTATATCTAATTCTGTACAAGCACGAAATACACGTATGGCAATTTCACCGCGATTTGCTACTAATACTTTGTTGATCTTGTTTATCTCACCCATTGTCGTCTTCCTCCTTTAAAACTCTGTTGACTAGTTCTCTCCGCTGTTGGTTTCTGTGTAGGTTGTGTAGTCGTATAACTTGTGTTGTCTTGTGCTTTTACTTGTTTAGCTATATTGTTTAAAATCCCTACTGATGCAAATAGAACTAATAGAGATGAACCCCCATAACTTACAAAAGGTAATGGTACACCCGTGATTGGCAAGATACCACTAATGGCACCCATATTAATAAAAGCTTGAATTCCAATCATGGATGATATACCAATTGCCAAGAGACTGCCGAAAGCATCATCACACTTCCTAGCAATGAACAGCCCCCGTAATACAATAATTGAGAGAGAGCCAATAACAAAAAGAACACCAAAAAGCCCAAGCTCCTCTGCCACAATAGCCATAATAAAGTCAGTATGTGGTTCTAGTAAGTACCCTAGTTTTTGTACGCTATTTCCTAAACCTTCCCCACTCAAGCCACCTGTTCCAATTGCTATAAAGGATTGAATAAGGTGATACCCTTCATCCTCAGGTAATTGGAATGGCTGATAGGCCCCCGTAAAACGTTCAGAGCGTTCCTCCGTTTTCATACCAGGCACCATAATGATCGTGATGAGTGCTGTTAAAACACTCAAAAGAAAGATGTGCTTGAATCGGATTCCTGAACTAAGTATAACCACACTTGCAATCATAAACACGATTGCTGCAGTTCCAATATCAGGTTGCATACCTATAAGTCCGAGCACTCCAATCGTAACAGCTAGTGGTGGCAAAACAGCTTTTGCAAAGTCCCCTATATAATTTTGCTTTTTAGCAAATACAGAGGATAAATACATGATTAACCCAAGCTTAGCTACCTCAGATGGCTGATAACTAAATACGCCTAAGTCAAACCAGGATTTTGCGTTTCCTACATTTTTACCAAAAATTAAGACACCTATCAAAGAGAAAAATACAAACATTACGATGAGCTTCATCCATTTTTGATATTTTTGATAGGGAACAGCCACCGTAAAGAGGAATACGAGTGATCCTAAAAACACCCATTTTATTTGTTGGAATAAGTAATGGTCACTTGCATATCCCCATTTCACTACAGCATAGACCATGGAAGCACTATAAATCATCACAACGCCAAATGCAGTTAAAATCAGTGGTGTAAACATCAATGTAAAGTCATAGTTTTTCCAAATTTTCTTCATTCTGTCCATCCTTATGTAGAACCCATCTACCAAAATGGTAGTGTGATTCAAATAGTTTATATACTTTTTACTAGATTAAAGCACCAAATTCCTTCAATATTCTTAAAAATTTTAATAAGATTACTCTATCATCCCCAACTTTAGATGGAGAGGGGTAAATAGTAAAAAAACTCAAATTATCACCAGATGGTGTAATTTGAGTTTTCACTTCATGACTTTTGTGAAGCTTCGTGGAGTGCATTCATTTCTTGCTCTAAATTTTCGAGAAGCGCTTTCCCGTCCTCTTCACGAATAAGACCTAGACGAACAGCAAAGTCAATTTCTCGGGATAGTCCGAACATTTGTGTATCTAAAACCTCTTCATATAGAGGGCATTGCGGCATTGTTAAGTTATCCATCTGAACTTTTATAAGCCTTGCAATTTTATCTGCATCAGCTTTAAGAAGGTCATAAGCTTGTTGACGATGATCCACCGCTACTTCAGATGACATGGGAAATCCCCTCCGATAAAACATACTTTCTTCTTACTATATTAGCGGTTATGGCTATAAATTGCAAGAAAAGATCTCACTTCTGTCGCTAGATTTTAAACACAGTAATAGTCTAAAAAATAGATAAATCCATTCGGCTAGATAGCGTTTCAAGCAATTGCATACCAACCACACTATTCCCTTTTTCATCAAGAGCTGGACCAAATACCGCGATTCCTCCAAAGCCATTTAAAGCACCTACTATGGCTCCAGAAACACCACTCTTTGCTGGTATGCCAACCCTAATGGCAAAAGATCCAGAAGCATCATACATCCCGCAGGTCACCATAAATGTCTTGCAAATCCGAGCCAAATGCTTCGGAATGATTTGGCGACCTGTTTCTAAATCTTTTCCCAAATTTGCAAAAACAGCTCCAATTCTTGCGAGTTGTTTAATATTTACACATATTGCACACTGTTTCGTATAAGCATCAAGCAACTCTTCGACACTTCCATCAATAACGTGATGCTGTTTCATAAAAAAACTTAATGAACGATTCAAATAAGATGTTTCGAATTCTGAGGAAGCAACTTCTTCATCATAACGTATTGTATTATCATTCGTCATCTCATGAACCAGACTAAGGAGGCGTCCTACCTTCTCGTCCGGTGTTATACCATGGATCATATTCGTGATCGCAAGAGCCCCTGCATTAATCATAGGGTTCAATGGTTTTGAAGGGTCTTCCTCTTCAAGTTTGGCTATCGAATTAAACGGATCACCTGTCGGCTCCATACCCACTCTCGAAAAGACGTAATCTTCTCCCTGGTCCATCAATGCTAAAGCTAATGCTAAAACCTTGGATATACTTTGTAAGGTGAAAGTCGTTTCTAAGTTCCCTGCACCTACACAGTCTCCGTCAAGATGGAAAATACCTACAGCAATATTTTCTGGATCTTGCTTCGCTAAAGCAGGTATGTAATCAGGGACACGCCCTAACGAGGTCAATGGTTCAGTCTGTTTCAGCCATTCTTGTAATTGTTCTTCAGAGACTTTTTTATTCAATTTCTTTCCTCCTTAATGCATGTAACGCCAATATTCGATATACTGTGTGTAGATTCTTTTTACATAGTGGAAGGTGGAAAACCATGATTATTCAATTAACGGGTAATGTACAACATCCGATCACATTAGATCCAACTGTATGGATTTTTGACGATCGTAAAGTATCTTTTGAGGAAGCGTTCACATCCGCTTCAGAACAAGAAAATAATGACGAGGATGATATTCGCAAAGCTTCTCAGATTTGGGACAGAGAAGTGTATCAGCAAAAGTTAAATCCTCCGATCAATAAAAGCATTTCTACATTTGAAAAGAAACAAATCTTAGATGGCACCTTTGTGATGCCAATACACCACTTTTTAGGCAATGCACAACTTCATGATAACGCAAGCGGTGTATCGTTGGAAACAATTAACGGTAATCATAGCATAACCGTTGACCAACTTCAGAATGCTCAATTATTATTTGCTGTTGACGGAAAACCCATACAGGAAGAAGGTCCTGTACACATTTATTTCGGAGACGGTTCTAACCAAGAAGAACCAATTAAAGGTGTTAAGAAGATCGTAGTGGAATAAAACCAGGAATTAGAAAACAAAAAAATCAGGCCTCTACGCCTGATTTTTTTGTTTGTTTATAAAAAGTCTGCAGCTAATTGAGCTAATGGTGAACGCTCCCCTTTTACTAGCTTAATATGTCCACTCAATTTCTGATCTTTGAACTTCTCAACGACATGGATGAGTCCGTTGTTGAACTCGTCTAGATAAGGATGATCAATTTGATGCGGATCTCCTAAAAGGACAATTTTACTTCCTTCCCCAATACGAGTTAGTATGGTCTTCACTTCATGCTTCGTTAAATTTTGAGCTTCATCAATCAAGATTAACTGATCCGGGATGCTCCTCCCCCGTATGTACGTGAGAGCCTCAACCTGGATTGACCCTATTCCAGACAAAATATCATCTAACTCCCCTGGTTTCTTTACATCAAATAAATACTCAAGATTATCATAAATTGGTTGCATCCACGGACGTAATTTTTCTTCTTTCTCTCCAGGCAGATAGCCTAAGTCTTTCCCCATTGGTACAACGGGTCGTGCAACAAGCAACTTTTTGTATAACCCAAAATCCTCTATTTGCATGAGTCCTGCAGCTAAAGCTAATAGCGTTTTACCCGTACCAGCTTTCCCTACCATGGTGACTAAAGGAATATCTTTTCGCAATAAGAGTTCAAGCGCCATTACCTGTTGCGCATTCCGAGGCCGTATTCCCCACGCTTGTTCGTTTTGAAAGCGACACTTCTGTAATAGTCCGTCCTTATGACGAACCATTCCAATAGCTGAATGAGAAGGATTTGTCCTATTTTTTAAGATAATAAATTCATTTGATTGCAATGAGTCCATCAGAATTTGTTGCAAATCCAATTCACCTGTTTGAAAAAATAAATTGATTTCGTCCTCATTTACGTATAACTCTTTAAAGCCGTTATAAATGGAATCCTCATGTACAGCTCTTTCACTTAAAAAATCTTCAGCAATTAGGCCAAGTGAATCAGCCTTAATACGCATTAGCATATCTTTGGATACTAAAATAACTTCCCTACCGGTATTCTTATCTGATTGTTCAAGATGTAAATTTAATGCCACTGCTAATATCCTGTTGTCATTCGTGCGTTCCAAGAAAACTTCTTCAAGCTTCGTGAAAGACTTGTGATTCAACTCTACACGTAATATTCCTCCACTTTCTAACCTAACACCTTCATGCAGCTTCCCTCGAACTCTAAGCTTATCCATAATCCTTGATACTTCTCTTGCATTTCGTCCAATTTCATCCATGTTTCTTTTCTTTGAATCCACTTCTTCCAGAACAACTGAGGGAATCAAAACCTCATTGTTTTCAAACGTATAGATTGACCTCGGATCTTGCAATAATACGTTTGTATCTAACACATAAATTTTTTTCATTAAGCCGCCTCCTGAGTCATTAGTCTACATAGTTTGGCATGGCTTCCTGATATATCTATATGCTCGAGTGTATAAAGTTAGACGAACTTCAAAATATATGAACAAATAAAAGGAGGCAAAATGATGCGATTTTTCATCCTAGCAATTGTTCTAATAGGGCTTGTGGCTTGTCAAAATCAAGAGGAAGAGGCCCTTCCTGAACAAGAAAATAAATCCCCTACTATTCAAGTGAAAGATTCTGACCCTGTTCCGAAAGATCAAAATATGCGTGGCAATAAAAGAGCAAAACACCTAGCTTCAGTTGCTCGCGAAGTTCCAGATGTGAACCAAGCAACTGCTGTTATTGCAGGACCTTATGTCGTAGTAGGAATTGATGTGGATAAAGACCTTGATCGTTCCCGTGTAGGTTCAATTAAATACTCAGTTGCAGAAGCACTGAAAAAAGATCCTTATGGGAAAAATGCTGTAGTCATTGCTGATGCGGATGGATTTGAGCGCATCAAAGCAATGGGACGTAAAATGCGCCAAGGTTACCCTATCCAAGGCATCACTGATGAACTAGCTGCCATCGTAGGCCGTTATATGCCTGAAGTTCCTATTCGACAGAACAGACCTTCTGAAGGAGATCAAAATAAAAAGACCATCCCTGAGCAACAAGAACAAGAGTTAGATCAAATGCAAAACGATCAGTCTAACAATTATAAAAATAAGACGCCATAAGAAGAAAAAAACGCCGTAGATCCAATTAAGGATCTAGGCGTTTTGTTTGTCTTGAATCTTCTCTGCTTCTTCTTCTTTAATTTTATTATAGTATTGGACTCCAAATTGAGAACCTTCATCAACCATCTTCGTATTTTCAGTATGGTCAAATTCAGGTACACCTGCTTTTTCAACAGGAAGATCGCTATTATCATCTTTTTGAAAGTTTTCACGAATGTTGTCTGTGAATGACTTAGCCTTATCTTTTAGGTCAGTTCGACGCTTTTCATCTTTAAGCAAATACGTAAGGGCACCTGCTCCGATAGCACCTACGCCTGAATAAATCCAACGCTTTTTCATGAAATCATCCTTTCTGTCATTCTTATATATCCATACCCGGTTCACATGAAATAAAACATATCAAATTTGATCTAACAATATTTACCTTCACTTACATTATAGCCCCCTTATCTTGAAGACTTGGTTTCGAGATAAAGTGCGTATGGTTCCGTTGCTTTTGTGCAGATCGGCGGGCTGTGGGGGGGGTTGGTTTCCTGCGGACGAAGCGCCGATCCTCCTCATTCGCAAGCTCTCTGCGGGGTCTCGTCACTCCGTCCGCTGGAGTCAACCCGTTCCACAGCCCACCTTTGCAGAATGAAGACTAACGGAACCGCCGTAGTTCTGGGAGAGGTTGTTCTGATTCCAGTAGTATAATCCTATCATGACAAGGGTGTGAGCAACTTCTATGAATAAGAATTCCAATCCATATGAGGTGGGAAAGTCCAAATACTGGTCCGTTAATCTCCATAATCGCGTGGAGGGAAGGAAACGGCAAACTGTCGTGGTAACAAAGGGAAGACGAGACCCCGCAGGCACGAGGAGGCTCGGCTTTTCTTCCACAACAGGCTTGCCGTTTC
>NZ_AULJ01000008.1 GCF_000425225.1 Pontibacillus marinus BH030004 = DSM 16465 | reverse complement strand
CCATAATTTAGCTTTCCCATCTCATATTGATTGGAAATCATATTCAGAAAAGTTGCTCAAACCCTTGTCATGATAGGCTTATACCTGGAATTAGAACATCCTCTCCCTGAACTACGGCGGTTCCGTTAGTCACCATTCGGCAAAGGTGGGCTGTGGAACGGGTTGACTCCTCCGGTAGAAAGGGCGAGCGAGATCCCGCAGGAACGTAGTGACGAGGAAGCTCGATCGGTCTTCCGGGGAACGCCCCCCGTTCCCCAGCCCGCCGATCTGCACAAAAGCAACGGACCTCCACCACACTTTATCTCGAAATCAAGTCTTCCAGATAAGGGGGCTTTAATTGAATAGGGACATAAATATTGGTTAAAATAATAATTCCATACAATAAAAAAGCACTGGATATAAATTATCCAGTGCTAAAAATGAATTTATCGTTTTGTGCGGTAATCTTTTACTAAGTTTAGAATTGGTCGGTAATCCTGGCTCACTAAACCAGTAACCTCCACCACTAATTCTACCAGTAAAAGTAAAATGAATAATACAAACACGGAGCCAAACATCGTGGCTTGTGAAAAGATTACAGCTGCTAAACTAAACAATGCAGCCATTGCATAAATCATTAGAACCGTTTCCGGATGACTATATCCTAAACGCAATAAACAATGGTGTAAGTGTGACTTATCCGGAGACGATAAAGGCTTTTGTTGGACAAAACGTCTAACGATCGCAAATATCGTGTCGGAAATCGGCACTCCCAAAATAATGATTGGAATAATGAACGAGAAGAAAGTAACGTTCTTAAATCCTAATAAGGATAGAACACCAATCATAAATCCTAAAAAGAGTGCTCCTGTATCACCCATAAAGATTTTTGCTGGGTAAAAGTTAAACAATAGGAACCCTAACGTACTTCCTAATGTAATAAATCCAACAATAACAACGAATGAGTTACCCATTGTAATCGCCATTCCGGCAATCGTTAATAATGCAATTGCTGATACACCGGCAGCTAAACCATCCAGTCCATCAATTAAGTTAATGGCATTGGTTATAGCAATAATCCAGACAATCGTAATCGGGATACTTAAATAGCCAAATTCTAACTTATCATCCATAAAAGGTAAGTTAATGAACTCAACTTGCACGCCACCTACCACAACGACTGTTGCAGCAGCTAATTGACCAGCAATTTTCAGTTTTGGTGATAATTCACGCATATCATCTAAAATTCCCGTAATAATAATGATTGTACTTCCAATGACCACCGGCCATGTATATCCACTATCCGGGAAGAAAAGAAGAATGCCTATGATGAAGCTTAAAAATATAGCTAAGCCACCTAAACGGGGCATAAGTTTCTTGTGAACTTTTCGATGATTGGGTTGATCGGTAGCTCCAATTTTCACAGCCAGCTTCTTAACTAATGGTGTGATGAGGATTGAAGCAATAAAGCAAAATATTAAGGCCTTGAATTCCATGAAGACCCTCCTCGGTTCTTAGTATGTCCACTCTTGAATGTATTGAAGCAGTTATTACTTTCCATTTTCCGTTGAATACCTTTTTAAAACAAGGTAACACTATGGTTAAAAGCTAAATTTCAGACAAGGTTTTTAGCTCCCAAGAGATTATACCATAATGTTGTCTCGTCTAGAACATGCGATTTGTATTAATATTTAACCTAATTTTTGAGCAGTTAAACAAAGATCCCATAGACCTTTGGACCCTTTTTTAGCTTAAATATTAGAAAAACACGGTTATCGCCAAAATGGTGAAACCGATGTCTTTTCTTATACTTTGAACCTTTACAATAAGTTAAACTTTCTTAAAGTGCAAAAAAGTCCATCGGTGAGTTAGACGAAGAAATATGGAATGAAGTTGCATGTTTAAATAAAATTTTTATATTTTTCGTTTATGTATGTTTCGTTTATGTCCGTTGCGGGTATGTAAATTACAAAAGCGCAAGCGCCCGTTTAGCAACGTATATGCTGGACTGAGCCGCAGTAAGATAAAGGAAACACGAAGAGCAAAGCGATTCGATGTTGACTTATCTTTCGGAGGTGATGGAAGCATACTAGTTGCTGGGCGCTGGAGCTGGATGTAATAAAAAAGGCACCCATCATAGGATGCCTGGAAAATTCATAAGTTATTTCACTGGTTCTTCAAAGTAATCAACGATGCCATCCGTAATTGCTTTGGAGAACAGGTCGCGGTAGTAATTGGACTGAAGCTTGGCACGATCTCCATCATTTGTAACGAAACCAAGTTCCACCAAGACACTTGGTAACGTATTATGATGAATCACATAGAAACGTTCACTTTTAACGCCGCGATCGTACATACCAACATCATCTACTAAGTGATTTTGGATCTTCGTTGCTAAAACTCTGCTTTCCTCAACATTACTTAGCTTTTCTGCAGAATAGAACACTTCTGCTCCTTTAGCACCTTTGTAAGCTGCATTCGCATGAATACTAATGAATAGGTCTGCATTTACATCTTTTGCATATTTAACTCGCCCATCTAATGTGAGAAAACGATCATTGTCACGAGTTAATATCGGGGTGGCTCCTAGTTTCTTCAACCGCTCTGCAACTCGCTGAGCAACATCTAAATTAATTTCTTTTTCAATTGCTCCTCCGTATTGAGCTCCTGGGTCATGATCACCATGCCCTGCGTCTACTACAATTCGTTGACCTTCTACAGCTGTGCCACCTTCTTTTCGTAATTTCATGTACGTTTTGTGGACATAAGCTGTCTTACCATTGTACTCAATTTCTGCCCAATAATCTTCAAAATCGTAAATTTTGACACTGTCTCCACGGCTTAATGCTCCTACCTTGTCACTGCTTGCTGTTGGTTTTTCTCTTACATTCAAAATGTCAGCTGTAACAGTTCCAGTAGACAATACCGTTTTTTCTTCAGGCTCTTCGGTTGTATCTTCTTCACCTGGTTCTGAACCTGAACCGCCTCCCGGTACTTCTGCATTAGGGTCGATTTGGAACATTTGCTTGTACCCTTTTTCCATCTTCTTACCCAACTGTGATGTAACCTCTTGTGTTACATACAATGCATAATACCCGCCAGGCTTATAGCCATCATCTGGTGGTTGTACTGTGATTCTTTTACCGTCATTACTTAATGTAAGCTCTGGGTTTAACTTCCCGCTTACACTTTTAAGGTAAATATTTTGATTGTTTACTGCGTCTGGAGATATTGGTGTATTGAAAGTGATAGTCCATTCTTTGTCGATAGCTACATTTGACTTGTCCGGAAACTCGACCCAATTTGTTTCAGCATGGGCCATCATGGGGGCAAAAACCAAAACCAAAAAACTAAGAAGCGATCCTACGAATAATCTAGCTGTCATTCATGCTCCTCCAATACATAGGTTGTCTCATTTCTCATATGCATAAGGATAGCACGATATGACGGAAAAATTCTATAGCTTTTGATAAAATTGGGAAAAAAGGAATGCTTATCCGACATTATTCTATCTTTTTTGGGGAACATGCATTCTTTTATTACAATTCTATTACAATATCACTCGAATATTATCATAATATTACAGAGAAAAATGTCACAAGTCAGAAAAATCCCACAGCCTAAATCTACCAATTGCTAGGTGTAGTGGTGAATTGACTAGTATTTCGTGATATACTAATAAACGGTAATCATATAATTGAGGAGCGTATAATATGCTTGAAACCGTAAAGCAAAAATATGGGGATCGTAAAGTTGAAAAGCAGCTTAAACCCTATAAAAAAGCAGTAGAATACATCAATGAACTAGAACCTGGCTTTGAAAAGCTTACAAATGAAGAATTACAAAATAAAACGGAAGAATTTAAACATAGATTAGCAGAAGGTCAATCTATTGAATCAATTCGTGAAGAAGCCTTTGCAGTTGTTCGTGAAGCTTCAAAACGTATCTTGGGTATGCGTCATTTCGATGTCCAGTTAATAGGTGGACTTGCGTTATTTGACGGAAATATATCTGAAATGGCCACAGGTGAAGGTAAAACGCTTGTAGCTTCCCTTCCAAGTTACTTACGTGCTCTTGAAGGTAAAGGTGTTCACGTAATTACAGTTAATGAATACTTAGCTCGTCGTGACTTTGAACATATTGGACCTATTCATGAATTCTTAGGTTTAACTGTAGGATTAAATGTCCCGCAGATTTCCCCTGCAGAAAAGAAGAAAGCCTATGAAGCTGATATCACATATGGTCTTGGTACAGAGTTTGGTTTTGACTATTTAAGAGATAATATGGCACAGCAGCCAAACCAACGTGTCCAGCGCCCATACCATTATGCCATTATAGATGAAATTGATAGTGTATTAATCGATGAGGCAAAAACCCCTTTAATTATAGCTGGAAAACAAATGGCGAGTGCACAGCTGCATCGCGTTTGTTCGAAATTAGCTAAATCATTTAAAGCTGAAGAAGATTATACTTATGATCAAACAACTCGATCTACTAATTTAAATGAACCTGGTATTACAAAAGTAGAGCGTGCTTTTGGAATTGATAATTTATTCGATTTAGAACACCAAACCCTATACCATTATATGATCCAAGCAGTACGCGCACGTGTAATGTTCGAGCGTGATGTGGATTATATTGTCGACCAGGGTGAAGTGAAGTTGATTGATATGTTTACTGGTCGTATGATGGAAGGTCGTACACTATCTGATGGTCTTCACCAGGCAATTGAAGCTAAAGAAGGCTTAGAAATAACAGAAGAAAATAAAACACAAGCAAATATCACCATTCAGAACTACTTTAGACAGTACCCGATCCTATCTGGAATGACAGGGACAGCTAAAACTGAAGAAAAAGAATTTCAACACACATACAATATGGAAGTTATTCAAATTCCAACAAACAAACCTGTTATCCGAGAAGACCTAACTGACCGTATTTATCTAACAAAAGATCAAAAATACAGGTCTATGGTAGAAGAAGTTAAGGAACGCCACTCTAAAGGGCAACCAATCTTAATTGGTACCACTTCCATTCTTCAATCAGAAACGATTGCCAACTACTTAGATGAAGCTGGTATTCCTTATGAGCTGTTAAATGCGAAAAGTATTGAACAGGAAGTACGCTTGATTTCTCTTGCCGGTCAAAAAGGACAAATTACAATTGCTACAAATATGGCAGGTCGCGGAACTGACATTATGCTTGGTGAAGGTGTAGCTGAACTTGGCGGGCTTCATGTTCTTGGTACTGAGCGACATGAATCACGTCGTATCGACAATCAGTTAAAAGGACGTTCCGGTCGTCAAGGTGACCCAGGTTCTACACAATTTGTCATCTCTATGGAAGATGAAATGCTCCATCGTTTCGCTGAAGAAGAAACAGAACGAAAAATGAAGAATATCAAAACAGATGAGGATGGTCTTGTTACGAATAAAGACATCCATAAGTTCATCGATACAGTGCAGAGAATTTCTGAAGGTAGTAACTTTAACATCCGTGAATTTAACCTGAAATTAGATGATGTTATTAACGATCAACGTGAGGTCATCTATAACTTGCGTAATCAATTCCTAGAAACTAACCAGGCTCTTGAGCTTGTTATTCCTTATCTTTCCGATTACATTCATAATCTAATCGAAAGAGAATGCCCTGAAACAATTGTTCCTGAAAAATGGAACCTTGAACGGTTAGAAACTGAAATTAATAGAGCAGCACCGATAGTTGAGACAAAGCTTGCTGAGAAGAAGTTTGAAGATATTACAGAAGTACAAGATTATGTACAGAAAGTTATTGATGGGTACACGGAGCAAGTTGAGAAACTTGGTAAAAATGTAATGCTGCAATCCCGATTAAAGCAAGTTGCCATTACTACCATTGATCGTCAGTACATTCGTCACCTCGAAATGATGAATAGGCTACGAGAAGGTATTGGCATGCGACAATATCAACAAGAAGATCCGCTACGCCTCTATCAAAATGAAGGACTAGATGTGTTTGAACATACCATGCATGAAATGAAAAGAGAGATGGTATTACAACTAGCTCGCTTCGTACAAGCCATTCGGAATAAAAAGAAGTAGGAGGATCTAGCATATGTTTAACCCTTTTAAGCGAAAAAAACAAGAACAAAAACAAGAAATTCGCACAAATGATTCTACAGTAAGTGCAGATGAATTATTAGATGAAGTACAAGAAGAATCTTCAAATGAAGAGGTTGAAACAGAATTATCCCTTCATCCTTCATGGAAACTTGATGAAGAACAAATGTATGTTTATCGATTTATGAATAATGAACATCCTCCTTTAAAACCTAACCAGATTTCTCTAGGAGGATTTGAACTTAATAAACTTGAAAACCAAGCAGCTGTTGGAGCTTTTGTTCGAAACTCACTAAGCAAAAAGATCAATTTCAACAACACGACCGTTTTACTTATTGATGAAAACGGCACTAAGCTAGGACGTAAAGAGTTTGATCTTTCCAAGCTTGGTGAGCTTCCTGCTCGCTCTAGTCGTCCATTTATCTTTATATTTGGAGAGAATGATCTATTTGTTCCACTTGAAGACATTCCGGCTGAAGGGTGGAAGCTAGCCTTTGAATTAAAGAAGCCCGCTCAAAAGCACTCACTTGACCTGGCTGATAGCTGGCAGAAATCAATGGCAAATGAGGAAATAGAATCCTTACAGAAATTCACTGAATCATTAGAACCACCGAAATCTGGTGAAGTGAACTTCTTAGGGTTAAAAGCCGTTCAAAATGATAACGGAGATCTTCATGTAACTATGTTAATTCGAAATGGTAGCGAGAAAAGCATTAATCTCCAACAATTACCTTTACATGTTGAAGATGCTTCAGGTGAAGTCATTGCAAAAGGTGGATTCCAGTTAGAAGATTTTGAGGTGAAAGCAAACACAAGTAAACCTTGGACCTTCATCTTCCCTCGCGCTATGATTGATAAAGAAGAAATTGATCTTAGCAATTGGAAGGCTTATCCAAAACAGTAATATTAAAAAAGTGCCATTCCGTTAGGAATGGCACTTTTTATGTCTAGTAAAATGTTTATGTGAATTATTTGGAGTTTTTACTCATTTCTTTTGCTTCTTGCTGAGCTTCGATGTTACTTTTAATCAATTCATAGACATTCACATCGCGATCTCCAGCTGCAAGTTCAGTATGTTCTAATTGATGAAGAAAGAAGCTTGTCGAAAAGGAGATAAAAGCACTTTTACTAATACCAAGTTCTTCTGTCTTTTGCTCTATTTTATTAAATAAGTCCTCTTCTACAGAAACACTTACCTTTTTCTTTTTCATGACACCAACCTCCCTATAATATCTTAAGGCTCAAAAACGTTGCTTGTAAAGGGTCTTCTCCAATTTAAATCGGAAAAGTTTATTCTATTCCTTCATTAATTTACTAATTTTATAACTTATCATATCAAAACTTTCATTAAAAAGGCTATTCCTCTATGTTGTGAAATCATCACCATATGAATCTTTTCTTAACAATTTTTTGAAAACAATCCTTAAATCGTACTCTATTGTCATGATATACTGATAGAAATGCTACTTCAAAGGGAGTTTTATTACATGATCGGAAAGAAATTGATATCCACCCTATTTATACCAGCGACATTAATCGTTACTTTGTCTACTCCAACCATTCAGGCTGCTAATGAGGACACTGTAAAGTCATACATAGAGGATTACTACGTAGATGAAGTCGATCCTTCCTTATTAGAACAGGATTTAGACACCATATTTGACCAACTTGACCCATACTCTACCTATTTCACTAAAGATGAATATCAAACCTTCAAGGACAGCATCAATCAAAAATTCGTAGGAATTGGAGTAGGTATTGAAAAGGTTGAAGAAGGAATTCTACTTAACCGTGTGTTTGAAGATAGTCCCGCTAAACAGGCTGGTCTTCACTCAGGCGATATTATTCTATCGGCAGACGGTACCTCCTTAAAAGAAAAGTCAATCGAAGAAGCTGTAACCTATATTAAAGGTGAAGAAGGTACTTCTGTTGACTTAACGGTTTTACAAGATGCGGAATTAAATGATGTTACTGTTCAAAGAAAACAAATCCAACTTCCTTCCGTAGAAGGTGAGCGTTTAGGAGGGAATATTGGATATGTTCAATTATATACCTTCAGTCAAAAAACAGCATCTGAATTGAACGATGTAGCATCAGACTTAGAGGGAGTTGAGCAATGGATTATCGATGTACGAAACAACCCTGGTGGTTATTTGACTGCCTCTCAACAAGTTCTTGGCTTCTTCCCAAGCGTGTCAAATGCTATAATTGCTGAATATCGAAACAGTGAACTCACCTTTAATTCGATTCAGCAGGATTATGCGTTTGATAAACCCGTTTCACTATTAGTTAACGAGAATAGTGCAAGTGCCTCCGAAATCGTTGCAGGTGCCTTGCAAGATAACGATGCTGCTACTCTATATGGTACAACAACATTCGGTAAAGGATTGCTACAAGAATTGTTAACTCTACCAGATGGCGGGGCTGTTAAATTATCTACAGCACGCTTTTTCACACCTGATCATAATAAAATTCAAGATGTTGGGATCAAACCTGATATCAACTCAGAACAACCTTTGGCAGATGCTCATAGAGTTGCATTAGTAGAGTCTAATGATTATAAAACGTTTGAAGAAGATCGAGTCTCTCCTTCCAAAACTTTCGAAATTCAATTAAGCAGTCCTGTCAAAGCTCAATCAGTGAAGTCGTCTGTTGAATTAATTGAGCTTGGCGGTAAAAAAGTCGAATTCAGCCTTACTTCAGAAGATGAAGACACTTTGTTATTAGATCCTAAAGATGACTTATCTTCTGATAAAGATTATATGATCATGATTCATCCTGGATGGGAAAACAATGACGGCAAAACATCAAATCAAGGCGTCATGCAACCCGTTGACGTTGAATAATAACTACTTCCCTTTCTGCAATAGCAGAGAGGGATTTTTTTATACCAAACTTCATTTATGTTTCTCCCTTATTTTGCCGATATAAGAGAGAGATGTGCATAATTTAGATATTTTAATGAGGTGAACTTTCGTGAAGCAACTACATAACTATCGTCTACTTTTTATCACGAGTTTTATTGCCTTTCTTTTAGTCTGCTCTCCAAGCATTCAAGCTGAGGAGTTATTTTCAGATGAGGGACTTAAGAAAGCTGTTTTGGATCAATTACATATAGATCAGGAAGACCTTACTCAACAACAATTAAATGATATAACAAAACTTGATGCATCAAATTATAAGATATCGGACCTTGATGGGATTGAACAAATGAAAAACTTGCAAGAGTTAGACTTGTCTCATAATACGATTTCAGACCTTTCTTCTCTTGCCCAATTAGAAGGTCTTCAATCGTTGTATCTACATAATAACAACATCAATCAAGTGTTTCCTCTTAGGTATTTATCAAACCTAAACACGTTATCCTTATCAGCAAACCAAATAAGCGATATCTCTTCTCTTTCAAATTTAAGTAAACTCACTACTCTACGCTTAAATAGTAATGAAATTGAGGACCTTGAACCTTTAAACGAGCTTAAAAACCTAGAAAACTTATATATTAATGATAATTTGATTTCTTCTTTAGAACATATTAAATCCTTATCATCATTAAAAAGCTTGTGGATCGATCACAATATGATTACGTCTATTGAACCTTTACGCTCATTAGACGAGTTAACAAGTCTGCATTTACAAGCAAATGTAATCAAAGATATATCAGCACTAGAAGACTTAGATGAATTACAATCTTTATGGCTACAACAAAATGACATTGAAGATCTCTCACCTCTTTTTGAATTAAGGAATTTGTTAGAACTTTATTTACAAGAGAACCGCATTGAATTAAATCCAGGAAGTCGTACGATGAACTTTTTAGAAAACCTTGAGGACAACAATGCTGATGTTCGCTATTCACCGCAAAAAGACAATCAAAAAAGTTCAGTCATCAAATTTGAAGACGTTAATTTTGAAGAAGCTATCAGGGATAAATTAAACAAATCTGATGCACCGATCTATAAAAATGATGTAGAGCAAATTCGAACGTTAGACTTACAGCACTATGGTATTCGAAATATTGAACCAATCAAGTACTTTACCAATATTGAAAAACTGTTCCTATCTCATAACGATATATCAAATATCAACCCGTTACAGGATCTAACACAATTGGAAGAACTGTATTTAAACAATAATAGAATTGATTACTTATGGGGGCTGAAAGATTTAACAAACCTAAAAGTTCTGGGGTTATCCAATAATGAGATTACGAGCTTAGCATTCTTGCAAGACTTAACAAAGCTTACCCACTTAAACTTAAGTAATAATGGGATATTAGATATCTACACATTAGCAAGATTAAAGGATTTACAGGAACTTCAGTTAAGCAACAACCAAATAAAAGATATTTCACCATTAGAAGACCTAAATACTTTAGAGGACCTTTGGCTAGATGATAACCGCATTGAATCATTAGAGCCAATTGATGGTCATTCACGCTTAAACTCCCTTCATGTAAATCGTAATGGTTTGGGATCTCTAGAAGACATAAAAAATCTTTACCATTTAAAAGACTTATATGTTCAAGGAAATGAAATTGAAGACCTTAGTTTTATTCGATATTTTGATGAATTAAGCAACTTAGATATCTCTCATAACAGCATCACTGACCTCTCCCCTATTGAAGGATTAAATAGGCTAGATCGTCTATATGCTACTCATAATCAAATAGCTTCGATTGATTCATTAATGAAAATGGATCACTTAACAGACCCTTATAATTCAGTAAGTGATCGAATTATTGACCTAAGATATAATGCTTTGATCACAAGAGAATCCAACACAAAACAAACAGTGGATTCGCTGCGTGAAGCCGGAAATCAGGTTCTTATTTCACCCCAAGCTGAACAGCAAATATTTGATTTTGGTCACAAAAGAAATGTAGCAAAAGATAAAACCTGGACGATTCGATTTAATGCTGAACCGAAACACTATTCAGGAAAAGTACAAGTGATGAATGATGAAGGAGAGAATATTCCAGTTCGAGTAACTAGTGTTGGAGATAACCTTAAAGTAAAAGCACCTGCAGGAGGCTACGAAAACGGAGAAACCTATCAACTATATATTCAGCGTGATATATCGTTTTATCATAAAGAATCCAATCTAAAGCGTCCAGTTAAAATGACGTTTTCAGTGGTCCCTAATCAACAAGATGATGCAGAATTAACTATTGAAAATGTTGGTGGGGTTGTCCTCGATTATGTTGATCGTTCCTCTGAAATCATAATCGAGAAAGACCGACTAAATCTATCCAGCACTCAAAGCATCTTTATCCGACTTGGTGACGAAAAGATACGGTTTTACGATGATGGTAATGGTTATTACCGAGCTACAGATGTTCCTAAAGGTTACACGGAACAGGATATTAATAAGGCTAAGATTTATTACGAATAGAGGTGATTGAGGATGAATAAAAGATTTTCTCTGTTAGTACTAATCGGATTACTCATGGTTAGTGCGATACAGTTCGTAAGTGTTCAAGCTGCAGATAACAACCAGCAAACCATATCAATAAATAATGGACACACGCTTGCCCTAACAGATGATTCAGATGGTGATCCACGGATATTAGCTTGGGGTTGGAATGAATTCACTCAGCTTGGTAACGAGAAAAACTCATATGAATTAAGACCAATCGAGATTACAGATTTTGAACATGACGAAGAAGATATTGTCTCTTTAGCTGCTGGTAAACAACATTCTTTAGCAATTACCAAATCTGGTAGAGTCCTAGCTTGGGGTGCTAACAACATGGGGCAAATTGGTAATAATGAACATGAACTTTCTTATTCAACTCCACAAGAGGTTAAAGAATATCAGCAAAGTAGTTCAGACTCCCAATACACTGAACAAACCTTAAAAAATGTCATTGCTATTCAAGCCGGGGATCAGCATTCAGTTGCCTTAAAAGCTGATGGTACAGTTTGGAGTTGGGGATCCAACGAGTTTGATCAGTTAGGGCAGCATCAGTACATTCCAACAGGAACCAAACGAGTTGCAGAACAAGTGCTAGGACTTGAAAATATAGTAGAGATCAACAGCTATAGAAGTCATAATCTTGCTCTTGATGAAGATGGAACCGTATGGACCTGGGGAGAAAACTGGGGCGGCCAAATGTCTTCTGGTTTAGAAAGCACAAAGAACCCCTCTGAAGTTGAAGGCCTCCCTCCTATTAAATCTATAGCAACGGGAAGTTTTCATTCCTTAGCTTTAGACGAAAATGGGAATGTGTGGTCATGGGGCGTGAATGATTTTAACCAGCGTAACCAAGATGATCGAGATTATGCAAAGCCTTACCTTGTTCCTGGATTGTCTAATATAGAAACGATTGCTGCAGGAGATGCTCATAATCTAGCAATCGATAGCAGTGGACAAGTTTGGGCATGGGGAAATAATAGTTTTGGTGAAGTTGGTATATCTCAACGAACAGAAATCGTATCTAATCCAGAACCACTTTATGAACTAGAAAATGTTGCAGAAGTTGCAGCAGGCGATCAATATTCCATTGCTAAGACAGAAGATGGAACCATTTATACTTGGGGACGAAACCAAAATGGTCAATTAGGTAGTGGTACAAATACCAATCGCCACAAACCAACTTCTGTAAACATTGCGTTTGTTACAGGAGTAAAGTTAAATCAACACACAGTGGAATTAAAACCAGATGAAAGCACACAATTAAAAGCTACCGTCTTCCCTTCTGATGCCATTTCTAAAGATGTGGTGTGGTCATCAAGTAACGAGGATGTCGTAACCGTTAATGAAAATGGCGAAATCACAGCAGTAGCTGATTCGAGTACAGAGAATGAAGCAACCATCACTGTAACGACTAAAAGTGGTGGATATACGGATCATGCTGAAGTATCAATTAAGGTTCCTGTTACAGGAATAGATATAACTAAAAATGTTCTAACACTTGAGAGAGTACTAACTGACGATGGTTTGGAAGACGATTCTTTCAAGCTTAATGCTCAGGTTTATCCGTTCAATGCGACAGATAAACGAATCATATGGGAATCTAAAGATGAAGGTATCGTGAGTGTCGATCCACGTGGCGTTGTTACCGCTGAATCTGAAGGAAAAACAACAATAAAAGCTACCTCTATCGATGGTGGATGGACGGATGAAATAACAGTCTATGTCACAATACCCGTTGATGAAATTCATATTCGTGGTGATGATGATGGACTTGATATGATTGAAGGACAAGAATATCAACTAGACTATTACATTTATCCAATGAATGCTACGAATCAACACGTGTATAAATGGTCTAGTAGTAATGAAAATGTGGTAGAAGTCAATCAATTAGGTGAAATCACAGCTAAAAACAATGGCCGAGCGACAATAAGCGTTACAACCCAGGATAAACGCAAACGTGGAGAGATCAGAGTCCGTGTAGAAGCTGGGGAATATAAAAAGTTATCAGGCTTTCAAATTCCTTCTTCCATGTCACTAAAAGCAAGAGATACTAAACAAATCGAAACAGAATTCTTCCCTAGTGATGCGTCCAATAAAAAAGTGTATTGGAGATCCAAAGATGAAGATATTGCAACCGTTGACTCTAAAGGGAATGTAAAAGCATTATCTTCTGGTACTGTAACGATTGTAGGAAGAACAGCAGATAGAAGCTATAAGCAAGAGATTGAAGTTCAAGTTGGGCCAAATGGAGATGGCTGGTTACTAGAAAAAGAACGAAATAATGTATCTAGAACAAAAACTTGGGATATCCAATTTAATACAGCACTTGATCCAAAATCAGTTAATGAAAATACGGTATATATAGAAGATATCTATTCAAAAGAAGTTGAACTAGATATCTCATTGTATAATGATGGTAAAACCGTTTCAATCAAACCAATTGAGAAACTTCGAGGAGATACAATATTTTATCTATATATCACAGATGCCATTAAATCGAAAAGTGGAACTCCATTAAAGAATGGAACGAAGATGGTATTTGAAACATATTAAATCTACTGGGCTGACGGTTTATTAATCGTCAGCCCTTTTTATGTATTAAAAAGGATGAGCTCTCTTTGAAAAGAGAACTCATCCTTAATGTTTTCTTTAATCTGTAATTAGATCATATGGTTCAAAGTAAGGCTGGAATACCCCAATTCGATCAAGTTCACTAACAGGAATCTGTTCGAGTACATCTTCCATGATTTCCGGATCCTTCATAAGTTCATACAGTGAAACGATCTTACCGAAATTATCCGTGATCTCTGGAACATAGTCATTTTTAAACTCAGATCCTGGTGCGCCTTGAAGACGGAATGAACGACGCTCAAGAACCTTTCCGTAAGCATCATAAGCTGTAACTTCAATGTCAGTTACATCTGCATTTAAACCTGCAAATGTAGTGGAGAACTGTCCCCCTGCCCCTCTTGTAAGGTTAGGACGTACCCCACGGTCCGTAACAACACTAATCTTATCAACGTCTTCTTCAGCATCAATTTTAATATTCGTAAGGTTAGGAGCAGTACGCTCATCTGAGATCAAACCATCACGGTAGTGAATTGTTTCTAACTGCTGAATATAAACTTTCGGTATATCAATCGCGATGTTTTCACTTGGAGTTTGTAAGATACCGCTGTTTAATTCCTGTGCTGTCTTACGCATAAATGCATTGTTGAAACCATCTGCTGTTTTAAACTTGAAAATCATTTTGTCGTTCTCAGAGTAAACACCACCACCGTAACGGTCCTTTAAAGCTCCTGATTCAATCGTTACTGTGTACTTCGTGTTGTACTCTAACAAACGGTCTGGGTGTGATGTATCAAATGTAATAAGTAGTTCAGTTGGATTATCTTCATTAATTTCTGCACTATAATTAAGATCCGGGTTAACTGGATTCGTTGTAACAGATACTTTACCAGTATTTAAGTTTGAAATTTTATCATCAAACTGAATAACTAAAGCCTGGTTTACACCTACACCAATCTTGTTAACACCAATTAATTCTGGAATTCGATAGATCTCATCACTTGAGCTCATACGGAATGGACTAGAGTCTGGATCAAAGTGATCTGAACCAGGGCTGAAATAAGCACTTACAACACTTGGCTTTTTCTCTGTGTAGAAAATTAAACGATCGAATACATCTGAGTTGAACTCACCTAAGCCATACTCATTTGTTTCTGTAGCAACTGCACCATCTGGAATATGAACGAAATATTGACGGTTTGGCTTGAGTGGTTTGAAGTCAATAATTAACTCATTTCCATTAGAGACAGTTGGAGTGCCAGTTAGATAATTTTCATTCGTTAATGTATCTAGTACCTTAATACCTTCCCCACCGTCTGTTAAAGAAATATCACTCTCAAATCGGATTGTAACATCCCCAAGGTTTCCTGAAAGTACTCCACGAGTATAGTTCCATTCAGTCTGGATGTTTGAAGGAGTTCCAGTTACGTAAAATCCAGTTTTCGTATTATCGTATCCAAAACCATCCTTAATTTGTGTAAATGAATCTGTTGAGAAACGGATTTCTCCTTGAGTGAGATCTGCGTCATTGACCATGCTTGAAATTTTTGCTGCAGATGTTGTATCAACAAATTGTGCATGTGGTTTTGGGATAACATTATTGTTATTGCTGTTATCCTCAATTACCCATTGATCACCTGGTTTATACTCATTTACTGGTATATCTAGTACAAGTAATTCATTAGCAGAAGATATACTATCTTTGTAGATATGAATTTTGTCATCATTTGTCTTATCTGCTACATAGGTGTTACTACCCTCACCTACAACAGTAAAATTATCAGAACCACTGTAACTTAGCATTAAAGCTTCAGTGTTCCCCCCATTTTTAACTGTAGGTTGGGCTGTACCCGGTTCATTATAGCCAGCTACAAGATAGACTTGATAATTCGTATTAGGCTGAATCTTATTGTTAAAGTTTAGCGTGATTGTAGAACCGGAGTTAATCGCTTGCTTGCCAGTTATAATGTCTGTATCAACATCTGTGCTAAATTTTGAGTACAGATCTTTATAAGGATCGACAACAATTTGTTCTAGTTCATTGCCACTTCCTGAATAAAACCCATAATCATCATCGAAATAGTTACTGATAGGTTTTGTGCTATCTGTTACAAGATAGTAAAGCATATCCGCTTCTTTAGTAGTATTAGCTTCCAACTCAATTGTAGCTGAATTCTGGTTAATGTCTGTAAATTCAATAGATGTAATATCATCATCAAGTGTTGCTGCAGCAGATACAAAAGCTGGATTTCCTATATTAGTAATGAAGGAAACCACTAAAGCTAATGATAGAAGAGTCATAGACTTTCTCATCATATTCTTCATCTCTTTTCTCCCCCTTTTATTTAAGCCTATATTCTTTCTCTGTAATCTTATCTCCAAATTCATCGTAAGCAATAAGCGTTATCGTTTGTCCAGCAGCTAAGCGTGGCGTGGCTAAACTGAACTTGTTATTCCCTTCATAGTGCATTGCAATTGTTTCTTTTCGAGTGCGTCCAGAATCTGTACGTACTTGGGCCTCAACATTCATTTTGTAGACAGCTTTCTTCACATTCACTTCAATTGTGTGAACATTTAGGAGTCCAAGATAATCATTCTCCACACTCACAATTTGATCTTCTGCAATATAAGGCTCCTCGTCATCATTGTGCACGACTACCTCAATAGATACAGTAAGACCAGTGTCTCCAACATCTCCTGTAGCAACAATGGTTCCTGTTTGAGATGTATTTACTGGAGCCCAAGATATGTCTTCTTGTGCTATAGATCCATCTTTGTAGGTAACTTCTACTGAAGATGGAAGCGTAGGTGTTTCTCCCGCTTCAACGGAAACTGGATCTAAGCTTTCAATCGATTCTACGTTACTTTCAATTGCATTCACTTTAAATTCTTTAGTGGTAGAGTTCCCATTTCGGTCTGTAACCTCTATAGAAAAGCTGTATTCCCCTTCTCTCGTAGAAGTACCTGATAAAACACCAGTTTCAGAGTCTAGTCTGATCCCTGATGGTAAGCGACTTCCGCGACCTCTTGACCATGTGTAAGGTTCCGCACCAAAGTCTGCTTGTAGTTGAGCATGGTATTCTTGTTCCAACAATACATTAGGTAATTTATTCGTTTTGATTTGGATGAAGCTATCTTCCAAACCGACTACATTTCGTAGTATTTTCATAGCATCTGCTTGAGCGATGTTTCCGTCCCCATCAACATCAGCTGAATTCTTCACATCATAACCACTAAGTGGGTTGTCACCACTCACATGCTGAAGAATGCGAAGTGCTTGGGCTGCGTTTACGTCATTGGTTCCTAATACATCCCCCATAGGACGCTCTTTGGTTAGCATGCCATTGAATCGTTCAAAGCGCTGGTCTCTGCCAGACTGGTCTTGCAAAGAAACTTCCTCAAGGGATAAAAGAGATTGTGTCCCTTTTCCTGCTGAATCTGAGATATCATATACGATATAGCCAATTGTCGCTTCTTCTACATTTACATTGTTTCCTTCATCACTAGAGATAAAGTCCACATATAACTCATCTCCATCTTTTCTAGGAGTGGTATTAAATTGGCCTCCATCGAACATTGGTGTTAACTCAAAACGCTCTAGTTCAAAAGCTGAACTCGTTGGATCATCAATTTTAAAACTTCCTGTGGAAATGCGAGAAAGATTATGTAATCGGATTGGCACTTTTACTTCCCCATCTAATCCACTTACACTCCCAACTTCTATCATTGGACTTCGAGTTGAAGCTGCATCTGACATTCCTGGAAGCATTAAAGTTGTTGTTAATACAAAAACCAATAAGGTCATCATCAATTTTCTCATGTTGGTCACCACCTTTTTGTTAGTTTACGGTAAACGGAAGTTGCACAGCTTCTTTTAGGCTGTCCCCGTGTGAGGATTGAATTTGATCATTAATTGTTAGTGTGTAACTCCCTTTTACATAGTGCTTAACAGGAGATACTGTTACAGACTTTTTATCTTTACTCATTTTAACCTTTACTGGAATCTTTTCACCTGTACGATCATCCGTCACGGTAATCGTATGTGGGTTTAACGTACTGCGATTCATTGGTGTATTGAACTTGATCGTCCAAGTCTTATTGGAATTGATGTTCTTTTGGCTAGCCTTTTTCTTTCCATTGAATGGTTTTACGTCTCCATCCACCACATTGAATGAAATAGGGTCACCATCTTCATCAAACAGTTGAACATTTGATAGATCTAAATCTGTGCTGTTCTTTCGGTTTCTGTGCATTAAACGGAATTCAAGAGTAAGTAATTCACCATCTTTAACCTCTCCGTCATCACTAGCCCATGCTGCCTTAATGACACCATTTCTTGCTTGATCAATATTTTTTACAAATAATGCTCCTTCAGGCATTGCATCTCCTTTTTCCGCTTCAGTAACATAACCTACATCAGCATCATAATGGAGCTCGAACGAACCTGCATCTGCATCTTCAATATCCGATACAAGCACGGATAAACTTACTGTGCGACCTCTTCTCTCTTCAAAACTTGATGTAATCATCACTTGCCCCCCACTTGCCGCCTCAACGATTTTTGGAGACGTGTTTGAAGGGTAGCTCATAAAACCTGTAAACAGGAGTAGAGCTGCGATGAGTGTAAACCACATTCTCTTTGACGTTTTCATCATCTTTTTCATAATTAGACACGAACTGGTTTCAACTTCGATGTCAGGTCCTTGGTGTATCAGCTCGTGCCTTCCCCCCTTTCATATTTTCAGATTGTAGAAGTATGTACTAAAACCTCGTATCCTGACAGTTCAATATATACTTTTATATCGGACATTTTTCATAGAAGATAAAGAATAAATTAGGATAAATCGAGAGATGAGACTATAGTCACTAATAAGAAAAGCGCAAGCGCCCGTTTAGCAAAGAAGGGACTGGACTGAGCCCGCAGTACGATTAACCAAACTTGCTGATTGACAAGCCGACAGGCGCAGACAGAAGCTTAGTTGCCGTGGTACTTTTATCTAGAAATTTAACTACGTCGGGCTCCTTCTTTGTTGAAATTTCATGGTACAAACGTATAAAGGAAACACGATTAGAGAAACGAATCGATGTTGACTTATCGTACGGAGGCGAGGGAAGTCCATTCGTTGCTGGGCGCTGGAGCTAGACATCTATGAGCTCTAATTTTCTTTACTTAAAAAAAGACCGCCCCAATAAGGGACGGCCTATCTCAACTTTATTTTACTTGGAATACTTTTGTAACTTCTTGTCTCATATTCGCTCCACCACTTGATTTTACTTTTGTGGTGACGACGAGCTGATAGAATTTGTTTCCTGTGTAGCCATCACCTGCTGGCGTAACGGTTACTTTTGTTTTACTAGAGTCTAATGACACATTCGCATCGACCTTGTTGCCACTTACATCTTGAACGTAAATACTCTCGTTATTGATGCTTGAATTCATTAACTCTGTACTGAATGTAATCGTCCATTCTTTATTATTGTTCACAAAGGCATGATCGACAAGGTTATGAAGGGATTCCTCTTCGTCTTTATAAGATGCACTTAAGCGATCTAGATGAAGGGTGCCCCAGTCCTTGTTATCTTCACTAGGTTCAGCAACGTATAGTTTACTTACCTTAAGTGGAAGTTTGGCTTCATTTGGAATGTCTGCTTTAACGTACTTCCATCCATTCCAGTTCAGTTCACCATTCTCCGTGAAGCTAATAGAGTACGTATCTCCATTACCATCTTGTATTTTGCCACGTAACCAGTGATCTTTGCCATCGCCGTAAACCCACATACCTAAGTGATCTGGTCTTCCATCGATTTCAATTGGATTTTCTCGAACAATGTAAGTTGCAGCAGTTCCAGTTTCACCAGTTGCAAAATTGTATTCGAGATGCATGGATGTATCTCCAGAAGCTACTGGTTCGAATGCTTTACTGATGCGATCTAAGCCACGAGCTCGAATTGTATCGAGATACCAAGCATTATTACTTGTGAATTCATCAATTACATCGCGTTCTCCACCAACTGAAATAGAAGTTTTATACTCATAGCCGTTAAGATCTGCTATAACTGAACCTTCAGCTGAGGTATCGGCTGCTGTTAATAAACCGTTTTGATCAATCTCTCCAATGTCACCTTCTGTCTTCCATTCGATCGTACTTTCATTAAAGATGAGCTTGGAATTATCATTTGAGAATGCTTGAGCATCAAATTGTTGTTCTACACCTGTACCTAAGTTCGCATCTCCAGGTGTAATTTCTAAGCGATCCACCGTTTCAACAACTTCAATCGGAAGCTTCTTCTCAGCATCTCCATAAGATATTACAATTTGTCCAGAGCCTTCATTTTCCGCGAAGAATGTTTCGCCTTCCATCCGGCCAACATTTCCTTCAACCGAATACTCTAACTTAGATTGATCAATATTAAGTGGGTTGTAGTATTGATCTAATAGATAATCTACAGCCACTCTTGTTGTGGACCCTTTTACAACTTTTCCATCTTCACGTCTGTGTGCTTCTAGAATAGCCGGAGCTCCAGTTGGTGCTGTGCTCACCGCATGTAAAGTTGTGGAAACAGCACGTTGTGTTCCACCAGATGGGCTGTTGAGGACAGTAGGGTACATATCACCTGGCTGTCTAGCTGCCATGGTAGTAGATCCACCACCATCTAGATTAATAGCATCATAGATTCCTTTGCTTTCAATATAATTCGCAAACTCCGATAATGTCATTCCATCACTAAAGCCATTTTGACGACCATCAACTGTAATAAAGTAAACTTTTGATCCATCTTTGTTTGTCCCAACAGCTGTACGAGGATGTCGTGTGTCTGCTCGGTAACTGTCTTTATCAATCGTTAAGTCGACTTCACCATTATTAACGAGCATAGGACCACTTGCCATCATAAACTTGGTGTCTTTCCATTTATCATCGATATCTACTCTTAGAGTGATATCTTCTCCAACCTCTGTGTACTTAAACTGTTCAGCCAGCTGTCCACCTTGAATAGAAAGAACAAATCCATCGTCAGGAATCTTTGTACGTCCCTCTTCCCCATATTCTCTAATATCAGTAATCTCACCGGTAATCAGGTCGCCAAACTTAATGTTATCAGAGTCAAGGGACTTGTCTGCATTTTCAACAGTAATCTCAATTCCATATTCATTTGTTTTCGTCCAATCCAAATGATAAGAGGAGGTGTATAAAATAATTTCCCCCGCGCCACGAGAACGGTTTAAGGAATCCACGCTAATTACGCCTCCATCATGGAGGAAACGCATGTCTAAATTATATTTTCCTATCATTGCTTTACCATCGTTAGTCATTCCAAATGCTGTAGGAACACTCATGTACTCGTCTGACCCAGCTGAAATCGCCCCTAAGTTAAATAGAGATTGATTTTCAGAGATTAAGTACGCCGGCATTGCATTAGTAGTATGATAGAAAGATCCGTTAATAGAACCTACTACTCGATTACCTTCTTTGCTCACATTTTTCGCTTGTGATGTCACCGTTCCAAGTGAAGGGAATGGTTTTGGATAATTCATTTGTATGGTTGTATTCGGATTACCTACATGAACCTGCATAATGTTCACATTTTCCTCAAGATAACCCTCATCTAATCTCTCAGTTTTATAAGTTGCACTAGGCAAAATTTTCTTCGTTTCTGTAATATCATAACCCGCTGCTTCTACCTTTCCTTGATCAGTCCAGTTTAACCAGGACAACTCCATCGAAGAGCCGATGAGTTGAAAGATTACTAGAACCGAAAGGACTCGAACAAACCACTGATGTCTTAGTCTCTTATGTAGCATAATGATCCTCCCTTAGTATCTCTTTCTCTACTTACTAAAATTATACAATTTTTGCATATAAAAATACACTGGACAAATGAACGATTCTACACAATTATAGACGTTTACAGGCCTAGAAAAGTTTCACTCACCACCCAATTTTTATGACATAACTCCATTCAATTCGACACATACTCTCTCAAATATTCCAAATAATAGAATTTAACCCAACATACTGATTCCCAATTCCTATTAAAAGAAAACACAAATTTTTGGCAATAAAAAAACCGGCTGATGTTAGCCGGTCTCTCTACACGATTTAATTATTGCGCTTTAAACTGACCCAATTGGGATATAAGTTGTTCAATCATTTCTTCTGATGTATCAATATGATAACGTTCTGTTTTATCAATAAGCGATTCAAGGATTGTTTGTAGTTTTTCTGAGTTTAGTCTTTCCATGTTGACCACCTCGATGTATTTTATGCTTCGTTAAATGTTTCGTCACTGTGAAATGCCTAACGACTAGCTTTATTTGTTTTCTTCCCTATTCTCGCTTTTCCAAACATATACATATAAACAAAAGAGACTCCAATTACAGCTCCAATTGTATCTAACAGAACATCGCCGAAATAAGGGGTTCGGTTTGGAGTGAATCCTTGGTGTACCTCATCCAGTGATGCATATAACACGGTTATGAAAAAGCTCCACCCTATACATGTACGAAGCATCAGACTCGTTGTCTTCCGAAAAGCTATATAAATCAATAAAAACAAAAGGAGAAATACGGTTACGTGTGCTCCTTTTCGTATAAAATACTCAATAAACCCTTCTACACCTAAAGCGGCAACACTCACCTCAGAGTGATGATACGTAAATGTAATGGAGTCTAGAAAAGGTTTTAAAAAGGATAAATCAGTGTATTTACTTAAAAGTGGCTTCATATCTTGTTCTTGATATGGGGTGGATGATGAGTAAAAGATCATACCCATCCAAGTGAGCGGCAAAAACCAATAGAACATCTTTTTCATGTCTAGTGCTCCTTGAAATATTTCTCTCATTCTACCACACCCCTATCACAACTGGTATAACAATTCCATTACATTTCTCGCATTTTATTTTTCATTTCGATAACATTATAATTAGAAGTAATTAAGTAATAGCGGAAGGAGTCTAACCATGACCATTAAAAAGGCAATCATACCAGCAGCAGGACTAGGAACTAGGTTTTTACCTGCAACAAAAGCTATGCCGAAGGAAATGCTCCCAATTGTAGACAAGCCAACCATTCAATACATAGTAGAAGAAGCCATTGAATCAGGCATTGAAGATATTATTATTGTTACGGGTAAAGGGAAACGAGCGATTGAGGACCATTTTGACCATGCTTTCGAACTTGAAGAAAACTTGGTTAAGAAGGAAAAGCTAGAGCTTCTAGAAAAAGTAAAGCAATCTTCAAAAGTAGAAATTCACTACATTCGCCAAAAAGAACCGATGGGACTAGGCCATGCCGTTTGGTGTGCACGTAAATTCATTGGTGACGAGCCTTTTGCAGTGTTACTAGGTGATGACATTGTAGAGTCCGAAACCCCTTGCTTAAAGCAGCTTATCGAACAATATGAAGAAACACGTTCTTCTGTAGTAGGCGTGAAATCTGTACCTGAAGATGAAACTCACCGTTACGGTATTATTGACCCTTCTGATCAAGAAGGTGATCGCTATCATGTTCGCAACTTTATCGAAAAGCCACAGCCAGGTGACGCCCCATCTAACTTAGCAATTATGGGCCGCTATATTTTAACACCTGAAGTGATGATGTTCTTGGATAAGCAAGAGATTGGTGCTGGTAATGAAGTTCAATTAACAGATGCGATTCAGAAACTCAATGAAATTCAGCGTGTGTTTGCTTATGAGTTTCAAGGGGATCGTTATGATGTTGGTGAGAAACTAGGGTTTATCAAAACGTCCATTGAACTTGCTTTGAAGCGTGATGAGCTTCGTCCTGAGCTTATTCACTTTATTGAGGACTTGCTGGAAAGGTATAAGCGTACGGATTGGTAATACTATATTAGTTTGAAACGGGCACTCTGGCTTTGGTTGGAGTGCTCTTTTTTTGGTTAGAATGGTCATAGTTCTGGATTGAGCTCTTTTCTTTCTGAATAGAGCCTACTTAACTCTGGATGGAGCTCCTTTCTTTTTGGATAGAAAACTCTTAATTCTGGATTGAACTCCTACCTTTCTGGATAGAACACTCTTAATTCTGGATTGAGCTCCTTTCTTTCTGGATAGCATCCTCTTAATTCTGGATTGAGCTCCTATCTTTCTGGATAGCATCCTCTTAATTCTGGATTGAGCTCCTACCTTTCTGGATAGCATCCTCTTAATTCTGGATTGAGTAAAAAGAAGGCACGTGATAGATCCTATCACATGCCTTCTCTATATCCACTTCAACAATTCCTGCTGCTCCTTATGTCGTTCAACCGCTTCATCCAAACTAACCTCTTTAAATGAAACCTTTCCCCCAGGCGGTAACTGAGCCACTTTCCACAAATCAGCCGTCGCCACAGTTCCTATGGTTGCATAGCCTCCAGTCGTTTGACTGTCAGCCATCAGGATAATGGGATTTCCACTAGATGGAACTTGGATGGTTCCAAATGTAGTCGGTTCCGATAAGATATCTCCGCGATTTTTGAAGCGCAGCTTATGATCGTTTTTCAGTTGAATCCCCATTCGATCGCCACCTGCGACTTGGTACTCCGTTTCAAAAAAAGCAGCATAACTATCTTCTTCAAAAAGGTCTTGATGATGGTGACTAGGAATAACGCCGACCTCTATCTCTTTTTCATATGAGGGCAGATATTGCTCTACTACTCCCCTTTTAACTAGAGTATAAGATTCTTCCTTCACATATATAGAGTCAGACTTGGATACTTTCTCACCAAGTCCTCCACGTTCATAGACAGAATAACTCCCTAAATAAGAAGGAACGTCAAACCCACCTTCTACAGCAACATAAGCACGCGTCCCATTTATAGGACCGCCAAACTTCAACGTATCTCCCTTTTGAATCACAAACGTTTTCCATAGTGGAGCAACTTCACCATTGAGTTTGGCATCTAAGTCAGCACCGCAGATCACAATTCGATGGTCTTTTTCCGCAATCAGTTCGGTTCCGCCAAACGTGACTTCAAGACATGCTTGTTCCTCGCTATTTTGAACAAGATGGTTTGCGATTAGACATGCGTAACGATCGATCGCACCTGATACGGGAACGCCCTTTGATTGATACCCGTAACGACCTTGGTCTTGAATGGACGTGTACACGCCCTCTTTCTTTATTGAAAAAATCGGTACACTCATGCTACTCCCCCACACTCTGCACAGTTATTCCTTTTTCTTCAAGTACACGCTTCATATGTCCAGCATGATCAAAAGCAGATAGACCATCTCCATGGAAGCAGATTGTGTCTGGATTTAAATCAATGTTTTTTCCGGACGACGTAGTTACCTTTCCGTACTCCACCATGTTTAAGACCTGTTTTTCAATTTCTTCTTTTGTTGTTAATACAGCATGATCGTGACTTCTTGGTGTGAGGAGTCCCTCATCTGTGTACGTACGATCTGCAAAGGCTTCAGCAGCCACACGCAAACCTAGGCGCTTTCCTTCATCTAACAGGAGACTGTTACATAACCCATATAAAATAAGAGAGGAGTCAAAATCATACACAGCTTTTGCGATAGCCTCAGCAACTTCCTTTTGCTTAGCAGCCATATTATACAAAGCTCCGTGCGGCTTCACATGACTGAGTTGTACATCATGCACACGACAATAACCAGAGATCGCTCCCAATTGATAGATCATAGCACGATAAATTTCTTCCGGGGACATGCTCATATCTCTGCGGCCAAATCCAAATAAATCAGGAAAACCAGGGTGAGCCCCAATCGCCACACCTTTCTCTTTTGCTAACTGAATCGTCGAATCCATTACATTGTAATCGCCCGCATGAAAACCACAAGCAATGTTGGCTGAGGAGATGACTTCAAGAAGCTTTTCATCCTCTCCAACTTGAAACGCTCCATAACTTTCACCTAAGTCAGCATTGATATCAATTCGAGTCATTCTTATCCTCCTCCTCGACGTACTTCGATTTCATAAGTGCCACGCTTCACACGCTCTTGAATGGAGTGCCATTCATCTTCATTAACTTCTTTAAATCGTATCGACTGACCGGCTTTTAATAAAAAAGGCTCCTCCCGTTCTGGATCAAAAAGTTTTACAGGAGTATGACCGATGATATTCCAACCACCTGGTGAGTCGAGTGGATATACACCAGTTTGTTGATCTGCTATCCCCACTGAACCCGCTTGAACTTCTTGACGCGGGGTTTCTAGTCTTGGAGTAGTGAGCTTTTTATCTAAACCACCCAAGTATGGGAAACCTGGTAAAAAGCCGATCATATAAACAAGGTAGTCACTCGCCTTATGGCGTGAAATCACATCTTCTGGCGTTAACCCGTTATGTTGAGCAACTGTTTCTAAGTCAGGGCCCTTTTCCCCACCGTAAAGAACAGGAATAATAACTTCCTCTCGACTGATACTTTCATCACCTATTTCAAGGTCTTTCCATGTCTTATGGATAGATTTAGAAAGGTAGTCATAGCTCGTAACTAACGGGTCAAAATAAACAGCAATCGTCGTATAAGCAGGAACGACCTCTATGATTGATCGAAATTCGTTTTGTTCTACTGCTTTCGCTAAAGCCAGTACCTTCTGATTAACTTCAGGAGAAATGGTATCATCTACAACGATCGTTAAACCTGAGTCACCTAAAGGATGAATGTTTATGTCATTTCCCATTTGTTAAAGCCTCCCTACGACAACGTTTCAATAGAGATTTCGATGGCTTTGGTTAAATCATGTTGAGACCAACTCGGAACTTTCTTGTGTTGAATGGCAAGTTCATGTGAAGCTGGGATATGGATGAACCCTGCTGGTACAGTTCGACTTTGCTGTTTAAGTTCATATAACGCTTGATACATTACATGATTACAGAGATACGTACCTGCTGTGTTTGAAATGTCTGACGGGTATCCCGCTTCGTTCAGGCTTGCCACAATCCCTCTTATAGGTAGCGTTGAAAAAAGCCCATCTGGACCATCCTCAATAATCCTTTCCCCTTCAGGTAGATTCCCTTCATTATCACGCTCTCCATCATTACAGTTCACAGCAATTCGCTCAGGAGTAATCTTATAACGACCACCCGCAAGACCTAAAGCGATCACAGCATCAGGCTTTTCAGAGCGTATGTGCTCGATCATCTCTTCTCCTGATGATTTATAATCTACCTTTAACACTTTTCCTACGATTTCATATCCATTTATGTATTTTCCATGTAATTCATCTACAATGCTCATAGTAGGGTTAATTGTGAAATCTAAGAATGGTTCAAACCCGGTCAGCAGCAACTTTTTCATAAACACCTCTCCTTACATTCATGTTTATCCTTAATCGTATCATACCCTCCACATATTTATAGAAAAACCTCCTGAGACAGGAGGTTTTATCGTACGAGCATTCCCATCTTCATATAATTCCAAATGGTTTTGCCGTTTGATTCTTTTGTTTGTAAGAGTGATAAATGATCTAAGTTGATTGGCGTTAGGAATAGGCTTCCTTCTCGGAACTGGCTTTCTTTTTCGTCTGCAACCCATTGCCCTAGGGCTAATCCATCCGTAACTTGAACAAGGTCGCCCATGGTCATGCCAAGTTCAATAGGTTGAATCACGGTTTCGCCTTTGTCTGTCATAGCCCAAACAAAGCGCTGTTTCTTAAATGGTAATGGATCTACTTGATCGGTTGTTTGGTCTTCCGTGTCTGATTCATCTGTTGGATTATCTTTTTCCTTAGCAGGCTCTACTTCCTCAATTCGCTCCTGAATCCAGCCTATCTCAGCTGTAATGGCATTTTGCGCTTCATTCGTAATGAAGGAAACGGTAGTATGATAACCAGGGTTCAGGTCCTCTTTCAGATCTTCAACCTGAATTTCATAAGGATAGTAACTTACCTCATCCTCTTCTTTCTCTGGGTACGTACCAATTGTATCCACGGTTCCCTTCCATGCATATTCTTGGTTCAACAATTCTCCGCGTGCTTTCATATCGGTTGTGATTTGTTGATGAACGCCTTCGTCCACTAAGCCTCTTATAACAAGATCTGATTGCTTCAAGGTAACGACAGGTTCTTGAAGAGACTGAGAAAGATTCGTGACCGTTCCCTCATAAGGACTGGCAACCTGTACTACTTGATCTCTGCTCTCCAGGTCACTTAATCGGTCCTCTAGTGCAGTGAGCTGCGCTTCTTTTTGCGCAATTTGAGATTCAACTTTTGCAATACGTTGTTGTTTGGCTACCTCTGCTTCGGCAAATGGTCGTTGATTCTCTTCTTCTGGATCTGGTTCCGGAACATCAATAAATTCAACACTCATTAAATAGTCCTCTAAAGCAAGAAGTTCTCCTTCTATCTTAGCTATTTCTGTTTCGGTTTCAGCTATGCTTTTTTGGTAGTCACGAACCGCGTATTCATAAATAGGTGTGCCTGATTCAACGGATTGTCCCTCTTTAACTAAAAATCGTTGAAAAGATCCCAATTTCTCATCAAAATAAACGTGATTTTCTGTTGTTGCTCTAAGTGTTCCTTCTGCTAACAGTTCGTTATATAGATCCTCTTCAAACGTTTGCTCCCATTTTTGTATGTAAGATTTTTGTTGAATGTTCGTTTCATCCAGCCAAACGAGAAACAAATTGACTATAGCAAAAGAAAGAATCAATAGGCTCGTCAGCCAGAGCTTTGTCTTTTTCTTCATCTCGATTCCCCGCATTCTTTTACTCTTTTTAAAGTATAGATTTTACAGTAATTGAAGGTCGTATATCGCTAGGGTAGCTGCTACTGCCCAATAAAAAATATGGAGAAGGATAACTAAAATCCATGCCTTCCATTTAGCCATTTCAGAAAAATCGGTGATCGATTTCCATTGGAACCACATGATCCAAATCTGAAATATAGATAAAGCTCCAAAAAAGTAGATCCACCAATCGATTTGCGTTATGTAAGACGTAATAATACCAAATGATAATGGAGATACGTACCAATCAAGACCTATGTAATGAATGAAAAACACCCATGTAAGTCGTTCAATAAACATTACTAAAAGCACATTCAGTTGCACAGTCACAAGTTTACGATATGGGATATCGGTGAATATCCAGAATACTAGTGGTGTAAAAAATAGAATGGCTAGAGCTAAAATGATTCCAAAGATTATCCTTCCCAAAAGGAAGAAGAGCTTTAAGGACTCGTATTCTGCAAAGCTAAGTTCAGTGGCTATCACAGAAATCGGATCCATCCCAAGACCTTTCCATGCTAAAAAACCGAATAACAACATGGAAAAAACAAAAAACCACGCCACTCGTTTCCAGAGTCCGTGCAATTGTTCCGCCTGTCGAATCCTGAAAAGACTGTCCTCTCTTCTAAAAAATAACTTTGCTACTTGTACGTGGTATGACATTTACTTCATCCTTTTATATGAGTTTCCTAATAAATAGTTATAGCGTATATCATATAACCTAAAACCACCACTATTAAACTCTTTTTTCAAAAAATAGGCTAAAAAACTTATGATGGAAAAAGCTTTTTCTTATCTCTCCTAATAAATATTTCCCCAGAATTCGGTGATGATAAAGAAAAGGAACACTTGAGAAAACAATTTACAAATATTATTTGACATCGTTCGGCAATAATTGCGTATAATGGGTAGGACTTAAAACATAGGAGGCTATTTTAATTTATGGGAAATCCACAGAGGAAAAAGTTAGAGAAAACCCTTAAACCCCATTGGGTCTGGGCCATTGCATTTGGTTCAGCTGTTGGTTGGGGAGCATTTGTACTTCCAACAGACTGGATGGATGGTAAAGGACCATTGGCCGTTGTTATCGGGTTGATTTTAGGAGCCATACTAATGACAATCATTGGTGTAAGTTATGGTTTCCTAATCAAACACTTTCCTGTTTCCGGAGGAGAATTCGCTTATGCATATATCGGTTTTGGACGAACCAATGCCTTTATAGCAGGGTGGTTCCTCACACTAGGTTATATTTGTATCGTAGCACTGAACGCTTCAGCATTAGCGTTGCTCGGTAAATTCCTGTTCCCGTCGATCGTTAAAGTCGGTTATCTTTACACAGTTGCCGGATGGGACGTTTACCTTGGTGAAGTGCTTATTTCAACAATCGCTATTATCATATTCGCTATCTTAAATATTCGCGGTGCAAGCTTTTCAGGTCGAACACAGTTTATATTTACGATGGTTTTACTTGGTGGTATTACACTATTAGGTATATCAGTATTTCTTAATGATTCAGCAACAGTTAGTAACATTCAGCCAGCTTTTGCACCAGGAAAGCCAGCGATTGCTTCCATTATAGCTGTTTTAGCAATTGCTCCGTGGGCTTATGTTGGTTTTGACAATATTCCGCAGGCTGCAGAGGAGTTTAACTTCCCTCCTGAAAAAGCATTCCGCTTAATTGTATATGCTTTAATCGCAGCTGGTGCCGCTTATTCAGCTATGATCTTAATCACTGCAAGCATTCAACCTTGGCAAGAGTTAATCCAGCAGGTAAAAGATACAAACTCTAGCTGGGGTACGGGTTATGCGATCGAAGGGCTCTTAGGACGCGCAGGCGTCTTCGTTATTGCAACCGCATTAACAATGGGAATTTTCACTGGACTTAACGGTTTCTTCCTATCGTCCAGTCGTTTAATGTTCGCTATGGGACGAGCTCGCATCTTGCCAGAGATGTTCCATCGCATTCACCCACGCTTCAAAACACCATATGTAGGCATCATTTTCACAGCCTTAATTACTTTAATTGCTCCTTGGTTTGGACGTGAAGCCTTAGGTTGGGTTGTTAGTATGTCTTCTGTCGGTGTTACAATTGCGTATTTCTACTGCTGTGCTACAGCGTTTAAGAAATTTTCAACACCAGGGAAGAAAACTTTATCCTTCTTAGGTATCTTGAGTGCACTCGGCTTCTTCATCTTACTCATGGCTTGGCCGTTAAACTCTTCCTTAACAGCACCATCTTATATCGCACTAGGTATTTGGGTGCTACTAGGTGTTATTTTCTATATCTCTAAACAAAAAGATTATAATAAAATTCCAACAAAAGAACTTAACTACCTTATTCTTGAAAAAGAAGAGGTATAAAGCTAAATTGAGCCAGCTCTTTATCCAAGAGTTGGCTCTTTTAATGCATTTTAATTAAAAATTTTACAATAATATTTCATTGAACATAACACCCCTAAAAACCTCGAAATATGTCGAATAATATAGCAAGGTAGAGCAGATACTACCTATCATCACTTTAAGTGGAGATTTCATAAGAATATCTTGCCTTCCCTAAAGGCATCTTAAGACTAACAGCCTCGTCACCTGTTAGTCTTTTTTATTTAATAAGGAATGTGAAAACATAAGGAGGGATTCAGTGAAAAAGAAATTTGTCCTACCGCTTATATTTATCGGCGTCTTCATATTATTAACTATCCCTGCAAGATTTTTATGGTCAGAGCAAGAATCCTTTGAGCCACCTAATGAGAAATCACCTATCAAACATGATGTGGAAGTTGTTTCCCTTCAAAAGGATAAATCACGCTACAAGCCTGGATCAGACATTTCTTTTCAAGCATTCCTCTCCAACAAACCTGAACATTCAATCGATATGAAAGTTGAATTTTATCACCTAGGAGACAAAATCCATGAGAAAATCATACAGGTCTCAAATAAAAAGTTTGATTGGACATGGACTCCACCTGAAGAGGATTTTCAAGGCTATCTTGTAAAAGTTAGCCCGCTTCATAATCAAGATAGTTTTCAAACCATTGCTGTCGATGTTTCCTCTTCATGGGGAAAGTTCCCTCGGTATGGGTTCCTCTCTTCTTTTGAAAAGATGGATAAAGGGAAACAAAGTTCTGTAATCAATACGCTAAGTAGATTCCATATCAATGGTATACAATTTTACGGTTGGCTCGATGAGTACCATCTACCATTAAATGATGCATCCGAAAACTGGAATAACATGGCTAATCAAAAAGTAAACTCCAAAACGATTAAGACCTATATCGACTTAGCTCATCAAAAAAACATGAATGCCATGTCCTACAATTTGATCAATGGCACGTTAGACGACGCCGAAAAGGATGGTGTCCAGCCGGAGTGGTATTTGTACCGAGATAAACAACAAGAAAACGTGGATTCACATAACCTCCCCGATAATTGGAAAAGTGATATTTACTTAACAAACCCTGCCAATGGAGCTTGGCAAAATTATATATTCAACAATCAGAAAACAGCTTTTGAACACTTACCTTTTGACGGGTGGCATATCGATCAACTCGGAAATCGCGGTAAAGTATATGACTCCAGTGGTGAGCGCATTCAATTACCTAACACCTACAAAAGCTTTTTACAAAATGCCCGGCGAACTTTTGAAGACAAAGATCTAGTGATGAATGCAGTAAATCAATACGGACAAGAGCAAATCGCTCAATCCCCCGTACCGTTTATGTACACTGAGCTGTGGGATCCAGCTCGCACTTATACTGAGATAGAAAACGTCATAAAAGAAAACAACAAATTATCAAATGGCGAGAAAAACACTGTAATCGCAGGTTATATGAACAATAAAAAATCGAATGGAAATGGAAAGTTCAATACACCTGGTATTTTGTACACAGATGCGTTGCTTTTTGCCCAAGGCGGAGCGCATATTGAGCTTGGTGAACATATGCTTTCGAAAGATTATTTCCCTCACCACACGCTCCACATGAGTGACGAATTAACACAGTCGCTTAAGCATTATTATGATTTTATGGTCGCTTACGAAAATCTGTTGCGAGATGGTTTGCAAGAAGCACCATTAACCGTATCCACCTCAAATTGGGTACGCCTTTCTGACAGGCCTGAAAAAGGAAAAGTCTATGCTTTTGCGAAGGAAAGTGATAAGAAGAAAGTCATTCATTTAATCAATTACTTCAATGCTCGACACATGAATTGGCGCGACGCGAAAGGGACACAATCGGAACCTTCTATGAAACGTGACTTAACGCTTTATATTAATGAAACTAAAGAAGTGAAGAACGTTTGGGTTGCCTCTCCTGACTGGAATAAAGGACTTCCCCAGAAGCTTGAGTTTGAGCAGGAAGATGGTGAAGTTCACGTGAATGTTCCGAGGATTAAGTATTGGGATATGGTTGTGTTTGAGTACTAGTGTGAGGGAGTGCGGGGGGGGGGGGGATTTTTGCTTGGGTGCGGGCTGCTTTCGCTCGGGTACGATCCGTTTTCGCTCGGGTACGTGCTGCTTTCGCTCGGGTTCGCGCTGCTTTCGCTCGGGTACGAGGCGCTTTCGCTTGGGTACGCTCTGCTTTCGCTCGGGTACGCGCTGTTTTCGCTCGGGTACGCGCCGCCTTCGCTCAGGTACAAGGCGCTTTCGCTCGGGTACGCGCTGCTTTCGCTCGGGTATGCGCTGCTTTCGCTCGGGTTCGCGCTGCTTTCGCTCGGGTTCGCGCCGGCTTCGCTCGGGTTCGCGCCGCTTTCGCTCGGGTACGCTCTGCTTTCGCTCGGGTACGCACTACTTTCGCCTAGGTACGAATCACCCTCCTCTTTTGAAAAAACAAAAAAAGTCGATCTGCACCACAGATCGACTCTCCCTTCTACAAACCACCCATCATCTCAGACACGGTTCTAGAATCCTCCGCTCTCTCTTCCTTCATAACAGGAACAGAATCCCGAAACTCTAGACCTCGCTTCACTTCAAGAGGCTCTAAAAATGCATCCACGCCATATTTACTCCTTAACGAAAGGACTTCTGCCACCGATAGATTCGTCTCCACTTTTTGACTCAATGACGTAACGAGCTTATTCAAGGACATTAACGTCCCAATCGACAACTGACTCATGTCTTTTACTAATGACCCTAAATTCAAGGATTCTTTACTATCGCCAACAACTTGGTCTTCATGCTTTTCCAATGTTTGTTGGACAAAAGCGTTCTCCATCACATCTTTGGAAATGTTCTTCATCGCACTTTTATCCATTCGAATGTAGTAATCAAGCGGATAATTCAAGTCTGATTCAAGTTTTTCAACCATCTTCTTCGTTTCGATTTGAGCATCGTAATCTTTCATAGTGGATACATATACTGCATGCTCTTCGGGTTGGTATGTAACAAAATGTAAATGAGCTTTTGTCTTCTCAACATCTTGAATCATCAAAATCGAAAGGCCATTTTCATGTATAAAAGATGGTTGAGCTGTTTTATCCACTGTGCTTTCAGTGGTCTTGCCTTCTTTCTGTTCCTTCGCCAAATCGATCGGACTAACACGAGGATTATCGTGATCGTAGCTTTCAGCCGAATCAGGTGACTCGTCTTGTGATTGCTGCAAAGGTGATCGATCCCCAGGTGCTTTCGTCCAAAAATCTTCTTCAAATGAGATCCCGGCTAAAAAGAGAATAAGAGCCAAGCTAAATAATGACCCTCCAATACGTCGCCTCATGTCCTCATCGACCCTTTTCTTATGTTTACCAATATTTTGGACGAAAAAGGAAGAGCTCATACATGAGGAAAAAGGTTTAAAGAAGTGATTATGATCAATCGCCTGAAAGTTGACCAAAAGCGCCTGAATTTCTACTACCACCGCCTGATCAATTGTAACTATCGCTTGAATCTCACGAACAATCGCCTGCATTCATTATAAAACCGCCTGAACACCCCACCCACCAGCATTCAACCAAAAAATGCTCCCCCAAAACACCTGGGCAGAGCACCTTACAAAATTAAATTTTCGCATATTTATTTTTCGGTCTACCTTTCGTACCATAGTGACTCTGGCACTCAACTTCCCCCATCTCCACCAAATAGTTTAAGTAACGATGAACCGTTTGATAAGAAACAGGAAGATCTTTTTGAATTTCGTTAATGGTTTTCGCTTCAGACTGGCCAGCTAAGTAGGATTGGATTTGTTTTAGTGTATCCTCTTTAATTCCTTTATCCACAAATGCGGATTGTTGGTCATTTTGTAGCTTGGCCATTTTTAAATTCAATCGAATACGTGAGATCAAATCAGGAGCTTTTAAAGGTTTCAGCGCAAAGTCTGTTGCACCTGCCTGCAGGAATTGATCTGCGACTTCCTGACGTTCATCGACGGTCAAAACAATCACAGGTACATGGGGAGCTTTTTTACGTAATTCCTTTACCGTCTTCACGCCGTCCCACTCAGGCATATGATAATCAACTAAGACAAGGTCATGCTTGAATGGGTCAAAATGTGCGACACCTTCTTTCCCATTTGAACAGCCTTCTACCTCCCAGCCTCCAAAATCACATATCTCTTGTATGGTATAGCGTATATCTTCGTTGTCATCAATGACGAGAATCATCTTTGTTATCCTCCTTAGACTGAAATGGAATGAACATGTCTACACGAGTGTACACTTGGGGCTCACTCTCAATTTGAACTGTTCCTCCATGTTGATGAATGACATTTTTCACAAAAGGCAGTCCAATTCCTGACGAATCTTTGGTGCTAAAGCCTTCCTCCCAAATATCCTCAAGGTAGGCCGCATCAATGCCCATTCCATCATCTTGTACGGTAATCAAAACACCTTCGTCACTCTCCTGGCAACGCACGTTCACCTCTCCCCCTTCACCTTGAAGAGAAAGTATGGCATTTTCCACGACGTTCGAAATCGCGCGCGACATCCGAATTTTGTTCACTCGGACCATTGGTAAATCATCTTCAACCTTTACCTTTAAATCAATATTCGGATCATCCAATGAAATGTGACTAACTACGTAATTGATTAGCTCCTGAACATGCAGTGCCCGTTTCGTTTCCTCATATAAAATCTCGGATACCATATCTTTCATTTTCTCGATGGAACCATTTATTTTGTGAAAGTAAGCTTGAGACTTCGTATCTTGGATTTTCATCGCTAACAGAGAAAGCAATCCCTCAACTGTTACCAAAGGAGTTTTTAAATCATGAACGAGGGAATGGATTTCTTTATACACATTTGTTTCAATTAGTGCACCACGCGTCTCTTTTAATTCTTGGGTCTGTTCCTGGAACTGTCTTGAGATCATAACTTGTTTACTATATAAGTGCAGAATCGTTGTGACGATGATCGCGATCACAAAAAACACACCAAATAGAATGGTTGATAATGTGTTAAAAAGAATATGATCAGTTAAGTATTCATCCGCCAGTTTAATGCTTACGGCAAAATCATCACTACCAAATCCAAACTTTGTCATGCCTGGGATTAGGTTTAACCACTGCACAGAAAATAGAATAAATGCGAGAATCACGATGTACATAATATAAAAATACTTCTGTTGTGGGATGAAGTTTTGCAGAAACAATAAGATGCTAAGTACGAGCAAATGAATTAAATAGGAGTAATGCTCATTATATAATTCATTAAAAGCATACACACTACCTAAGACAATAAGCACAAACAAACCTTGATATAGCAAGGACGAATGATCTCTAGCAAAAATATTGGCCAGAACCATGCCGCCTAAATATATGAATAAAAACGTCATTAAATACCATGAAATATAGGATAATGCGGTGATCATTAAACGGCCACTATCATTGGATTGAAGACTCCATTCAATATTTTCATAGAGCCACGATGTCCAATCTGTTGTATAAGTGGGTAACAACAAGCCGATTAATAATAGAAATGCGCCTACTGCTCCAATAGCTATTCTTCTATCATCATACATGTGTCTCCCCCCAGACTCTACCGGAACACAGAGTTAAATGGGGTCCTAAGATCCTCCATTTCATCTACAAGCGTTACTGGAACGTCGTAATCGTCAGCAAGCTTCACAAGTTCTTTTTTCTGCTTCATTTCTCGAAAACCAATCACATAGTCAAGGTGATGCATCGATTCCTCCATGATGGACCAAGTGATCTCATCGTCGCGAGCAGCTCCCCCCATATGGATCAAAATGGTCGGGATCGAACTTCTCTCAGCCTCATGCAGCAAACGATGAACACGTTTCTTTTCCTCTTTAATAGAACGATAGGTTTGGTTTAAGCCGTGTGGGCTATATCCGGCAACGATAACGAGAGTGCTGTAATCATATAGATCTGAAGCGAGTGCTCTTGGGCGATAATCCCCTTCTAAGTGAAGGTCTTTTGTAATAAAAGAAAAAACCTTGCCCTCTGTTGCCTGCCCTGCAGAAGTGATCAGCATAGGTGCTTCACCTATTGGCGCTGGCAAATTGGGCCATGTATTCATCTTTTCCCCTTCACTAGTACGCTGATTCACGAGCATAACGCCTACACATAGGAAAAGCAAAAACGCTGCTAGAGAATATTTTTTCATTAGACACACCTCATTAAACGCAAAAAAGGATAAAGCCGGTCGCTTTATCCTTTAGTGTACATGATAACCCATGTGATATAAATTGTTTTTCGAAATTTCCTACTATTGCTTCAACCTTGGATCTAGTGCATCACGCAGACCATCACCGAATAGATTAAAGCCTAAAACAACTAAGAAAATAGCTAAGCCTGGGAATGTGATAACCCATGGTGATGTTTGAAGAGCAGCTCTTCCATCACTCAGCATAACGCCCCATTCAGGCGTAGCCCCTTGAGCTCCTAGGCCAAGGAAGCTTAGACCAGCTGCATCAAGAATCGCTGTACCTACACTTAATGTAGCCTGAACGATAATAGGCGCCATACAGTTTGGTAAAACATGTCGCATTAATATACGACCATTTTTCACTCCAGATGCACGAGCAGATTCAACAAATTCTTTTTCTTTAATCGAGAGAACGGTTGAACGAACAATACGTGCGAACTGTGGTACCCCAACTATCCCAACGGCAATCATAGCATTTGTTAAGCTTTTTCCAAGAATCGCAACCATCGCAATCGCTAGTAGAATACTAGGGAATGCCATCATGATATCGATAATACGCATGATTACATTATCGACCCAACGGCCAATGTAACCAGCGATTCCACCTAATAACGTACCTACAACAAAAGCAATTCCTACAGCTATAACGCCAATCTTAATCGATATACGAGCACCATAAATGATACGGCTCAAAATATCTCGACCTAGCTGATCGGTTCCCAACCAGTGCTCAGCAGAAGGTGGTTGATAGCGGTCAATAATACTACCATCATCAATGGGATGATATGGTGCAAGAACTGGTGCTAGGACTGCAACAACTATAAGTAACAATATAATCATTAATCCAATGAAAGAGGTTTTACTCTTTAATATCCGAGAAAGAGCATCTCCCCATAAGCTGGATTCTTTTTTTGGCTTTTTTGCTTTTACTTTCGAATTTTGCTCTAAATCCATTTGTGCTGACATTCTATCTCACACCCTTTCTAATCGAGACTAATACGTGGATCAATGTATTTGTATAAGATATCGGTAATTAGGTTCACAAACACGAAAATAACCGCAATGACTAGAATGGTACTTTGCACAACTGGGTAATCTCTGGCAAGAATGGATTGTAAAACGAAGCGTCCAATGCCAGGCCAAGAGAAGATCGTCTCTGTTAAAACAGCTCCTCCAAGCAAAAATCCAAATTGAAGCCCAATTACAGTTAAAACGGGTAAGAAGGCATTCTTTAATGCGTGCTGAAAGACAACTAAGTAAGTAGCTAAACCTTTTGCATCTGCTGTACGGATATAGTCTTGGTTCATGACTTCAAGCATACTCGAACGCGTCATAAGAGCTATAATGGCCATCGGGATCGTTGCAAGTGCAACACCTGGCATGAGTAAATGTTTGAATACATCTGCAAACCCTGACCAGTTCAACGTGAGAATACTATCTAATAAATAAAAGTGTGTGATCGCTTCAATCTCTACTCCGCTTGATAATCTTCCTGAAGCCGGAAGCCAGCCTAGCTTAACGGAGAACAACCAGATCATCATTAGACCTAGCCAGAAAATCGGTATCGAGACCCCAAACAAGGCCCCGGTCATACTAAGATTATCAAACCATGAATATTGTTTAACTGCTGATATAACACCCGCCAAAACACCAACAACCATCGCAATCGCCATAGCGAAAAGGGTTAGTTCAATGGTGGCAGGCAGTCGACTCTCTAATTCATCTGAAACAGGCGCCTTGGTCTTGAACGAAGTACCTAAGTCCCCTTGCGCCAGATCTCCAAGAAACTTTCCATATTGCACAAGGTAAGGATCATTCAACCCAAGTTCCTCTCGCAGTTCCGTAAGAGCCTTTTCATTAGCTTTTGTTCCCAGCATGCTTCGCGCTGGATCACCAGGGATCATATGAATCATGGAAAATGTTAATATCGACACCCCTAATAATACTGGTATTAACATGACTAAGCGACGAATGATGTAATTTAACAAAGTGATCCCTCCTATGTAGAAAATGTAAGATATTGTTCTCGTTTGTTGGATAAGCACCTTCACTCTAGCAGGTTTCTCCCTGTTAAAGTGAAGTGGCTTATCCTATTTGAGTTGTTTACATATGTAAGGTCTGATCCCACTTGTTGCGGGACCAGACCCCCAATGAATTTCTAAATTCTATTATTATTCAAAAGTGATTGTGTGAAGCTTCTCAGAACCAGTTGCATGTGGCACATAACCTTTAATATTATCTTTACCTACTAGAGGTGGAGTTGTGTGCGCAATTGGCAACCATGGAGCATCTTTATGGATGATCTCTTGAGCCTTTTTGTATTTCTCAGCACGTTTGGATTGCTCCATTTCAGACTGAGCGCTCTTCAGTAGATCATGAACTTCATCGTTTTTGTAGAATGCAATGTTACCAGCAGAACCTACTTTTGCATTATCTTTATCTAGTAATACATAAAGGAAGTTATCTGGGTCACCATTGTCACCAGTCCAACCAAGAAGTGCCATGTCATGCTCACCATTTTGGGTTACTTCTAGGTGTGTTTCCCAATCGTTTTCAACGATCTCAACGTTGATGTTAGCTTCTTTCAACATTTGTTGAATCGCTTGTGCTGTTACTTTCGGCTGTGGCATGTATGGACGAGGGTTTGGCATTGTGTAAAGCGTAATGTCAATTCCGTCACCATATCCTGCTTCAGCTAGAAGCGTTTTCGCTTTTTCTACATCGTAACCGTATGGATCGATGTCATCGTTATAACCCCATAGGCTTGGAGGCATTGGGTTCTTCGCGCTCTTTCCAAGACCTTCGAACAACTTAATAAGCTCTTTCTTATCAACTGCTAGGTTAATTGCTTGACGTACTTTTCTATCAGCTAGTGGACCTTCTTTATCTGTGTTCATTGCCATGTACCCAACGTTCATAGAAGGACGACGGAATACTTGAAGACCATCAGCATTTTCAGCTGGTTCAAGATCCTGTGGGTTTAAACCAAGCATTAAGTCAATAGAGCCAGACTGAAGTTCCATGAAACGTGCTCCGTTATCCGGAATAACACGGAATGTTAGGTTTTTAACGCCTGCTTTTTGACCCCAGAAGTCGTCGTTTCTTGAAAGTTCGATGCGGTCTCCACGAGTCCAGCTTTCAAACTTGAATGGTCCAGTTCCTACTGGGTTCTTGAAGTAATTCTCACCATGTTTTTCAATTGCATCAGGACTTGCGATACCAAATGGAGGCATTGCTAGAGTCTGAATGAATGGAGCGTTTGGTTCTTTTAATGTAAATTTAACTGTGTACTCATCTACAGCTTCAACTTTTTCGATCAAGCCATCTTCATGACCACCGAACATATAACCGTAGTAAATGTAGTCTTTAGATTTCGTCCAACGTTCGAAGTTGTAGACAACGTCTTCCGCTTCAAAAGATGTACCATCGTGGAATTTCACACCTTCACGTAGAGTGAAAGTCCAAACTGTGCCGTCATCACTTGTTTTCCAATCTGTAGCAAGAGCTGGTTTTACCTCTGTGCTATCTTGCTCATACGTAACAAGCTGATCATAAATTTGCTGTGTAACGTAGATGGACTCACCATCTGTTACTTTAGATGGGTCTAACTGCTTGGAGTCAGCACCACGACCAAATACTAATGTATCCTTACCAGAACCTTCACTTGCATTTTCATCACTGTTACCATCGTTATTATTGCTGCTGTTATCTTCTTCGTTGCTCTGGTCTGAGCTATCATCTGGATTTTCAGACGATGTTGATTCACCACTACATGCTGCTAGAGCTAGCACAACTAGCAAACTTAGTGCTAGAAGCGTGCGAAACAAATGTTTTTTCAAGAAAATTACCCCCTATTGATTATGGATCTGTGTTTCTTCTTGGTTGGCTGTACCGATAATGCGCTATCCGTTACTTCCAACCACCTCCTTAACAAGATGACAAGCTGCCTGATGATCTCCTGTAGAGACATCTTTCAGCTCAGGATGTTCCGTCCGACAAATCTCCTCGGCAAACGGGCACCTCGTGTGGAACTTACACCCTGCTGGAGGGTTTGACGGACTTGGAAGGTCGCCTTCAAGAACCATGCGATCACGCTTAAGGTGTGGATCGGCTTCTGGAATAGCAGAAAGTAAAGCTTGTGTATAAGGATGCTTCGGGTTAGCATAAAGCTCTTCTACTTCCCCAACCTCAACAATTTCTCCTAAGTACATAACCGCTACGCGATCACTTATATGGTGCACGACACTAAGGTCATGGGCGATAAAAATAAATGTGAGATCAAATTCTTTTTGCAGGTCTTCCATTAAATTGATGACCTGCGCCTGTATAGACACGTCTAGTGCGGATACTGGCTCATCACAAATGATTAATTCTGGATCAAGCGTAAGAGCTCGAGCAATTCCGATACGTTGACGCTGTCCTCCACTGAACTCATGTGGATAACGATGTTTGTGATATGAACTTAATCCAACCACATCAAGTAAGTAATCAATCTTTTCCTCTCGTTCTTTCTTAGGAGTGCCAAAAGCTCTCATCGGTTCAGCAATGATCTGCTCCACCGTCATACGCGGATTTAAGGATGCATAAGGATCCTGGAAAATGATTTGGATATCCTGGCGCAATTTACGAAGCTTTTCCCCTTTGTAATGGGAAATGTCCTCGCCTTTATAAATTACTTCGCCTTCTGATGGCTGAATCAGATTCAATATCGCTCTGCCTGTGGTGGATTTCCCACAACCACTTTCCCCTACAAGTCCTAGTGTTTCTCCTTTTCGCACATGAAAAGAAACGCCATCAACAGCTTTAACAGCTCCAACTTGCTTCGGGAAAATTGCTCCTTTTTTTATCGGAAAATGCTTTTTTAGATTTTTTACTTCTAAGAGATTGCTCATGTTGTCACCTCTTCTTTCTCTTCATACAGTAAGCAACGAACATGGTGTGCTGGTATGTGTTCTCTAAACGCTGGGTCGACTTCATGACACTTATCCATCGCATGCTTACAGCGAGGTGCAAAGCTACAACCCTGCGGCAGATCACGTAAATCTGGCGGAAGACCTGAAATGGCCTCCAGGCGATCTTGTCTATTTTTGATTTGTGGGATGGAACTCATCAGCCCCCACGTATATGGATGCTTCGGATGATCGAATAGCTCGGTTACTTCAGAAAATTCAACGGGTTTCCCGGCGTACATAACCATAACTCGATCACAAACTTCCGCTACAACACCTAAGTCGTGTGTAATCATTACAATCGCCATACCAAGTTCTTTTTGAAGACGCTCAAGTAATTCAAGAATTTGCGCCTGAATCGTTACGTCTAGTGCTGTTGTCGGTTCGTCTGCAATGAGAACTTCCGGATCACACGATAAAGCAAGTGCAATCATTACACGTTGTCTCATCCCCCCACTGAATTCATGTGGGTAGCTTTTGAGACGGCTGCGTGCGGATGGAATCCCAACTAGATCAAGAAGTTCAACGGCACGGTCAATCGCTTCTTTTTTGGAAACTTTTCGGTGTGTCTGAATGGTTTCAACCATCTGCTTTTCAACGGTAAAAACCGGATTGAGGGATGTCATTGGATCCTGAAAGACCATTGAAATTTGATTCCCTCGAATGGATCGCATTTCTTTTTTGGACTTTTCAAGAAGGTTCTCTCCTTTAAAAAGAACTCTTCCATCCACGATTTTTCCTGGAGGATCCTTGATCAGCCGCATGATGGACATGGCGGTGATACTTTTACCTGATCCCGATTCACCAACGATCCCAAGAGTTTCCCCCGGTTTGATGTCAAAACTCACGCCATCAACCGCTTTAACAACCCCTGACTTGGTGAAGAAATGTGTATGCAAATTTTCAACTTGAAGTATCGGTTCCTGTTCCATATGTATCCCCCTTACGAGAACGGGATTGAATTGTCTGTCTTTTCTGAATCAACTGAAAATGTGTTGCTCTTAATTATACACGTTATCTGACAATTTTGAACTTTTTCTCATTTTTCTCAAAAAAATATGTAAAAAAGGAGAAAAACATTTGTAATACTTGTAATGCTTTTTTAATTAAGATGGAAGAATTTCATGTTCTATCGGTGGTGGGTGTTAGTCCTCCCAAATCTCTCCTCTACCCTTCGCCTTTCGTTTCAACTGCTATATAGGTTAAAATAGGAGTATTGTGTAATAACGAGATTCGGTGAAATGGGGTCGTACTTTATGATAGATCTTTCTACATCAGAAGTTTTGGAGCGTAGTGGTTGGTTGATGTATAAGCGTGGAGCTCAGTATTTCCAGGACGGGGCTGTGTCTAATATCTCGACATACCGACCTACTGGCCAAGGAACGCATATCGTGGCTGAGGTTGAAGGAAGTCGAAACACTGCATACGAGGTGCAGCTGGTATTTACGGAACGTGGGATGTATCAAACAGGTTCCTGCTCATGCCCTGCTTTTGCAGATGGCATCACACCTTGCAAGCACATGATCGCCGTAATGCTTGAGACCATTGAACGTTATACAAACCACACAACGGTATGGAGTAAAAAAGATAGATCAGCTCAAGAAAATGAAGAACCAAAACTGACACAACCTTCTAGCTATCAAATCAACACCGCTTCATCTTTCGTCGATCAACTAATGGATCAGATTACCAATGATGATGAGAACTTGGTTCCTGCAGCAAAGGAACCCCTTTATATTCAGTTCGAGCTCAGCAAAGTACATTCTGATGCAAGACGTAGTGAAACTGTAGAGTTATCCATGAAAGCTGGTACGTCACGGCTGTATGTAGTAAAAGATCCAGCAGATTTTATCGATGCGTGGAAGCAGCAAAAACAACTTTACTTCACGCAAAATTTCACCTACGACCCGAGTCAACAAATTATTTCTGAAGAAGATGCGGCTGTTATGGATCAGCTTTATCCTCTTGTGAAAAGCCAGCAATGGTTCGATGAAAATCCCTATTTTCGAAGCCCTTCATCTTCAGGAAAAGCTATTTCACTACCGAACCATTTTATAAAAGAGGTTTTTCCTTTATTAGAGAATTGCGATGCTGTGACAGTAAAAGTAGCATCAAAAGAAATGCCTTTTGAGGTTATCCATGACAGCTTTCCTGAACAGTTCTACCTCTCTAAAGAAGGAATGTATTATACGCTATCGATCAAGGATAATGGATTTCTCGGGCATACAGTCGGGGATTCACCCTACTTTAGCAAGCACAACAAACTGTACAAATTAAATGAAAGCTTACACCAAAATGTGGTTCCGCTTTTTAACCACTTGAAACAATATACGAGAAACAATCAGTTTTTCACGCGAGAACACATAGAGCAAATGGCCGGAACACTTTTCCCTATTTTAGAGGCATATGACTTACTTGAGACTGATTCTTCGATTGCAGAAAACATGGTGCGCCACCAATGTGAGCCGATTCTTGAATTGAAAAAAGATGGGCAGGCGCTTCAGGCAAATCTTCAATTCCGGTATGGTGATGAGCACATCCATCCTTTCCAACAAGGACGTAGCAAAGAGGACCAAATTATCTCTCGTAACATGAAAAAAGAGCGCCAAATTATGAGCCTGATCGAACAAGCGAACTTCCACTGGAATGGCGAAGTGTTATCTCTAGTGAACGGGCAAGATTTAGGGCGTTTCTTCTACAACATTTTGCCTGAGCTTGAACAGCGTGCGGAAGTTGTTAAAGACCCAGAAGTGGATGAGATGTTCAATGATATACCATCTGAGATTCCACTAACATTTGATGTAGATGAGAATTATGGATGGTTTGAAGTGCGCTTCCCTACTGATGATCTGTCCGATGAGGATATTGCGAATCTCTTCAAATCGTTACAGCAAAAAGATTCCTACCATCAGCTTCATAACGGAAAAGTGTTGCAGTTGGAGGATGATGCATGGAGTGACGCCCGCAATCTTTTCGAAAAACTAGAGATTCAGTCGAATGATATCCAGGATGGCGTCATGCATTTACCGAAATACCATGCCCTGCAAATGGATGAAGCCAGAGGTGTAACACAAAGTGAAGCGTTTCGTGATCTTGTTGAATCGATCAAGCATCCAGAGATTGCGAACGAAACACCACCAGATGAACTACAGGCTGACTTACGTGAATATCAGATACAAGGATTTCAATGGATGCGCGCGCTAGCGAAACACGGATTTGGCGGTATTTTAGCTGATGAAATGGGACTTGGTAAAACTCTACAAGGTCTAGCTTTTATTTTGGCTGGTCGCAAAGAAAAACCAGAAGCTCATCCTTATCTTGTGGTTGCACCTTCTTCCCTCATTTATAACTGGAAGAAGGAAGCTGAAAAATTCGCACCATCCTTGAATGTGCGTGTCATTTCAGGTTCGAAGGCACAGCGCCGTGCACAGATGGAAAACCTTGAAGGTGTGGACTTATGCATCACTTCGTATCCATTAATTCGTCGCGATACAGACCTGTATATGCCATACGTGTTCCAAGGACTTCTTTTAGATGAAGCTCAATCCTTTAAAAACCATGCTTCGCAAACGTATAAAGCAATTCGCGGTATCCGCTCTGAGCAAGCTTTTGGTCTAACAGGTACCCCTGTTGAAAACCGTGCTGAAGAGCTATGGTCCCTATTTTCGATTGTAATGCCAGGGTTGTTGTATGACCGCAAATCGTTTAAAGGTCTAGATCAAGGGATCATTCAGAAAAAAATATCACCGTTTGTTCTGCGCCGAACGAAGAAAGAGGTTTTAACAGAACTGCCTGATAAGATCGAATCCGTACGTTACACCGAGCTTACAAAGGAACAACGTCAGCTCTATGTTGGTTACTTGAACGAGATTCAGGCTAAGACTAAATCACAGTTGAAAACACAAGGCTTCCAAAAGAGCCGTATGCAGATTCTGAGTGACTTAACGCGCTTACGTCAGCTGTGCTGTCACCCTTCCTTGTTCGTGGAGAATTACGAAGGGGAATCTGGTAAGTTGGAAGAGTTACGCGCCTTTATTCGAGAAGCGAGTGAAAATGGCCAACGCATGCTCATCTTCTCTCAGTTCACAACCATGCTCGGCTTGATCGCCAAAGTTGTGGAGGAAGAAGGATTAACATACTTCTATCTTGATGGAAATACCCCTTCTGAATCGCGCGTAGAAATGTCCGGCCGCTTTAACGAAGGGGAAAAAGATATCTTCTTAATTTCCTTAAAAGCCGGCGGAACTGGCCTTAACTTAACAGGCGCCGATACGGTTGTTTTGTATGACTTGTGGTGGAACCCAGCTGTAGAACAACAAGCAGCCGACCGTGCACACCGTATTGGTCAAAAGAATTCCGTTCAGGTTGTGAAGATGATTGCCCAAGGTACACAATTGAAGAAAAGATTCAAGCCTTGCAGGAGAAGAAGCAGAACTTGTTTGATAACTTGATTAAGTCAGGTCAGACGAACTTGAATTCTCTTTCCGAGGAGGATATTAAGGAGATATTGTCGTTGTAGATTTAGGTTGAAGCTTTCGATTCGGGATGTTTCTCGGGTTGGGGGCTTTTTCTTTTGGGTCGGTGCTGTTTTCGCTCGGGTCGACGCTGCTTTCGCTCGGGTTCGCACTGCTTTCGCTCGGGTTCGAGCTGCTTTCCCTCGGGTTCGAGCTGCTTTCCCTCGGGTTCGAGCTGCTTTCGCTCGGGTTCGAGCTGCTTTCGCTCGGGTACGAGCTGCTTTTGCTCGGGTCGACGCTGCTTTCGCTCGGGTTCGAGCTGCTTTCCCTCGGGTTCGAGCTGCTTTCGCTCGGGTTCGAGCTGCTTTCGCTCGGGTTCGCACTGCTTTTGCTCGGGTTCGAGCTGCTTTCCCTCGGGTACGCACTGCTTTCCCTCGGGTTGGAGCTGCTTTCCCTCGGGTTGGTGCTCTTTTCCCTCGGGTTGATGCTGTTTTCCCTCGGGTCGGTGCTGCTTTCCCTCGGGTTGGTGCTGCTTTCCCTCGGGTCGATGCTGCTTTCCCTCGGGTTGGTGCTGCTTTCCCTCGGGTTGATGCTGTTTTCCCTCGGGTCGGTGCTGCTTTCCCTCGGGTTGGTGCTGCTTTCCCTCGGGTCGATGCTGCTTTCCCTCGGGTTGGTGCTGCTTTCCCTCGGGTTGATGCTGTTTTCCCTCGGGTCGGTGCTGCTTTCCCTCGGGTCGATGCTGCTTTCCCTGGGTCACAGCTGCTTTCGCTTTTCTCACGTAAAAAACCACCTTGAACGCCAAGGTGGTTCCCTCCTTACTTACTATAAAAATACTCTTTCAACCATTCATTAAACAGAGCATGGTCTTCTTCCACTCGTTCTTTATAAAATCCAGACCAAACTTGCATCTCCTTAATGAAACCTTCTTTATCATCACCGATCACATTTAGAATCTCTTCTTCACTGTGATAACTCAGAATACCATGCTCCAGATCCACATCGGCACGGGCGTGAATTTTGGCAGCGATTTTGCCCATGGTTTTTACGGTTTGCTTTACGGATTTGAAGTCTTCTAAATGCTTTTCCTTCAAGTCTTTTTCATAAGGAGAACGTTCACGCACGTAGTAGTCGCGACCTTTCATCGTAAAGTAACCTAGATAAGGATCGGCCATATGGTGCATCGCTTGTTGGGTCGTAATTACGCGCTCACCCTGATGCTTGTGAGACTTCCAAAATTGCTCGTCATATGGGAAGAAGTAAGCCGGAATTGGCGTTCGTGCTTCTTTTGCTTCTAAAATGATGTCGTCATGATGCTCATTATCATGCTGACCCTCAATTAAAATATAGAAGCGCTTCAAGCCAGTAGAGCCGATACCTGCACCTTTTTTCTTCACGATATCTTTAATTTCATAGTGTTCATCCTCTTGAAAGCTTTCCTCTGCAATACTTTCAAGGTACTGATTCCAAATCTTTTGAAGTTCGCTATACTCATTTTTCGAAACGGACTGTAGTTTTGTGTGTTCACGATCAAATGCACGATTCCCTTCGTCATCCACAACCGTTTGTTTATCTAATTCATGTGTTGCTTTACGCTTTTCTAACTTTTTCAACGCCTTCTTAATAGCACTTTTCGTATTGTCGACTGTGAATTGGGTCGTAACTGGATCTTCTTCATCTTCATTGAACTTTTTCAATTGTTTGCGATAAGCCTTACAAAACTTCTCGACGAACTCTTCTTGCGCCTCTTTTTCAAACCCTTGTTGCTCAGCAAATAATCGAATACTTACAACCATACGCAGTACATCATATAAGTAGGATCCTAAATATCCTTCGTCAAAATCATCAACGTCAAAAACGATATCACCGCTCTCATTTTGAAACGCACTAAAGTTATCAAAATGAAGGTCACCCATAATCCACGTGGGCTTATCCTCAGATGTGTGGTACGTAAACGGCATATTCATGACGTCGTAGTAAAATAGATACGCACTGCCTCGGAAAAAGCAAAACGGATCCTGCTTCATTTTGTTATATTTCGCTTTTCGATCCGTCTTGCTTAATCCCATAATGGTTCCATCGAATTGTTCCAAAATCGTATGAATCGTCTGTTTGCGTAAATAGCTCTTCGTATAATGAATGCGTTCTTCAGCGTTTTGCGCCATGATCCATCCTCCAGACATGTTAAAATCCGTTCTAGTTTCGTAATTCTATTCTATAGAACCATTCCCCTTTTTATCTCTACATAACTTCCAATTTCTACTCTCACCTTTGCTAATTCTCCCCTTATATATCACAATGAGAAGAAGATTAGTTGAAGAAAGGATCATGTAAATGACTCAAACATTTTTAGAGAAAATTCACCCTTATATCTTGAGTAACGATCCACATGTACAAAATTTTGTTCTTCGTATGATTGATGAAGGACACCTTGGTAATGAAGAGACATTCTTTCTAGCGCTAGAAGCTAACGACCGTAATGAACCGAAAGCTATATTTAATAATATTATTCCTCGAACGAAAAACATTCCGATAGGCGAAAAAGGATTCAAAGCTTTGCTAGAACGGATGAAGAAAGATGATGCGAATTACGATTGGTATAAAGCTCGTGTATTACAATCTAGCGCTAAGCACTTTCACACATTCCGTTCAGAGCTAGAAGAACTTTTTGCACCTGAAATGATTAATGTATATGCGAAACTACCTGATAAAAGTGAAGAAGAGATGCATGAAAACCTCGAAATCATTGCATACGCCTTAGAAAAAGAATACGACGATACGAAGTTCCAGTACGGAAAGAAAGTTATTGAAAACATGGTCCAACGAAATATCTTATCGAATTCCGAGATCGCAGAAACTGTGCGTGATTGTATTCAAGAGGATGAGTTTGATATTAATGGTCTTCTCCACCTGTATGCTGCTGGAATAGCGAATTGTACAGAATTGATTCCAGACATTGCACCTTTAATCCATGATGAGAATGATGAAGATTATGCGGTCGAGCTAATCGCTGAAGCATTGAAGCGAATAGGCACAGATGAAGTGGTTGAACACGTTCAGCCCCTTATCACGAAAGGGTTCCATCCCATAGGTGTTATAGAAGCGATCAAAACAGAAAAAGCAGAAGAAGCACTTTTATCCGGTTTTGACCAAGTAAGTGGAGTTATGGCGAAAACGTCAATTGCTGAATCACTATGTTTCCAATTATCCACTAAAGGCATTCCAAAAGTAGAACAACTCATCGAGACGGGTTATGATACACAAATGCTTTTACTAGAAGAAGTGTTATACCCGAACCTTGTCATCAATAAAATTGATCATCCAAAACTCGATGAATGGAAAGACCTTCTAGATAAAGAAAACGCTCCAGAAAAAGAGGAGCAGATGCACAGAGAAATCCAAGCAAAGTTTGAGGAGTTTAAGAAACAAAAAGCCAATAATCAGGCTACGCAACCTATAAAGAGCACGAAAGTTGGACGTAATGAACCCTGCCCTTGTGGGAGTGGGAAGAAATATAAGAAGTGTTGTGGGAAGTAGTATATAAAAGGCTGTTCCAAAAGGAGATCATAACGATCCACCTTAGGAACAGCTTTTTAATAACAATTTAGGAGAGAATAATTTGTTAATTAACCTTTTACAGCACCCTTCATAGCACCTGATATAAACTGACGCTGAAGGATTGCGAATACAGTAATGATTGGAATGATCGAAATGATTGAACCTGCAGCTATCGTTCTCCAGTTTCCTGCGAAGCTTCCTTGTAAAGCTTGAACTCCTAGTGGAAGCGTGTACATACTCTGATCATTTGTTATAATTAATGGCCACAGAAAATCTCCCCATGCCATCATAAACGTGAATATCGCCATGGTAACGAGGGATGGTTTTACAAGTGGCATTAATATTCTCCACCAGATTTGAAATGTATTAGCTCCGTCCATTCGAGCTGATTCATCTAATGTGTATGGAATTGTGAGAAAGGCCTGTCGCATTATGAAGATTCCAAATGCTGTTGTGGCATGCGGTAGAACCAGTCCCATATACGTGTTTTGCAATCCTAGATTTAGCGCAAGAATATAAATCGGGATCATGAGTAGTTGGAACGGAATCATCATCGTACTAATGATTAAGATAAACACAAGATTTTTCCCTCTAAAATTCATACGAGCTAAAGGATAAGCTGCCAGCGAGCAAAATAACATATTAAAACCAACTGTTAACACTGCTACAATCGTACTGTTTAATAAGTACCTTGCGAATGGGAAGTACTCCATAACCTCTCCATAATATTTAAATGTTGGATTCTCAGGTATGAGCTTAGGAGGGTATTGGAATATATTCGCATCAGCTGATTTTAGTGATGTTGATAGCAACCAAAGAAACGGTCCTACCATTAGGATTGTAACGAAAATTAAAATACTATATGTTAACACTTTTTGAAAAACTTCTTTGGGTTTAATCCTTTTCTTTTTCGTGAGCATCGTTGGATCTTTTTTAGGGTTATTTGGATTTGGAGTTCTGACATTAGGATTTGTGTTCTTTTCAATTTCCTCAACATTTTTCATTCACTATCACCCCTTCATTGCTTCTTCTTTTTTATTCATGAAGGTAATGTTGATAATCGAGAATATTAGTGTAATAAGGAATAAGATTACACCTGCAGCACTAGCATAACCCATCTCAAGGTTATCAAAGGCCTGTTCATAGATATAGAAAACAAGCGTTGATGAACTGTTTAATGGGCCACCACCTGTCATAACATAAATCTCCTCAAATACCTTCATGGCTGCTATAGAAGACATAATGGATACGATCATAATAGAAGGCATTAATAATGGTATGGTAATGTGTATGATCTGCCTCCACTTACTAGCTCCATCAATGCGAGCTGCTTCATATAAGTCATCAGGTATAGCTTGTAAACCTGCTAAATATATAACCATGTAGTAACCCATACCTTTCCATACGGTAACTACCATAACAGCAAAAATAGCAGTAGATGTTTGTGTAAGCCAATGAACAGGTTCATCAATAACCCCCATTATATCTAGTACATAATTTAGTATCCCTTGTTCCGCATACATCCATTTCCACGCGATCCCTACAACAACCATAGATGTTACCACGGGCAGATAATAGGCTGAACGAAAGAATGAGATTCCTTTAATCTGCTGGTTTACTAGAATTGCTAAAAAGATTGGCAGAAAAACGAGCCCCGGTACAACAATAACAAGATATAGGATGGTTTGCCCTAACACCTTCCAGAACAAATCATCTTGGAACAATCTCACATAGTTATCAAAGCCTACGAAATTCGGGTTTTGTTGAACCATATTATAGTCGGTAAGGCTTAACCATATAGCTTGTAGCATAGGGTAAAAGATGAAGGCCCCGAGAATGATACAACCCGGAAGCAAAAATAAGTATGGCGTAAATTTTAATCGATTCATATACGCTCTCCTTCTTCCCTTGGTGAAAGTTAATTATTAGTACGTTACAAGTAAGGTGCTACTCTTCCAGAATATTAAACCTCTCTGATTTGTCCCTATTAATAGAAAAAGGAGGGAATATCCCCCCTCCTCCTTTATTCACTTAAAATTTTATTCCATTCTTTTTCAGCTTGATCTAAAGCTTCTTGTGGAGACATTTCCTCAAGCATCGCTGCGGAAATTGCATCGTGCATTGCATCTTTCAGCTTATTGTAGTTTTCCATCGGTGGTATAAGTACTTCTGCTTTATCTAATTGATTAGCCGCTGTAATTCTTACTTGATCAGTTGCTGTTGCATCTTCAGGCAATTCACTAAAGTATGGGTCATCAAGTGCTGATTTAGCAGAAGGCAAGATCGGCACTAGTTTTGTAAATGCCAGTTGATTCTTAGCATTTGTTAGGAATAAAGCAAACTTAACGGCTGCATCCTGATGCTTCGTTTGGTTAGGAACAACAACGTTTTGTACACTTAACGTTACTTTACCAGATTTACCTGTGATAGATTGAGAGGCAAATGTTTGATCGTAAACATCTGGAGCATTCTTCTTAATTTGTGTGATAAAGTTAGATCCAGCGAAGAACCCAACTTGACCGGAAGAATACATATCAATTGTTTCACGCTGATCACCTGTTAATGCTTCACGTGGAATGAGATCATTTTTATATAGTTCCGTAAAATATTTAAAAGTATTTAGCCCTTCTTGGGTATTGAAAGCAGCTTTTGTTCCTTCTTCATTTGTAAGATCTGCTCCCATTTTCACCATGTGTTGTAGAACTAAAGATAAGTCAAGGGATGGGTAGTAACCGTATTTACCTGTTTCTTCTTTAACAGTCTTAGCGTATTCCATCGCTTTTTCATATGTTTTAGGAGGCTTATTTGGGTCTAGACCCGCTTCCTCATAGATTGCTTTATTATTAAGCGTCACTTCTGTGTTTAGATACCAAGGAATTGCAAATGTGTTACCGTTTAATTGGTTGGCTTTCCAAGCTCCTTGTACATAACGACTTTTCTGCTCATCTGATAGAGCTTCATCCATGTTTACCAAACCATCAAGAGCAGCGATTTTCGATCCAAATGTAGGGTTAAGGTTAACAACATCAGGAGCTGTGTTTGAACTTACAGCAGAAAGAATCTTTTTCTCTAAGTCCGCAGCTGGAACGTCCACCCATTTAATACTGATATTTGGATTTTCTTTTTCAAAGTCTGAAATTACACCTTCTATGTAATCTGTAAAAGTTGGCTTAAGTTGCATTGTCCAGAATTCAATTTCTTTTTTCCCACCATCATTATTATCGGAACTAGATTCATTAGATGAATCTTCACTACATGCGGCGAGCAACAGTACTGTCACAAGCATCATGATCGAAAATAACTTGATATTCTTCATATTCAACATTCCCCTTTTTTATTATTTTCTGAAAGTACATTCACAAAACCAAAGCAGTAAAGCTTCTCCGCCCCAATGAAACCCCTTTCATTTTTAAGTTTTACATAGTCTTAAATGAACGATAATAGTGACTTAATTTTCTATTTGTATTGAGTATATTAAACTAAATTTTAAAAGTCAAACATAATTATTGAAATTTAATTTCAAAATGTCACTTCATTTTGAAGACTGAATAGCCATACGCACAAAACCTTTATTTTGGCCTAAAAGATTTCTGGCCACTTCAGCTGTAGTGTTTGTCTGAATCATTACTATAGCTGTTTTCACTTCTAGATCAGCATAATTTAAGGCCTCTGCAGAAACTTCTCGAGAAGCACCTGTAACACTTGAGATAATAGACTTAGCCCTCTCCATAAGCTTGTGGTTACTGACATTAAGATCTACCATCAAATTTTGATAGACTTTCCCCGCTTTCATCATGACAGTAGTAGAAATCATGTTTAACACAAGCTTATGTGCTGTAGCTGCTTTTAAACGAGTGGAACCTGTTAATACTTCAGGACCCGTAATGACTTCGATTTGAATATCCGCATACTGACTTATCAAAGCTTGTTCGTTACTCGTTAAGCTAACCGTTTTAGCACCAATGGATTGAGCGTACTTAAGAGCACCTATAACATAAGGAGTTCGACCACTGGCTGCAATCCCAATCACTACATCGTTTGGCCCCAACCCTCTATCCAATAAGTCTTTTGCTCCTTGTTCCTCGTTATCCTCAGCTCCCTCAACAGCTTCCTTCATTGCCCCATAACCACCAGCAATAACAGCTTGAATAAGTTCTGGAGGTGAGCTAAAAGTAGGCGGGCATTCAGCTGCATCTAAAAAGCCAATTCGACCACTAGTTCCTGCACCAATGTAGAAGAGTTTACCTCCATTCAAGAATGCTTCATGAATAACTTCAACCGTTTTTTCAATGGGCTCAATTTCATCTTGTACAGCTAATGCAACTTTTTGATCCTCTTCATTCATAACCGTTAACATTTCTCTAGTCGACATTTGGTCTAAATTGGTTGTCTTGTCATTACTCATTTCGGTCGTTAATGTTGATAACTTCTCCATGCAATCATCCTAGTTATAAAGTAAGTATGGTTCTCGTTGCTTTTTAAAAGCTAAGCTTTGCTTGTCCAATTCCTCTAGATAGTCATTCACTTCTCCTGCTAAGATGCTCTTTCGTAACGATTTTGTCCCAGCAAGTAAGTCAAAAAAGTAATGCTTGTGTTCCTCATATTTTTCAAAGCGAAAGGCTTCTTGATACAACCAGGAAATTGTAACCAAAAGTTGTACGCCTACTTCAAGACTTTTTAACTCGTTTCTATTCGTGATATGAAGTTGCACACCTTCACATTGCTCATCTTCAAACTTATGAAAGGTGGGTTTAAAAGAAACTGGACGTGCAATTACACCAGGAAGACGAGCTTTATTTAACTCCTTCGCAAGATGCATCCCATTTATAAAAGGGGCCCCAATATATTCAAATGGACGAGTTGTCCCTCTACCTTCTGATAGATTTGTACCTTCTATCAAACAGGTTCCTGGATACAATAAACACATTTCCTCACTTGTAACATTTGGAGATGGAGGTACCCATAAAAGGTCTGTATCTTGAAAGCTCATACTTCTACTCCACCCCGTCATCGGAATTACCGTGAGATTTGCCTTTACATCAAATTCACCTTTAAACAAATAAGCAAGCTCTCCAACAGTTAATCCGTGACGGTTAGGTATTGGGTAAAGGCCCACAAAGGAACGTAACTCAGGTTCAACAAGATTCCCCTCAACCTCAATCCCACCTATGGGGTTAGGTCTATCCAGAACAACAAAATCAATCCCTTGTTCCCCACATGCCTGCATGACGTAGGCCATCGTGTAGATATATGTATAGTAACGACTTCCAATATCCTGAAGATCATAAACCATCACATCAATGTTTTGCAGCATGTCAGCTGAAGGTTTTCGGGTATCACCATAAAGGCTGTACACGGGTAAACCCGTGTAGGGGTCACTATTTGAGTTGACTTTTTCTCCTGCTTGAGCCATACCTCTTATCCCATGCTCAGGGGAATACAAAGCTACCAAGTTTAACTTTTCATGTTCATAAAAATGATCAATGGTTGAGCATAACTCATGATCTACTCCGGTCATATTTGTAACAAGTCCAATTCGTTTCCCTGAGTATGCCTCAGTATAATCAGAAAAGAAGGTTTCCACACCTAATTTCATATGATCCCTCCCCTCTTTTGGAATCGTATTATCTACAACTATTGTATTCGAATTGAAATAAAATATCAAACTTTTAAGTAATATTATGAAATTATATTTTTAACCAATATTTTTCATCACTTTACTGCAGCCTTAAAACGTCTGAAATATTATTTCAATTAATTCTTTATCTCACTCCCTCCCTTTCCAAAATAAAAAAACGTCCCAATTAGGAACGTTTCTAATACTTACGTATGGCATCTATTGCGGCACGGGTATCATCCAAGTGAGTAATTGTTTCATCGTATTTCATTGAAGCAAGACACATAAAGAGAATGTCTACCACATGCAGTTGGGCAAGACGAGATGATGTGGCTCCGCTTCGAAATGTAGCTTCTTTTGTAGCAGAAGTATATAAACGAATATCGGCTAATTCTGTCACAGGAGAACTTCCATACTTCGTTAAGCTGATTGTAGTTGCTCCCTTTGACTTCGCCAACTCCATAATATTTGTTACTTCTACTGTTTGACCAGAAAAGGAAATTCCACAAACTACATCACCAGGCTTTGTATTTGCAACTAGGGTAGCAGCCATATGGACATCTGGAAATGCAAAGGCATTGCGGTCAATTCTTAGCCATTTTTGTTGTGCATCCTGAGCAATAATAGCCGAAGCTCCCACTCCAAAAAAGTGAACATTTTCCGCTTCAGCTAAAGCCTTGATCGCTTTCTCAAGCTCTTCTGCACGAAGAATTTCTGCAGTTTCACGTAATGTTTGAATACTATTAAACGTCATTTTTTCCGTAATCGAATGCAAGGATTCATTTGGCTCTATATCTCTAAATCCTGCTTCTTCTGTTTTTTGCAGATCACCTGCGACACGAATTTTTAACTCTTGAAATCCTTTTAGATCAAGTGATTTACATAAACGAATAACTGCAGCACTGCTTGTACTACTTGCCTTGCCTAAATCACTTGCTGTCATATTAATTGCTTCTTGTGGATGTTCTAAGATATATGAAGCTATATTTTTCTCTGATCGAGGAAGCTCATCTAACATTTCTGAGAGCATAACCAGACCACCAGTATGAAATGACATGTCCGTTCGGTCCTTTCTTAGCTATGATAATACTATTGTTCATGGTCTTTATAGATTTGTCAAAACTGCCATTCTCTTTACAACGATTTCAGGGTTACAGGAAGCTTCCCTTTTAAGGTGGTCTCACCATAAATACCAGCTACTGCTGTTTCTAATGCTGCACTTGTATTTTCATATGTTGTGATATAAGCATCTACTTCAGATAAACGCATTACATCATACGGATTACGTGTAGATACTACAATAACAGGGGATTTGGCTTCCTTTAATTTATTGATGAGTTCAACCTGGAAGCTTTCAAGTTTAGCCGACACGGTACCAACAATAACTACATCATAATCTCCAGCTTGTTTTAAAACATTACTGACATCTATTGCATTAATTGGTTCATTTAATTGCATTACATCTACATTTGCAGAATAGGATTGAGCAGTGTCTCCCAGCTTTGTTGAGTTCCCTGCAGGATCTTCAGCTTGTGTTAGCAAAGAAGTCTGTGGATACACAACAAGCACAGTATGTTCCTGTGACAGTGGTAAAATCCCTATATCATGAACAAGAGTCACTCCTTCATCAAATACACGTTGAGCCAATTCTCTATGTTCATTACAACCGACTACTGATGGGACATCTATTGAGGTTTCGATTTGATTCCAGCTTAATGAAGATTCTTTTAATTTTTGAATACGTTTCATTGATTCCTCTACTCTTCCTTCAGTAATCTCACCTTTTTTAACCGCTTCGACAATAGCTTCAATCGTTTCCTCTTGAATTCCCTGTGTATGAGAGACCATTACTAAATCAACCCCAGCTTTAATGGCTTCAACTCCACCTTGGGGAGTTCCAATACCTTTGGAGATTGCATCCATCTCCATACAGTCTGTAGTAACTACACCTTCAAAGCCAAGCTCGTCTCGTAACAAACCAGTAATAATAGATTTTGACAACGTAGCAGGTCGACCTTCTTCTATTTGGATTGATGGCAAATGGATATGAGCACTCATGACCGCATCTGCTCCTGCTTCTATACAATCTATAAAAGGTTTTAGTTCAACATTCATTAAGCGGCTTTTAGTATGAGGAACTACTGGCAAACCAAGATGTGAGTCTGCTTCTGTATCGCCATGACCCGGAAAGTGTTTGATTGTAGAGAGAATTCCTGCTTCTTTCATCCCACGGATATTTTCTTTTGAAAAAGCACTAACCATATCAGCAGATTCACCATAAGAACGAACTCCTATAACTGGATTTTTCGGATTGCTATTTACATCTACGGATGGAGCCAAATTCCAATTGATCCCTAAAGCTCGAAGCTCTTCCCCCGTTGCCTTTCCTACATGGTAAGCATTCATTGGATTTTGTGTAGCGCCTATTAGCATGGATCCTGGAAACCTGGTCGTTCCTTCCCCCAGGCGTCTCACTACTCCGTTTTCTTGATCGATACATATTAAAAGAGGAGTATTATAGCCAGCTTTTTCAGCTTCAAGTTGTAAATCTGTAGTAAGTCGTAAAACTTCTTTAGGCGTTCCGATATTCCGCCCAAAAAGGATGATCCCTCCTACACGATATTGATGTATCATATGTTTAATATGACGATCTACTACTTTTCCATCAAACCCTACAACAAGCATACTGCCTACTCTTTGTTTTAACGTCGTCACCTTTATCCCCCCTCTTATATACTCGCACGAATAATATTGTGTAGCCTTGATCGCAATCGAATGATTGGAGATTTCCGCCCAAGATGAACTCGATTAGTTAGTAAAATAATATGAAGTTCTTCGTCTGGATCAAACCATATACTTGTCCCTGTAAACCCAGTGTGACCGTAAGAGTTAGTTGAAAATAAGTCACCACATGAAGATTGTTTAGGTCCTTTTAAAATCCATCCTAACCCTCGAAATTCATGGGGATCATACGGAGTGAAATTTCTCCTGGTTAATTGAAGGGTTACCTTTGATAGAAATGTTGAAAATTCGTTTGTACCCTCTCTTTCAATCATTAGGCAGTATTTAGCTAAGTCATCTATGGTAGAAAATAGACCTGCATGGCCACTTACTCCCCCCATTGATTCAGCATTTTCATCATGGACCATACCACACTTATAATCTTGAAGATGGTCAAAATATTCTGTAGATGCAAACCGTTCTTTTGAGAAATGAGGTAAAAACATCGTCTCTTTCATGCCAAGTGGTTTAAAAATTTCCTCACTAACGAACTCTTGGAAAGGCTTATTAGTTAATTGTTCAATGATATGATAAAGAAGAATAAAATTTAGATCAGAATATATAATGCGTTCCTCTATTGGCGCTGAGATTTCCTCAACACATACTCGCTCTATAATTTGAGAAGCATTAAGTCGTTCTAAATGATATGGACGGTGAGATGGTAATCCTGAAGTATGAGTTAAGAGGTGCTTGATCGTTATTCCTTCTTTCCCTTCACCTTTAAAATCAGATATAAAGTAATGTACTGGATCATCAAGATGTAGTTCTCCCTTTTCCAACAATCGAAGAACTGCAGGTAACGTTGCAACTACCTTCGTTAATGAAGCAATATCAAACACAGTGTCAATACTCATAGGGTTTCTCCCAGGATATAAAGACCGACTACCTATGGCGTCCTGCATCAACACTTCCCCCTGATGAGATACGTGTATAACGGCTCCGGGTATGTGTTGAGCATCAATCTCCTGCTGTAAAAATTTCAATACCTTTTCGCGCATCATTCTTCTCGCTCCTTTGAGTAAGAAACATATAATTTCCAAGGTTCAAAATGAAACTTCTTATAAAAATCTACTAACCCAGTCCAATCAATTACTATGTTTTGAATTCCTCTATCTCTTAGAAAATAAATCGCTGCTTGCACTAAACCATCCCCATATCCATTCCCACGTTCTTGAGCAGTCACCCCAAGTGGTCCTATTCCACCTAAAGCTTTCTCGAATAGAGGCGACCAGTACACATTTTGGGCAATGAACGGTGAAAGACTATCATTGATCCGGCAAAAACCAATAATCTTATCATTCTTAGTGGCTACAATAAATTCACGCCCAGTCCCTTTTCTATTAAAATAGTGAAGGGCTTCATATTCCCATCTTCCAGGAAAGTTTTTATGTAAGAAATCAACTAGCTCTTGCTTGTGATTAAGGTTTAGTAGCTTAAATTCAACATTTTCAAAATGAGAAGGGTAAGTAAATACTCCCTTCCCATCATTCAGTAGATCATATTCTGTAACACCTTTTTGATAGTTGTTTTTACTCATCCAGTAATGAGCTTTTTCACAGGTTGTGGGAACGCCCGGAAAGTAATGCCACGGGTCACTCCCCATATGAATCTTGGTCACACCACTCTCCCAAAGCGCTACCTCAGCTCGCTTTAACAGAGCAGTCCCCACTCCTTGATCTTGAAAATCATTATGAATAACACAAGCTTGAATCCAACCAACCTCCGTACTCATAGCTACATCTAACGTTTCCTGCCAACGTTTTGATATTACAAAGCCAATCAGCCTGTCTTCTTCTAAGCCTATAAAAGAACCCTCTTTTAGAAGATTTTTATCTTGAAAGCTATTTTGGAGAAAGAGCTCTTCACGCATGGGATATTCGTTTCCTAGTTCAGTATTCCAGAGATCAACTAGCTCTGAGACATATTTTTTGTTCCATTCTATGACCTTCATTCCAACCCATCCCTAGTTGTTTGTATAAATTGGTTAACAAACCCTGAGTTTACTTGCATATCAGAGGCACGGAACGCAGCAATCACTGCTCCTCCCAGCGGAGTTAGTTTAGGCTCGATTAAATCAATGTTAATATTATATTGATCAAACGTTTGATTAATATATGGAGTGAACAGATCAGCCCTAGTAAAAACACCGCCTGTAAGAACAACTGGAACTTTTTGATGTTTATCAAAAAGCTTTGTTACAACAGCTCTTATCTGTTCCGAGAGATCATGAGCGGCTTTTTGAATAATGTTTTGTGCTACAGTGTCATGATTGATAGCAGCATCCATCACATATCGACTTAGATTTGCAATATGTTGACGAGGGTGACTCTGATTATATATATGAGGAATTATGTCATGAGGGTTTTTGACCTCAAATTGGTTCAGAATATAGTCAGATAACGAAGTGGGCTCCCCCCATCCATCTTGCTCTTTAGCCATAGCAGATAGTGCATCGCGTCCAAGCGCATAGCCGCTTCCTTCGTCTCCAATTAGATATCCCCAACCTCCAGCACGGGCTGTATTACCTTGTGAATTCATACCAAAAGTTAGCGAACCAGTGCCTGAGATCTGTACAACACCAGGCTCTCCTAAAGTTCCTGCATACAACGCATTGTAACCATCATGTTTTACCTCAATTGATGCATTCAATGGCCTTAAATCTTCAAGGATTTCATGAACACGAAGGCGTGCTTCTTCTTTTCCTGTTCCAGCGACTCCTGCAAAAACATAACTTACTTGTTGAAAATGCTCAGGAGCTTGTTGGCGCAAATTTTGCATTAAAAGTTGGAACTCTGCTTCAACCTTTTGTATGGATACGCTATTTTGATTCACTGGACCAGCCTTCGCAAGAGCATATACGTGTCCCATCTCATCACATAAAGTAGCTCTTGAATTCGTACCGCCCCCGTCTATTCCAATTACGTACATGTGGATTCCTCCATCGTTTTTGTTACTTCTATTATAAAGGAGAGTTATATTAATTCAATTATTTTATTTATAATGTGAAATAATATTTCATAATTAGACAACATCATCATATTAACGATAATCGTATGAGGTTTAATTTTTTCACTCAAGGTTATGTTATGAAATAAGTAAGATTACCGAAGGAGGACTTTATATGAAATGTCCATCATGCGGAAAATCCGTTTCAAAACATAAAACAACGTGTGGTGCTTGTGAAGCTGAACTCCCAGTGAACGCAGCACAGGAAATGTCAGCTACAACAGAAAGTGAAGGTAAAATCTATCCTATATTAGGTTGGGTATTTGTTGTTCTAACGTTAATTGTACTTCCGATCATCTTTGGCCCAGCAGCGTTCGTGATGGGTGTACTGACGTTTAGGAAGCGAAGTAAAGTACATGGCATTGTGTTAATGGTTGTGTCAGTAATTGTGTTGATTATCTCAATTATACTGAGTGCTTTGATGATGATGGCTTAACTAGAGAGTTGAAAAAGCGTGATGCTCCTTGGGAGATCACGCTTTTTCTTGGGTGGGGATTGGGTTTCGTCGAGTCGGTGCTGCTTTCCGTCGGGTTGGCACTGCTTTTCGTCGGGTCGGCACTGGTTTCCATCGGGTCAGCACTCCTTTCCATCGAGTTGGCACTGCTTTCCATCGGGTTGGCACTGCTTTTCCTTATTCATAGAAAGGACCCTAAGCCAAGCTTAAGGTCCTCCTCTATCAAGTAATTCCATTAATCCGAAACTGCCCAATCTTCCCTAATACATTCTCTTCAAAATTGTTCGCAGGAGTTGGATGGCCGATATAATAGCCTTGCGCATACTGACATCCCAGTTCCCTCACAAACTGAAGCTCTTTTTCATTTTCAATTCCTTCAGCAATCAACTCAATTTCAAGATGCTCCGCTACCGAGATAATGCTCTTAACGATTGCAATGTTATCCGGATGGTATGGTAGATCTTGAATGAATGTTTTGTCGATCTTCAGGTAATCGACCGAGTATTTGTTGAGGTAGCCAAGGGATGAGTACCCTTTACCAAAGTCATCAATCGCGACTTTCACACCGTTTTTCGTGAGTTTACTTAGAACTGAAATCACTCGTTGTTCGTCTGTCATCGCGATGTTCTCGGTGATTTCAAGTTCTAAGTACTCTGCAGGCAACCCAGTTTCCTCCAAAACCTGCAATACTAGATCTGAGAATTTAGGATTCATGAATTGCATTTGGGAGATATTCACCGCTACACGCAGTGGTTCATACCCCTGGTCAATCCATTCTTTATTTTGTCGGCAAGCTCTACGTAAAATCCATTCGCCTACAGGTAGGATCAATCCTGTCTCTTCAGCTAGCGGGATAAACTCACCTGGTGATACTCGTCCAAGCTCCTGGCTATCCCATCTCACAAGTGCCTCCATTCCAACAACACGTCCTGACTCAAGGTTGAGTTGTGGTTGGTAATGAAGAGAAAGCTCATCTCTCTCAATCGCCTGACGCAACTCTTTTTCCAGCACCATCTTGCGATAAAAGTCATGGTTCATATCAGAGTTGAAGATCTGGAACCCGTTCTTTCCTTTATCTTTTACATAGTACATGGCAGAATCAGCGTTTTTGATAAGGGTGTTGGCTGTTACGCCATCAAATGGGTACAAGCTTATTCCAATGCTTGGCGTTATATAAAGGTTGTGCCCGTACACTGTAAAAACTTCTTCAAAAGATGCGATGATTTCTTTTGCAAATAGCACAGCCTCAGGACCATTACTGTTCGGTAGAATAAAGGTGAATTCATCTCCACCTATGCGGCATACCTTAGCTCGCTTCCCTTTCTTGTTCCGGCTGCTTTGCTGCAGACGCACGGAAACCTGCTTCAGCAGGGCATCCCCAACCTCATGACTAAGCGTATCGTTAATGTATTTAAATCGATCCAAGTCTAAGAACATAACGGCGATCTCTTGATGTACGCCTTCAGCTTTTTCAATCTCTTTTTGTAAAATCTCATTGAAATATCGGCGATTCGGAAGACCCGTTAACTCATCATGAAACGCCTGCCAGATGATCTCCACTTCTTTTTGCTTAATTTTCGTGATGTCCGTGGAAACCCCCAATAAGAGATTTTCTTGTGTAGTTTGGAAAGGAATCTCGTCGGTATGAATCCATTTCTTATTCCCGTGAACGTCTGTGATGACTTCCTCTGTATCTTTTGTTGCTTGTAAAAAGAAGCAATCATCGTCATCTGTAAGTGGTGTCTTTAATGTGTCGAAAGTATCCTCTTTTCGTTTTCCGATGACTTCATCTGTTGTCGTGCCACTCAACTCAGCAAATGCTTTGTTCGCAAGTGTGAGCGTGCCGTTTTTATCCGTTGCATATATGTAGTTCGGATTAATATCAATGATCGACCTTAAGAAAGCCTCTTTTTCCTCTAGCTCCTCACTTTTCTCGTTAACTATCTTGGTTACTAAAACGAGGATAGTGAGGGCAAAAACCATAACAGCGATGGCACTTGGGAACAGTCTCGCTTCTGGCATCATATTCAAAATTCCTATCACGTAGCCAACAGATGTGGAGAAAAGAAAATAAGTAAGAAACGTTCCGATGCCTTGCTTTTTAATTTTCAAACTTAACCAGCATGTTACGACGGTACAAAATATAAATAAAATCACGTTTGTAGTGAACACCCATGATAACGGTCCATACTGCGGGAAATAAAAACTGTTAAATGAGTCAGATTCCATTAGCTTTAGACCACTAATACCACGATGACTCCAGCCCACGGCATACGCAAAAAGACTGTATGCGTAAAATGCCCAGACCACTTTGATGTCCATAAAACGCTTCCACTTCGTCCCCTTCATTTGAGGAAGATGTTCTTTTACAACAAGGTAGGCTACATAAAACAGAGTCGGCGTCAGCATGATGGATCCGAAACGTAACGCACGGAAAACTGTATCAATCACTTCATAGGAGAAAAATTCGTGCGCATACAAGATGGCAACATCAAACTGCCAAACACTCGCGAGACCTAAGAATAAAAGGAGTGCTGAGGCAAGCTTCGTTTTCTTAAGCATAAAATAAATCGTGATTCCGATAACTAATGGAATAATTGCAAATAACGTCATGAAAATAAATAGCATGTACGTGCCTCCTTCACTCATATTTTTTCATTAATAAACACGTATTATTGCCACCATTACCGTGCGTTGTGATGGCAACACTGGTGACCGGCTGATACTTTGGTTCATAAACAATTGGAAGATCTTCGTAACCTTTGCCGTTCGTATTAATCGTTGGTGGTATAAAGTTTTTGTTAAAAGAAATCAATGATGAGATGACTTGGATGACGCCCATCGATCCAAAAATATGCCCGGTCATGCCTTTGATGGATGTAATTGGGATCGAATTGCCAAAAAGCTTATGATGCACTATTTTTTCTACATTGTCGTTTGTTTGTAGACCGAGTGCTTGGCTGTTTACATAGCTGGGCTGATGATTTTGGAGTACACCATTTAAAGCTTCGAGCATGGATTCTCCAGTCTCATCAGCTTTAAGCATTGGTAGTGCTTCATTGTTGGAGTACACATTTTCCACGATGCCATGAATGATTGCTCCTCTTTGGTTAGCGTGGTCTTCTCGCTCCAAGGTGATAATGCCAGCGCCTTCTGACATGACAAATCCATGATGCTCATTTGAAAAAGGAACGCCGGTGTGGCGAGGATCTGTGTTTTGAGCGATGGATCTGAGTTTGGCGAATCCATATGTACTCCACTGCCCTAGTGATGCATCCGCTCCACCAACGATACAGACATCCGCCTGGTTCGAATCTAGCAAAAGCTTTCCCATCAAAATAGCGTCTGAGCTAGATGCACATCCTGTTGTAATCGTGTGGACGTGACCTTTTGCTCCTGTGTACATTGCGACAGATGAGGAAAGCGTATGCGAATCCGCGAGTACAACACCGTGACACGGAAACTTACGGAAATCCTTTGCGGCATCGCAATTTTGTTCAATTTCAAGCAGACTCCCAAGGGAAGTCCCCATAATGACTGCAATTCTGGATGGATTGATGTTTTTGATGTCAGCTTGCCGTAGTGCTTCGTCTGCTGCAGCCATAGCTAACCGACTTGAGCGTGGATACCGTTTGTATGCTCTCTCGTTGAGGGGTTCTTGGGTGATTTGGCCGGCGACAATACTAGAATGATTCGGCCCATGATCATGAAGGATAGAGTGTGTGCAGACACCTTTCTCAAGCACATGTTCAAAATCGTTGGTCGATTGAATTTGTGGCGCCTGAATCCCCATTCCAGTAACAACTGTTCTCCCCAATCACATCACCCCCTTATTGTTCGTGCATGTTAAGTCAGTTAGACGACATTCCACGACGTTTCGTACTACATGTATCGACGCAGAACGCATGCAATTCAACGAAATCTCGACAGAATCGGCCTTCCTGACTATGGGAGGGGTGGTATTTTGATGTGTAGTCTAGGGCTAATGGGATAGTTGTGGGTGAATGGTAGGATATGGCTTTTTGGTAGATAAAGAGCCCCTCGTTGGCTGAGTAACGAGGGGCTTTGATTGGTGATGATATGGGAGATTCCTGCCACGGCAGGAATCTATCCTATTTTGGGGCTGAGGCTGTGGGGCAGGCGGCAGCGCTGTTTTCGCTCGGGTACGAGCTGCTTTCGCTCGGGTACGCGCTGCTTTTGCTCGGGTGCGAGCTGTTTTCGCTCGGGTACGAGCTGCTTTCGCTCGGGTACGCTCTGCTTTCGCTCGGGTACGCGCTGCTTTCGCTCGGGTACAGGCTGCTTTCGCTCGGGTGCGAGCTGTTTTCGCTCGGGTGAGTCCTGCTTTCGCTCGGGTGCGAGCTGCTTTCGCTCGGGTGCGAGCTGCTTTCGCTCGGGTACGCGCTGCTTTCGCTCGGGTGCATGCTGCTTTCGCTCGGGTGCGGGCTGTTTTCGCTCGGGTGCGAGCTGTTTTCGCTCGGGTGCGAGCTGCTTTCGCTCGGGTTCGAGCTACTTTCGCTCGGGTGCGAGTTGCTTTCGCTCGGGTGCAGGCCGCTTTCGCTCGGGTGCGAGCTGCTTCCGCTCGGGTGCGTCTTGCTTTCGCTCGGGTGTGTGTAAGAGATTTTGTCTGCACCAGCATTTCTCCCTGCTTCCAATACTACTTTTGATTAATCGCATGCTTCACAAAAGCTGGTAAATCATCTGGCTTCTTATAAACTCTCTTTTTTGAAAGACCTTCATATTCTAAACCGCTACTCTTTAGCATTCTTAGCGCTGTATTCCTATCAGAAACCAAAGCAAAATCCCTAAACTCCCGATTCGTAATAGAGTCCTTCCCTAACAAAAAATAATCCGCTAGTGCTAAGAGATGAGCACTGTTTGAGCGATAACTACATTTAGGACACTGCCACCTCAAACGCACCCACTCCATAGCATAGCTTTCACATTTGGGACACATGACTCCACGGATAATATCAGAGGATTTGATTGAAAAGGATTGGAGGATATCTTGCTCGAGTGGGGTGTTTTCAGCTAGGAGAGCGTCTCTAATTTTATCAATATTAAAGGTGGGGCGATCTTTATACTGTCTTTCAATTTCTTTAATTTTGTCGACAATGTGGACTGCATTCATAAGTGACCAGTTGTGTTTATGGTTTTGAGGTGGGATTACTACGGTTGAGGGATTAGTGAAGGCTACCAGAGGAACGACGGGGTAACCATAAATGCCTCGATAGCGAAGCCATTCTTCTAATTGTTGCTTATGTTCGGTTACTTGAAGTAATGGATCATCCATGTGTTTCGTGACGCCATTTATCGTTTGTTCAAAATGGTTCTTTTCTTCATTGTATGTGATGGTTCCCTTATGATTTTTGGCTTCAGTAATAAATATGGCATGAGGATTGAGGATAGGGGTGTCTATTTGAAAAGCATTTCCGAAAGCTCGTAATCGAACACCACGAATGACTTGATAGGATTTAAAAGGTAAAAATCGCAGATGATAATCAAGCGCAAGTTCTCCTTTGTGACCTGACCACCTTCTTTTCAACTTCTCTTCGACTCGTTTCCGTTTTGGATTATGTGGCGTGATCCTTCTTAAAACTCCTTCTTTTTGTGGGATGTCTAAAGGGATTTCCCTTTTAATATTATTCAGTATCATCACTCCTCTCATTCTAGTAACATTATTTTACAATAATCAACAAGATTTTTCATCAAAAAAGGAATTGGTCAAACGTTTGATCAATTCCTCACTTAATAATCGTACCTTTATTTGTTCCCTGCTTTCACTTAATCTAAATCCAGCCATCTCTGATATATTTCCTTCTGAAGATCCTCTTCATTAAACATATCCATTTCCTTTTTAGCTTTAAAAATTAACCTCTCCCTTTGTAAGTATTGAAAGGTTTTATAGATTTCTTGATTTTCATTATGAAATTCGTGGATGCGTTCAGTGAGCTCATAATATGGATACTCTCCTGCTTTCCATTGTTCGAAGTAATTCCAGAGTGGCTCTAATGCTTCTTCTGTGACCTTTTTATGATATAACTCTAGTATTTCTCGGTCACGTTGTTTCTCTGCTTTTGACTTTTTCAAGAAATTTACCTCCCTTCACTTCTTTTCATTGATTGAAAACTACCAAAAGTGGTGTCACTTTCACATTAACCTAAAACAAACAATCATCAAACAACCCCACCCCAACATAAACATAAAAAATGGACGCTCCCCTTACAACATAAAGCTTTCCAACAGTGTCCAAAGGTACTAAAATAGAAATAACAAATCCTTTAGGAAGGTGGTGAGTTGAAGATGATTCAAAAGCGGTGGAAGTTGATACTATTTACGGTCATGATCGGAATCATTATTCAGTTCACCTATACATCGAACATCCAAGTACCGATCACCTCCATTGTAGAGACTGGTGAATCTGTTAATCTAATGGATGGGCATGAGGATGATCAGTCCTCCTCTGTCACTAAATTCGGATACCTTCCTATTACATTAGCATCCTTGCTAATCATTAGCGGAACGCTACTTGATCGCAGGCAAAAGTTCATGCACTTTTTGTCCTCGGTCTTTTATCAATCGAATTATTTTCGGCAAAACATCGTCACTTCTCCATAATCCCTAACAAAAAGGAGGAAACCATGATGATGTTTTGGGTACGCATGATTCTTATAGGAGCTTTTTCCGCTACTTCATTAAGTCTAATGCTCTTTCAAGGAATTGAGATTTATCATTCCTTTTTAGATTTCTTTAATCATAGACAATCCTAATTCAAAAGGGAGCAGCCCCGACAGCTGCTCCCTTTTTCTATAAAACTAAAAAACCCCATGGCACAAAACCATGAGATTACTAGACTCTATACATACAACGATATAAGATTTCTTCTAAGCCGGTAGGATCCATTTTAGCAAGAGCCTGTTTCGAACTTTCGATCATTTCCTCCTGTGAGGCCTTACTCCAATCAAGCTGAAACCCATGGCGCAATGCTAGCGTTCGGAAAAATTCTCGCTGTGCTCTTCCATTACCTTCGCGAAAAGGATGGGCGGCATTTACATGGTCAAAATAAATTGCCATTCGCTGTGCCAAATCAGATTTTCCACTAACGCCTTCCAAAAATTTCTCCTCATGCAAAGGAACGGTCACATGTTCTTCAAAATAGGGAACCATCACGTTATGGAGGGCAAAATAATTCCCTTTTGTGATGTTGACTGTGCGGAGTTCACCAGCCCATTCATAAATATCCTGAAAAATATAACTGTGAATTCTTTGTAAGTGGTTCAAATCAAACTGACCTTCTAATGGATCCTTAAAAAGCTCTATTAGTCGGCGACCTGTAAGCATGCGCTCAAGGCGTTCAAGCTTATCTTGATTCTTCACGTCAAATTTATTTTGCAAAACATCACTATCTGGATAGACATATTTATCATTCATAAGCTAGTTCTTGCACCTTTTGCATAAATTCTTCCTCGGAAAGCTCACCTTCTACTTTGGCTCGGATCAGCTTTTCTTCCTCAGACTGCAAATCAAGTCCTTCCATCGCTAATGTTCCTTTAACTGACTTCATACCCTTTTGGATTTCTGAATCACGCACGGATGGAACGACCCCTTTCAGTTTCGCATAATAGGTTTTTAACGTATCAGCTTTTTCCTGCGGTTTTGTTCGTCTCATCGTTATCGATGGAGCTTCTTTTAATAGCTCAGATGTAACCATACTGTTCTCCCCTTTAGTACGTTGTCCCTAACCTCTATTATAACATGTTTATGAGACATTTTTTAGGACTTGAAGAGAATCTTGTACCATCCTATGATCGACATCCATAAGGGTATGCTAAAAAAGATGCCCCAGAACAATCCTTCAAAAATGTTGCCTTCTTCCTCCATAATTCAACCTCCTATGATGTTTTTATCATCATGGACATGAAGGCGGATGGTTATACTTGATCAAACGTTTGATCAATTTTGGGGATAGCTTATTGATAGTTAGTGATATCTTTCATTTATGCGCGCGATCTTGGAGATATGAGCGAGTCACTTCATTTATGATTTCAATCCCTGGAATAAGAGCGGCCTACTGCTTTAATGAGCGCAGTCCCTAGAATATGAGCGACCTGCCTCTTTTATGAGCGCACCCCTTGAATTATGAGCGATCTGCCCCTTTTAAGAGCGCACCCCCTAAAATATGAGCGCGCCAAACTCCCACCAAATCCGACTTTTTAATGATGTCACAGGACCTATGACAAACCTGCATTTAGATTGTCTTGTAGATTCGGCTGTAACCGCTTTATCATAAAAGTACAGAAAAAACACAGAAACAGAGACGAAGGAGGAACTTCTCATGAGTGAGCAACAAACTGGAATTCGCGCACGTGTGCAGCGATTCGGAAGTTTTTTAAGTGGCATGATTATGCCGAATATTGGTGCATTTATTGCATGGGGTCTTATAACAGCATTATTTATTCCTGATGGATATTTTCCAAATGAAAACTTAGCAGAGATGGTTGGACCGATGATCAACTATCTTCTACCATTACTCATCGGTTTCACTGGTGGACGATTGGTTCACGGATTACGCGGAGGAGTTGTTGGTGCGACGGCCACAATGGGTGTTATCGTCGGAGCTGACATTCCGATGTTCCTTGGGGCAATGCTCATTGGACCACTAGCAGGTGCAGCGATTAAAGCTGTCGACAAGCCGCTAGAAGGTCGCATTCGCTCCGGATTTGAAATGTTAGTGAACAACTTTACTGCAGGTATTACAGGCGCAATCCTTGCTATCATTGGCTATTACATTATTGGACCAATTATGGCTGGCTTAACAAATGTTCTTGGCGCTGGTGTTGAATTCTTAATCAATATCGGACTACTACCATTAGTTAATATCTTTATCGAACCAGCTAAAGTTCTATTCTTAAACAACGCCATCAACCATGGTATCTTAAGCCCAATTGCCGTTGAACAAACACAAGACTTAGGTAAATCTGTACTATTCTTACTTGAGACAAACCCTGGACCTGGTTTAGGCGTACTACTCGCTTTCATGTTTTTCGGAAAAGGAATTTCTCGTCAAACAGCTCCAGGTGCAGCAATCATCCACTTCTTTGGTGGTATTCACGAAATTTACTTCCCTTATATCCTTGCAAAACCGTCCTTAATTTTAGCGGCCATTGCAGGTGGTGTAACAGGTACAGCAACATTCGTATTCACAGGTGTAGGACTAACAGCAACACCTTCACCAGGAAGTATCGTAGCCTTACTACCACTAACGGCTAAAGGAGATATTTTCGGAGTTATTCTAGGTGTGCTTCTAGCAACAATCGCATCTTTTGTCGTAGCTTCCTTCATCCTGAAGTTTAGTAAGCAAGAAGAAGAAGGCGACTTGAACGACGCTACAGCTAAAATGGAAGAAATGAAAGGTAAGAAAAGCCGCGTTTCTGACCAGTTAACAAATGAAGAGCAAGCTGAAGCGCAAGAAGAGCAGACTGAAAATCGTAATACAAATGAAGTACCAGATGTCGATCGTAGCCAAGTGGACAAAATCATCTTCGCTTGTGACGCAGGTATGGGCTCCAGTGCGATGGGCTCTTCCCTACTGAAAAACAAGTTCAAGAAAGAAAACATCGACATTGATGTCACAAACATGGCAATCAACGACTTACCAAGTGACGTAGACATCGTCATCACACACAAGGACTTAACAGAACGTGCCATTCAAAAAGTACCGAATGCTCACCACATTTCTGTGGAAAACTTCTTAAATAGTCCTAAGTATGATGAACTTGTAAAAGAACTCAAAAACGAAGACTAATTCTTAGGACCTGATTCACCCGAGTCAGGTCCTTTCTTTTATATATCAGTAATTAAATTTTGTCACACCCCACGTGACGAACATGCTTTTTCTATTCATTGATAAGGCCCATAAAACGGCTTACCATTAGAGTGTAAGCTATTTCAATTTTGTCACAAGAAAGGAGGTCAGGCAGAGATGTATGTTACAGGGCGCGAACGAAAAATTCTTGATATGCTGCTCTCTCAACAGGATGAGCCAGCCACAATCAAGCATATGGCAAAAGAATTGGACGTCAGCACACGTACTGTTCACCGTGATCTCAAAAGTATTGAATCCCTTTTGGATGAGTACAACCTTCAACTTGAAAAAGCAACAGAAGGTCAACTTGAGATCACAGGTCCATTCGAATCCAAGCAAGCATTTAAACTTGAATTGAACCAACAAACTACCTTAGATTACACGCCTGAAGAACGACATGTATTGATCCTTTCAACATTACTAGAAGCAAGAGAGCCCGTTAAGCTTATTGCTCTAGCAAGTGAACTGGGTGTGACCGTCGCAACGATTAGTCATGACCTCGACAAAATTGAAGAAGATCTGTCTGACTTTCAACTTACGTTAGTAAGAAAACGAGGATACGGTGTTGAAATCGAAGGGGAAGAAAGTAAAATCCGAGAAGCCATCAGTTATCTGATCATGCGCCATATGGATGAACTCGACTTCTTCTCCCTACTCCGCCAAAACATTCAAGAAAAACCTAAGAACCTGGTGGACTCTGTATCCGAGCAGCTGCTTGGCCTCGTCAATAAAGATAAATTGTCTTTAATCGAGCAGCATGTTGATGAACTACGAAATGAACTAACCTATCGTTTAGCAGATAGCGCCTACATTGGACTCGTCGTTCACCTGGCTCTAGCCCTTGAACGGATCCAACAAGGCGAAACGATCAATATGGATCAAGAGCAACTTCAAAAGCTCAGATCCGCAAAAGAATTTTCAACTGCTGAAAAATTAATCGAGAAGCTCTCTGACACATTCGAACTCAATATTCCTGAAGCTGAAACAGGTTATATCACCATGCACCTGATGGGAGCAAAAGCGCGATATGAAAAGGATACGTTGCTTAAGGATTCGAGTATTAGCATTGCTTTTAAAACCAAACAACTAATCGCCAATGTATCCAAACGAATTAACATCGACTTACACGAATCTGAACGTTTGCTGAATGACCTGGTTGTACACCTGAAACCAAGTGTCTATCGACTTCAACAAAAAATGGACATTGAAAACACCTTCACCGAACAAATCGAGCAGGATTATCCAGAGCTTTTTGACCATGTTGAAAAAGCTCTCCATGAAGAGTTTACGGGGTTTGAGTTCCCAAAAGAAGAAACGGCTTTTGTCGTCATGCACTTCGCTTCTGCCCTGATCAACTTAGAAGGTGGTCGAGGACTCAATGTATTAGTCGTTTGCTCCAGCGGCGTGGGAACAGCTAAAATTTTAGCAGCTAAACTGCAGCGACAATTTAAGCAGATTGAAACTGTCGAACATCGATCGCTTTTTGATTTAGAAAAGCTTGATACAGATTCTTTCGATTTGATCGTATCAACCATTGCGCTTACGGATTTTGAATCTTATGTCCATGTAAGCCCTGTGCTCCCACAAAAAGATATTCAGAAAATCGAGCACATCATCCGTCGCGTACAGGTAACGAGCCAACTGCAAAAAGCACCATCCACACCAAAAGAGAGTGGAGACGAATCCTTGGATGCTATCAGACAATCCTTGGCAAAAAGCCAACGCTATGCAGAAGCTCTGAACCAGATTTTAAATAACCTTTTTGTAAAATCATTAAAAGCTACAGATGTAGAAGGAGCACTTAACGAAGCTTCTCTACAATTAAAACAAGCAGGAATTATTTCAGATCCTTCCCCTATTGTTGAGCATTTACTGGAGCGAGAAAAAATAGGCGGACTGGGCATACCAGATACACACCTTGCCCTTTACCACGCCAGAAGTTCAGCAGTTGAACAGGCTTCTTTTACCATTCATGTATTGGAAGAACCATTAACAGTTCAGGGAATGGATCAAGAGGAAATGCAGGTGCACACCATTCTGCTGATGCTTGCACCAGAAGACTTCCATCAAGAGGGCTTAGAGATCTTAAGCTTTATTAGCTCCCTCATCGTGGAAGAGGATGATTGCACAACCATCCTCCAGTCAAAAGATGAAGAGAGAATGATTCACTATATTTCGAATCAACTCTATGACTTTTATAAATCTAAACAAACCTAAAGGAGAATTCACATGTCTAACAACATTTTAAAACCAGAAAATATCGTACTGAATAAAGAGCTTAACAATAAAGAGGAAGCGATCCGTTACGTTGGAGGCATCCTAAACGAGCAAGGCTATGTTAGCCCGGAATACATCGACGAAATGATTAAACGCGAAGAAATCACTTCCACGTTCATGGGGAACTATGTAGCAATCCCACACGGAACAGAAGATGCGAAAAAAGCTGTTCACGAAACAGGAATTTCTGTCGTAACCGTCCCTGGAGGCGTTGATTTCGGTGATGGTAACATTGTAAAACTTCTAATCGGTATCGCTGGAAAAGGTGACGAACACCTTGAAATCCTATCTCAGATCGCAATCGTTTGCTCTGAAGAAGAAAACATTCAAAAGATCATTGATGCGGAGACAAAAGAAGAAGTCATTTCTATGTTCAGCGAGGTGAACTAATATGAAAGCAGTCCACTTCGGAGCCGGAAACATTGGACGCGGATTTATCGGAGCACTACTCGACCAAGCGAACTACGAGACCATTTTTGTAGACGTAAATGACACATTAATTGATGAACTAAATAACCGTAAGGGCTACACAGTGGATCTAGCTGGAAGTGATGAAACCATCGAGGTCCAAAACGTAAGTGGTCTCAACAGCATGACTCAACAAAATGAAGTGATTCAAGCGATCGCAGAAGCTGACCTGATCACAACAGCTGTGGGTCCTCACATTCTGCCAGCTATCTCAAAGGTCTTAGCTCAAGGACTCGAAAAACGCTTGGTTGAAAACCGTGGACCTGTAAATGTAATCGCCTGTGAAAACATGATCGGTGGCAGTGAAGCCTTGCGTACTCATGTACTTGAAAATCTTGACGAAGCAAAGCATGAAATACTAGACGAAACAGTAGGCTTCCCAAATGCAGCTGTTGATCGCATTGTCCCAGACCAAAACAATGACGATCCTTTAACGGTAAAAGTGGAACCTTATTTTGAGTGGGTTGTTGAAACACCTCTCATTAAAGGGGAGCAACCAAACGTAGATGGAATCACCTATGTAGAGGACTTAACCCCTTACATTGAGCGAAAGCTATTCACCGTTAACACAGGACACGCCGCAGCCGCTTACCTCGGACATTATCACGGTCACAAGACGATTAAGCAAGCTATGGATGACCCTACAATTTTAGAAAAAGTACGCGGAACACTAAAGGAAACTGGATCTGTCTTAATTGAAAAATATAATTTTGATGAATCACAACACGAAGCCTATATTGAAAAAATCATCGAACGCTTCCTTAACCCAGACCTTTCAGATGAAGTTACACGTGTAGGTCGTGGCCCTAAGCGCAAACTTGGACCAAAAGATCGTCTAGTTCGACCAGCTTCAGAGCATATTGAAACGGTTGGAAAAGATCCAGAGTATCTAGCTGAGGTAATTGCCTCTGCCCTACTTTATCAAAATGAGAGTGATCAAGAGGCGAAGGAATTGCAGGAAGTAGTGCGAAATCAAGGCGCGCTTCAAGCATTGCAGCAGGTAGCTGAGCTTGATCAAGGGAATCGTTTGGTTAGTGTTGTTAGTGAGCAAATACACAGATTGACTAACTAAATAAGTAGTTCTTATAATCGGTCTCCTCTTACCCAAAAGAGAGGGGCCGATTATTTTTATTGTAAAAGATCATTTAAGATAAACTAATGAAATGTCGAAATTATAATGGGGTAAAACAATTTATGCTAAGGAGTTAAAAACTAATGAAGAAACCTTTATTGCTCATTACAATTGTAGGCATTGGTCTTATCACTTTATTTACCTTCAAAACGTCATTAGGTAATGATGATATAAAAGTGGAATTTAACCAAGAAATCCATCAAACCAAATCTATGAAAGAATTAAATACCACTTTAACGAAGATGGGATATGACGTTTGGGACAAGAAAATGTTGTTTATTGTTTCTGAAAAAAGTGATCCAAACCCTCCCATAGTTAACTATACGCGAAAATCAGATATAGCCGTATATGATATCTATAATATGAAATCAATTACTTCGGCACTAAAAATTTTAGAACTTGATTACGATATAGACTTAACAAAGAAGGCTATGGAAAAAATACTTACGATGAGATCCAAAAAAGATGAATATCTCAGCTATAAAGGTGTAACGTTCCAATTCTTCGATTCTAAAATTGGGGATGAACCATTCTCTACAGGTATTCAATTTTTTTAGATCCAGATAGATTAGTGGAATTTAAAAAAACTGGTTGGCTAAATCAACCAACCAGGTTTAAAGGAATTAAATACTTTCAATCTCAATATCTACCTTTTCATACTCAGCATCTTTCAATGCCATAACTAAAACCTCAAACATATCTCTGCCATCACTTGTAACAAAGTAATTCGCTAAGCTAGTTATAGTAGAACTAATATTTTGGCCCCAGGGTGGTTGTTTTGAAGTATCTTCTATATCCCATATCACCTTATCAGGAGTGAATGATTTTAATTTCGAACGCACTTCCCCCACTTCTGTTAATGCTTTCGGAACATCCTTCCATGAGAGTTTTCCTTGATAAAGTTCATTCATTAAATATGGATATTCACTCCCCCAGCCATTCGGTTCCAAATGATAACTAATTGTTGAAAAAAATGAATGAAGGAAATCACCATGACCTACTTGGTACCATAAGAAATCTATTTTAAAACCAACAGCCAATTTAGATCACCTCTTAATTGTTCCATAGTCCCCTAGAGAAAGTATCATCGTCACTATAGTTCTGAAACAGAGCTCATATATTTAATAAAAAACTCGAAGTACTCCAACCATTAAAATATGTTGGAAGACTAAATTCAAGCTGTTCTAGTAAAAGACTACTTTATCAAAAGCGCAATAACTATACTAATTAATATAGCAATCGACATTATAACTTTGTGTAACTTATTTAATTTTCCTGATATTATCATTAAGATAAGGAACGATGTAAAGACTATAACAGATGTCATATCCCCATCAGTGTATAGTATAGGAAATATGATTAACATCATAACAACTGTTAATATAAAAATGTATTTTAAAAATGTTTTATATTTCATTTATGCTGTTACAGGAATAGCTACAGGCCCGCGATCCAGAAAAAAGATAGCATAAATAATCACCGAACAGATGAAAACAACTTGAGTAATCACCAACACCTTATATGTAACACTATTCCTTCTACTCCTATGAGTTAAATATAATATTATTGCGGAGAAAATTAATGTGATAATTCCCTTTAAAGTAAAAGATTCCAAAACATTTAAGTACATAAGTATTATCATAATTACGATTGAATTGAAAAAAAAGCTTATAAAATAAAATAGAAGTCTACCATTCCATTTTATTGATTGAAAATCTTTTTTCCACAACCCAACTAACATTCTTATTCCAAAATATACGATCGATCCCCATAGAACGAGTGGGAGTAATGTGAAAAATATAAACCCAAAAATGACATCCATAAGCATAAAGTCCCTTCTAGTAATTTATTTTGAGAGTATATTGATAAAACCGAAGAACTAAATAGAATAAACAGATACTATCATGAATATACCCATGAAGTTTCGTTTGTTCTCCATTATTTTTTGCCTCCATCATGGCATCTATTATATAGAATCACTGCTTCTTTAAGTTCCAGAGAAAAACATCCGGAATTATTACAAATTCCAGCGTAACCTATCACTAATATGCTTAATCATCTAACAGATCATCATCCAACCATATTTCAACACCATCAAGTTCTAGATCATCGTTATCATCAATCTCTAAGATACTTAAGAACTCTACAAATGTTTGTGAAATTAAATGTAAATTTTCCTTATATGAATTTAGATCCGCTTCAACTTTTTCACCTAACATTAGCCTTGCTTGCAGCTCATTTTCATGATCCCAAATGAATACTTTCCCATCAGAATCTTCCTTAATTCCTATTAAAACTAAATCCCCTCCTACACACTCTCCTATCGGAATGAATGAACTAGGTATTCTATCACTATATCTATTCATGTGATAAGAAAGACAATCTAATCCATATAGTTCTTCAAGGATATGCCCACCTAACTCTGGTAATACCTTGGGTGAAATAGTTATATAGTTTTCAAAAAGCACTTGATTATAGAGCAAAAGGAATTCTTTGTAATCATCAGGGATACTGATACTAAACAGATTTTCTATCTTTCTTAAGTGTTCCATTTGTTGATCTTTATCGAAAGGTTTTTCAGATATACTTACTCCTAAATTAGATAATTCGTTAATAATTGGAGTTTCACTCATATTTAACCCCTCTCAAATCATAAATGTACGTCCTTAGTACAATTAATAATGAAAGAATTTAACACCCCCTCCCTCCTAGCAAGCAGGAAGAGGGCTACTATTTTATTCACTTCTCTTTAAAGGTTCTAATTCTACCTGTACATCTAAATTGTTCTTCAGCTCGATTACCTTTTCATATGGTTGGAAACCTTCTGCATTTATACGAAGTGTATAGGTACCTTTGCTTAATGACATGATGTCGAATTCACTGTAGTTTTTGTTAATTTCAGCATCTGTTTCTTGGCCCTCTTCATCTAACAACTGAATTTCATATTCCTTCACTTTAACTTGTGTGTCTTTGATTGTTACATTACCTTTAATTTGAAGGGGAAAGACGTACAAGTCTGTAGAAATAGCCTTGCCTGACTTAACTTCTATTTCCCTTGGAGCATCTTGAGTATAATGGGTTCCTTTGAATTGGATATGATACATCCCTGCAGGAACTTGTTTAGTCTTAAATCTTCCATTCTCATGGACAGTTGATGATGTTACTACTTCACCATCCTGATTCAGCAGTTGTACCTTAGCATTTTCTACATCTATGTGTTTTGTTTTGAGACTATACATACTAATAGAATAGTACCTACCATATAAGATTCCTTTGCCTTCTTCTATGGTTTTAGGCATTTGAAAATGAGCCCATAAATATTCATTTTGCTCTCTCAACTTTGACAATTGATCTTGAACTGTCTTACTTGTTGAGTCTAGTTGGTTAAATGAAATATCTAATAACCCCTTATATTTTTTATCTTTTACCATCTTTACTAAAGGAGAAATATCAGATATTTGATTATCATCTAAGTAGAGCCAGTAGAAATCATTCTCTAATTCCTGAAATACGGAAAGATCCTTTATATGATTATCTGTTAGAATCAAATTTTGGACTTTATTAAGTTCACTTAACACAGAAAGGTCTTCTATTTTATTCCCTTTCACATTAAGGAATGTTAAATTTTCTAGGTTTTCAAGTTCACTTATATCTGAGATCTTATTATGCTTTAGATGAAGTTTTTCTAATTGATCCATTCCTTTAAGAAAATCAAGTTCCTTAAGGTCCGTGTTATTAATAGAAAGACCCTTTAATCCTTTTACTTTGTTTATAGGACTGTAATCTGTAATATTATTATGAGAAATTTCCAAATTCCTCAAGCTTACCAATTCACCAATCCCCTCTAAGCTTTTTATGTTTCTATCATAAATCTCCAGGTTATAAAGTGTATCTACATCACTTGTATAAATCGGCACATCTTTTTCAATATGCTGAGACATCCTTACTACCTCTTCTAGATTAGGATCTTCAAAATGAAATTCTGTTCCATAACGAACTGTATAAACATGTTGTCTTAGATTATTAATTACATCCATCGCCTCATCGGACAATGGGTTCTGTAGTAGCGAAATATAATACAGTGTTCCTAAACTTCTTAATGGTTCTATATTTTCTATATTGTTAGAGTCCATATCTAACTTCCTTAAGTTAAACAGCTGAGCCAATGGATCAAGATTTTTTATTTTGTTTTGACTTGCATATAACACTTGAAGTTGACTTAATTCCTTTACAGGATCTAAGTCCGTGATGTTATTATTCCGTACATTAAGATACCTCAATTGTTTTAACTGTGAAATTGGTTGTAAGTCAGAAACTTGATTATTGGGCATATGTAATTCTTGAAGATTTATAGCCATTTCGAGACCTTCCAGACTTTTTATATTACTTTTACTAAGGTCTATCCCTCTTATATTTTCAAGGTCCTGTTTTGTTATATTCTTTGTTACCTTATCTAATTGTGATAGAAGTCTATCTTTTAAGTTAGGGTCAGGAATCTCCACAATATCTTCTTCGCTATATTCAGTTTCAAATTTCTTGAGGATTGGTTGAGAGAAGAATCTCCCTTCCTGGTCACTTAGGTAATGGGTGATCACAATATAATAAATATTCCCTTCTTTATAACCACCCTCTGGAGGATGAATAACAGCTTTTCTTCCATTATCTTTTGATTCCACTGTTACCGGAATAAGGTTATCTAAGCGATCCCCCACCAAAATATTCTTTTCAAAAAGCTTTTGCTTCATTGCTCGGTCAAAGGTGATTTCCCATTTTTTATGTATTGATACATCTGCCTCTGAATCCAATTCTTTAAAGGTAATCTTATCCTCTTCTACATTTTCATTAGCATAGGAAGTACCACCCCAATAAAAAAGAGAAATCATCACTAGTACAATTATTACTTTCACTTTTAACATCTGACGTTTCATTATTCTCCTCCTTTAAAAAGCAACCCGAAAAGCTTTAGGACAAAATTGAAGTTATATGTCTCTAACACAAAAACTCCGATATTTATTTACCACGGACATAGAACTACCGTGATAAACAAATATCGGAGCTTCGTATTTACTCATACGGCAACCGGCTGTCTTAGTAAAACGATACTTTAGACCCGTGGCTTTGCGTCCTTGCCTTTCGACAAGTTTGCCCTTTTCATTAATTTTGTAGGTTTTTAGTCTTGATACTTATTAAGCATATCATAAATTCTAATTATTTCGAAAGCGGATTCACAAAAAATCAAATATAACAAGACCCCTGCTTTATAGATGGTAGCGAGGTATCTTTATTAGGATTCTAACTTCTCCTTTTAATGATATTGAACACTTTGAATGACCATTAAAGAAAATACTATATAGATTAGTATATATATTACATTGAGGATATAGTTGATGAGCGCTAGTCTAGATGAATCTAACCTCACTCTTTGAAATACAATTAAAATAATTGGTGGCAAAATGGATACCAATAGATAGTTCTTCGCAAAATCACTATATACTAATGCTAGTATCAGGACATAGTTTAAAACACTAAGAAAAAATATTATTTTAGTTTGCATATAACCGCTCCTTAGAATGGCATTTACATAAACATTAAAATGCATGTACCACAAAATTAATTTAATTTAGTACATTTCCCCTACATTTCGACAGTGATCGACAATTTTTGTGGTTAGGAATTCATGGATTATACACCACATTTTCCAATTTAATCAATAAAAACAATACGATAAGTCCATTCTACAAATAAATATATCATAACCGATATACCTACAAAATTTGACTTCTAGTGAAAAGAACTTATTATAAATATAGTAATTTTCTATCAACTTCATACCAAAAAGTTGTCAAAGGCAAAATCGTCGAAAGGCGATGACGCAAAGCCACGGATCTACTGTCTAATAAAGACCATGACCGCCGGGCTACCACCATTCGTGAGGGTCTTGTGTGCTTTTTTTGGCAACAAGGCTTTTTTATGTTTAAGAGGAGGGGTTTTATTTTGAAGAAAGTAGTATCATTTTTTACAGCCATGTTGCTCGTTTTCACTACTTTATTTAGTGATTTAGTAACATCACCAGAAAAGGTTTCAGCAGGTGAATTAGCTAACTTAGCCTTAAATGAAGACCTAACAGACTGGGTTATGGATGAGCCAAACAATCAAATTTATGCTGTAACAAGTACAGGAACACTCCACTTTATATCATTAAGTTCTCTAAGCATTGAATCTTCCCTTGATTTAGCAGCTAGTAGCCCAAGTGAACTTGATATGTATAGTGGCACGCTTTATGTAACGTTTGCAGGAAACAATTTAATTAAAACGGTCGATATTTCAACAAAAGCTTTAGAAAGAGATATAAATGTACTTAATGCGCCAAATGAAATTGCGGTACATGGAAATCAACTGATCTATGCAGATGGTAGATTGTATTCTTATAATCTTGATACGGATCAGGAAACTGAAATTGTTTTGCCAGAAGACGAAGGTGCATACTCACCTTACGAGCAAGCTAGTCTAAAGGTAGACCATAATACGGACACCCTTTATGTTGGAGAATCGAATATGACAGGTTCTGTTATTGATGCTATTTCAACTACAGACTATAGCTTAAAGACTCGTTCCACTTATGATGATGGATACGGTTTTTCATTACCTGAACGAAAAATCGTCTTAGATAATCAAGAGATCTTTTACGCAGGTAAACGTCTAGATGCAAACAACCTAGAAAATATCAAGGGAACTTATGTTGATGATGCAGACACTTCAAAAGAAACAGCATATGAAGTCATAGGGAATTATGTATTTACAGATAATGACATCTTTACCAGAATGACTTTTGAAAAGGTAGCAGATTTACCTTTTGAGACAGAGTTCATTCTAGGATCAAGCATGACAAACGTTTATATGTTTAATCCTGCAGATCAAACGATTTATCAATACTCATTTAACCCTCAATCAACTGACAGCACGACTACCACTTCGAACAATCGTTTACTTTTAAACGATCAGCTTAGTGATTGGGAATATGACGAAACAAATCAAAGGCTTTACGGCATTTCTCAAGAAAGCAATACGCTCTATTACATTAATCCAGATACCATGGAAGTAGAGAATAAAAAGTTTGTAGGTTCAATGCCTTCAGATATTGATCTAGTAAATAATGAACTTTTTATTGCCAACTTTGGTGGCACGAACATCACCCGAGAATCAACTACATACCAGCCATCAACTACTAATGATATTAATAACGAACCCGTCACTTACCTAACAACAAAGCAAAACCCATATAATATCACAACTGATGGGACTTCTACTCTTTTTTACGCACCTGAAGATCAGCATATAAATTTACATCATATTGATTTATCAACGGAGACTGAACAACTAGTCCCAAATAACTTTAGTAATCTAGATACATTCTATGAAGCTGATATAGAATTAGATGCTACTAACGATACCCTTTATATTGGAGAGTCAGGAAGCACTGGTTCGCAACTTTTCTCAATAGATGCATCAACTTTTGGGGCAATAAAGGAAAGTAGCCAGGATTTCTCTACTCCAAACCGAGAAGTGATTTTAGATGGTTCAGACATCTTTTATGCTATGAATCAGTTTGATACAAGTGCATTAACTACTACTAACTTATACACTGACCCAATTATCTATGTGAATGCTAACTATGTATTCACAAAAACAGCCGTGTATGAGCGAGGCACCACCACAAAGGTGGCTGACTTCCCATGTACAGTTAATCTTGTAACAACAGACTCCACTGGCAGAGTTTTTGCTCAACCTGAAGATAAATCGGTAATCTATCGCTTTGACTCTGCAAGTAAAGTTGGGGCCATTCAACCAACCAACTTCACAGCGAATTTTAACGTTAGCGATGAATTCATCTTAGATTGGGATACGATGACTGCTGATGATTATACGGTAGAGTATAAAACATCTGGTATGTCGTATTTCGATACACTTAAAAATTCTTTAACAGAATCACAACTTCAAGTCACACCAAGCCAATTTAAACCTTGGTTTGGAGATACCGTCACATTCCGTGTTACAACCAACATTTGTGATATACAATCTAATCCAGCTCAAAAGGTTTACGAGTTTGTGATAAAAGCTCCTGAAAATCAACAATATGCAGAGAACACTAAAGGTGAGCACTTATTAACTTGGGATGCTGTACCTTACATGGAAGGATATAGAGTCTATTATAAGGATACCGAATCTGTATCAAGCATTAATAATCTCTTCACCGAGACACAAGCCAATGTAACAGAACAAGCATTAGGCGAATGGCAAGGTAAGACATTGCAACTTGCAGTAGTATCTACGATCAATGGTTTAGAATCGGATCAAACCTATAACATTACAAAAACCTTTGATGTAGTACCACCAAAGAACTTGCAATATGCATTAAATGAACAAGGGCAACACATTTTATCTTGGGATGGCGTTCCTTACACTGAGGGATACACGATCTATTACAAAGAAGAGGGATCCACATCGATCTCTAGTTTCGATCAACTTATCTCAGGTACACAATTAGATGTAACAGATAAAGCAACTGGCGAATGGCAAGACAAAACAATGCAATTTGCTGTAACATCAAACGTTAACGGTGCTGAATCTACTCAAACATTTGATGTAACACAATCCTTTGACGTTCAGTCACCGAACAATTTGAAACTCACAGCTAATGCTGAAGGACAATTTTTCTTAACTTGGGATGCTAATGCCTATGCAGATGGATACAATCTATACTTCCAAGAGGATGGAGCTACAACTATCTCTAGTCTTGGGAATGCATTGACAGAAACGCAATACGATGTGACAAGCTATGTCACTGGTGATTGGATGGGTAAAACACTTAATTTTGCAGTAACAGCAAAATTAAATGGTACAGAATCTAGTCAGTCATTTTCACTAACAAAAACGTTTGATGGATCTAGCAGCTCGCCATCTGATGATACATCAACTGATACTTCTGGATCTACTGATGGTGATTCTACTGGGGATAGTAATACTGATACCTCAAATGATAGTACTAATGATACAACTGAGGATCCAACTCAAGAGGAATCCAATACTGAGGATGACTCATCTTATAACAGTACACCTGTCATTATTGATGATAATTACGAAGAAGATGAAGAGGATAATCAAGAGACTGAACTTACTGATGAAGAGATTGATGAAGTCATCGAGCACATTCTTGAAGGAGAAGACGGAGAAACAACAGCTGAAATTGAAGTTGAAGTATTCGACAAGGATATCTTTATCAAACGTACTACAACACAGCCTATAGAAATTTATGAATATGAGAGCGAAAATGATTCTGATTATGTAGACTTCTCCATTTCTAAGTCCTTCCTTGATAGTGCCAAGGAAGAAGAAGGAGAGGAAAAACACCTTTATATTAAATCAAATAGTGGGTCCTATCAGCTTCCATTAGAAATGACTGACTTCAGTGATATTAGTGAGGATGCTAAGATTGAAGTAAGTATACGTGAATCATCAGATAATGTTCAAGAGTCTATCAGTAGACATATTGATGGTGATGAGGACCTTGAACTAGTATCACGACCAATGAATTTTGAAGTGAATATCATTGAAGACGACACTGTAACAAAAATTGAATCCTTTGGCACACAGTATGTAGAACGTAGCATTGTACTAGACCGTGAAGTAGATGCTGATCAAACACTTGTTGTTACCTATAATGAAGAGACAGATTCCATTTATACGGTTCCAGCGCGTATTGAAATTGATGAAGATGGAAATACCGTAGCAATCTTCAACCGAAACGGAAATAGTACCTACGCTGTTCTTCAGATGAAAGATAAAACATTCAAAGATATTCAAGATCATTGGGCCAAAAAAGAAATTGAATCATTAGCTTCTCAATTAATTATCGAGGGCAGAAGCAACGGAAACTTTGATCCTGAAGCGAACGTTACTCGCGCCGAATATGCTGTGCTTTTAACACGAGCAATGGGATTAACACCTAATAAGGATACAAAAGTACCTTATGAAGATGTTTCAAAAGATGATTGGTACTACACTCAATTACAATCTGCTATACAAGCCAATCTATTAGGCGGCTATAATAATGATCAGTTTAAACCTAATCAAGCTCTTACTCGTGAAGAATTGATGGAAATGACAGCTAGAGCTTTAATTTTCGTAAATGGTGAAATGGAATTCAAGATTGATACACTAACTACTTATCATGATGCGAATAAACTGAAGAAAACATCATTAGAGTATGTTTCTGCGGTTATACAAGCAGGTATTATTCAAGGAACTTCACAAAATAATCTTTTACCAAATAACACAACAACACGTGCAGAAAGTGCAGTCGTTCTAAAACGATTAATGAGTAAGTTTTATTTTAATAATTAGTAGCAAAAAGGACGTCCAAACTTCGGACGTCCTTTTTACATATCATATTCTACTTAGTCTGTTCTTCTTTTTGTACTTCAGAAAACGTAATCGTCACAGGAAACTGATGACGATCCTCCCCGTTCTTTCTTATCTTATACCACTGATATGTTCCATCTTCTTTATACATACTATAGTATAGCCAGTCACCATGAATCATGACTGAACCTCCATAACCATTAGCGTCTAATTCTTCATGAACAGTCCCATCAAGAGAGCACGTATTCAGGCTACCATTCTCACGGCTAATATAATAAACACGCTCGTCTGAAATATTAAAACCAATCATCGATTCATCTAATACTTTTTCCTGTTGGCTTCCGTCTAAGTTCATTTTATAGAGATGATTTTGGTCAAACTCATTCACATAGTACATTTTGTCCTCGTACACAGCAAAGTACGTTACCATTTCGGATGTGAGTTTCGTCTTCTGTGTTCCATCCGTTTTGATGCGATAGAAGCCACCACTTTTTGAATCTACATAATAGATCCAACCTTGGTGTACAGCCGATGTGTACGGTGAACTTGTTTCTGTGATTTTGACTAACTGTGATCCGTCTGTTTTCGCTTTATAAATTGCTTCTTTTTCAGGGTTTGTGTAGTACATCCAATCATCAACTACATGCAGATACATGGCAGGTGCGTTAACAAGCTTTTGACGGTCTGAACCATCCTTCTTAACCTTATAAATAGATAAGTTGTCTTGGGCATTTGAATAATAAATCCAATCACCAATTACATTTAAAAAAGCAACATTATTCTCCTGATCGGAAGCTACACGATTCACATATCGCTCATTCTCAGAAACCTTCCAAATCCCAGCGTCACCAAAGTAAACCCAATCGCCTGATTTCGCAAAGTTACCGCTATTGATGATATTAGATAGCTTATTTCCGTACTCATGTGGAACAAACGCTTCATTTAAGTGACGTGCCAAGAACGCTGAGAATTCCTGACGTGTAATATTCTTTTTGGGGCGGAATGTATCGTCTGGATAACCGATCGTAATGCGATTACTAGCTAAAGCAGAAATATAGGCTTTTGCCCAATGCTTTTCGTTTACATCGGTAAAAGCAACCTCAGTTTGACTTTGTAGATCATAAGCTTCTGATAAAATTTTTGCCATTTGAGCGCGAGTTAAAGGTGCATTTGGAGCAAACTTTCCATTCCCTACACCATTTATAATTTGTAGCTCTTTCGCTTTGGCGATCTCCTTATAACCTGAGAACCCTTTTGGAACATCCGTGAAGTTTGGATCTTGCACTTCTGATAAATCCACTTCCATCTCTCGAATGATCATACGCACTGCGTCGACTCTTTTAATCTCTGCTAGTGGTTTGAAGGTCGTTTCAGAGAATCCATTGATTACCTCTAAGTTATGTAAGTACTGGATCTCCTCTTCAAATCGAACTAAATCTTGAAAGGTAGTCGTCTTTTCAGCAGTCACTTCAGGTAAGTCCGTATGAAGAACTGTTAAGAAGACTAGTATTCCTATTATGATTCTTTTGACATTCATGTTGTTGAAACTCTCCCACTTCTTTGTAATATTTTTGTTACATTTTGATTTTACGTGGGATTTTGTAGGGGATAAATAGTAATCTACTAGTAATGGTGGGTTATTATTCCATGTTAACTTTTAGTGACTAACTCTAAATAGTTATAATTTACTATTTAAAAGCAGTGATAAAAGTACTATTAATCTGAAAATTGAAAATTTATAGAGGGGAATTTTGAATTATCTCGAAATAAAAATAGGTGTAGTAAAAAAATTCACAGGGAGGAAGAACATGAAGAAATTTTTAGCTATTTTGATGAGTTTAGTGGTTATCCTAGGAATCACTTCTCCAACTATGGGTAACGCAGAGGAAGAAACAACAAAGTTCACAGTAGTCTTTAAAGACAGTAGCATTCCTGGGAATGCTAAAAAGACAATAAAGGACCTAGGAGGAACGATTATATACGAAGTTCCTGAAATTGGTCTTGTACAAGTAGAAGCCCCTGTTGGTTTCGCGAGTAACGCAATCAACAATAGTTCAATTGTTGCGGCTAACCCATCCTTACAATATGAATTGCCAGATGGCAAATCAATAGAGATGGAAATGGCCGAAGAGCAAGATGAAACAAACAATAATGGTAACGGAAAAGGAAAGGGTAAAACTACTACTTCGTCTGAAACCCTTTTAGAGGATGCGTCTCTCTTTGACCTTTACCAGTGGGATATTCAACGCCTAACAAATGATGGCGCTACTTTTGCTGAACATAGCGGAAGTCACGATGTTGTAGTAGGGATTATTGACTCTGGTATCGACTTAAACCACCCAGATGTTCAAAAGAACCTACTTCCAGGCTCTAAAAACTTTGTTCCAGCCGGCGGCATCTACGGTGTAGACACTTCTGAAACTGGCGACATTAACGATGTTCAGGACCGTAATGGCCACGGTACTCACGTTGCCGGAAGTATCGCTGGTAACGGTGCTATGCTAGGTGTTGCACCTGATGTTGGATTCCAATCATACCGTGTGTTTGGTGCTGAAGGCGGCGCATATAGTGCTTGGATTATGAGTGCAATTGTTGCAGCTGCAAATGATGGTGTAGACGTTATTAACATGAGTCTAGGCGGTATTTATTCTAAAGGTCAGGTTTATTACAACAATCCTGTTACAGGTGAAAAAGAACGTCTAGGTAGCGATATCGCAGAGTACGTTGCATATATGCGTGCGGCTAAATATGCAGAAAGCAAAGGTACATTAATCGTTTCTTCTGCCGGTAACGATGCAATTGATGCTAAGAGTCCTAAGACTGTAACAGAGTTAGCTAATGATAATTATGGTGAGTTAGGATACGAGTTCCAAGGTGCTAGCGTTTATGCTCCAGCGGATATTCCAAACGTTGTGACAGTATCAGCTACGGGTCCACAAGATGAGTTAGCGGTTTATTCTACTTATGGAAATGGATATGTAGATGTAGCGGCTCCAGGTGGTAACTATGACCTAATGCTGCAGTATGAGGCTGAAGGTAAATCTGATGAGTATATGAATAACATGCTTTATGCAACTGAATTTGCATTTAGCTCCGTACCTGTTCTGAATTACATTACGAACGAAGATGGTCTTGTGGTTGATTATGAATATACTCGACCTAGCTATAGTTGGTATGTAGGTACTTCAATGGCTTCTCCAAAAGTAGCAGCAATTGCAGCTCTTTTATATGATGAGCATGAAGGTGCTTCACCAAGTGACATTAAAGTTATGCTAAAGCAAACAGCTGAAGATATTGGTGTTGAAGGCCACGATGAAAAATTCGGACATGGTCTAACAACAGTGTACTCGGCATTTGAATAAAGATAGTAAAAAACCTCTCCGATTATGGAGAGGTTTTTCTAATCAAAGGAGATTAGAGATAGTAGCTCATTTAATTGTTACATTCTAAACTTACTCGCCATCCCCTGCAGTTCCTGCGCCTGCTCAGCTAACTGCTGTGTAGCCCCCGAAACTTCTTCCATTGAAGCATTTTGTTCCTCAGCAGCACTCGCAACTTCTTGAGTAGCTCCTGATGCTTCTTGGGTAATGCTTGTAATGGTATCCATCGCATTTGTTAGATTCTCAGTCCCACTGTTGATCGTTTCTACTGAGTTGCTCACTTCACTCATTTGATTCGCGATATCCGTAATAGACTGGTGTATCTTTTCAAAAGTTTGACCAGCGTAATTCACCACATCCAAGCCTTCTTTTACAGCTTGTTCGCCTTCTCCCATGGAAGTTACTGCATCTTCGGTACTTACCTGAATGTCTTTAATTAATCCGCTAATTTCTTGAGCCGAATTATTCGATTGCTCGGCAAGCTTTCTTACCTCATCCGCAACTACAGCGAAACCTTTACCGTGCTCCCCTGCTCTAGCCGCTTCAATCGCTGCATTTAAGGCTAGTAGATTTGTCTGTTCTGCAATATCCGTAATTAAGGAAACAATCGAGCCAATCTCATTTGATTTCTCATTTAAGGAAGCAATGACCTTTCCTGTATTTCCTGTATTCTCACTAATAATGCTCATTTGTTCAATAGCCTGCTGGATATTCTCTTTTCCGTCACTTGCTTGATTTGCTGTTTCCATTGAAGACTCATGAACCTGGTCTACTACTCGATGGATCTTTCCAATGTCATCATATATCGTACGAACTAATTCTGACGACTCTTCCACTTTACTGCTTTGATCCTCAGCTCCACTAGAAACGTTTTGTATAGAACCTGCAATTTGTTCTGATGCAGTAGATGTTTCAGCAGCATTTGCACTTAACTGTTCAGAAGACGCAGCAACTTGCTCTGATGTTTCTAACACATTGGAAACAAGCTCTTTTAGGCTGATGACCATGGCATTATAGCTTCCTGCGAGTCTACCAATCTCATCATTACTTTTAACTTCGAGCGTTTCCATTGATAGGTCACCATTCGCCACATTAGCCATTCCTTCATTTACCCTATTGAGGTTTTTGCTAATACGAGTGATGTAGAAGAAAACAAAGCTTAATGCAACTAGTAATGCTACTCCTGCAATAATTAACGTATTTGTTTTAACACCATCACGGATGAGCCCAGAAAGCTTATACATGCTAAAGTCCATCCCTAAGACGCCAATTACTTCACCATTTTTCGTTACTGTTTTGGCTAGGGTGATCGTTGATTTACCAGTACCTGTATCGCGATAAGGTTCCGTATAAATCACTTTACCATCAGCTTCCATAGCTTGCGTGTACCATTCACGCTGACGAGGATCGAACTTATTTAAGTTGACCTCTTCAGGCGGAATATTGGATAAGTAGAATTCTCCTTTTTCAGCAGTAGCTAAGTATAGATTAATAATGTAGTCACTTTCGCTTGCAAGGTTATTCAAATGATCCTCATAGAACTCTGTTTTCTGAGGGTCATTCACACTTGGCATGTTCGAAATACTATTCTCTACCTCATTGGAAAACTCATAGTTCTTATAGTCCATCTCAGAACTTTTTCCTATAGATGAAAGCATCTTTTCATGCTCTTGAAAGACTTCCTTAACCTTATCACTATTCTCCTCTAATACTTCTTTCGGGATGATGGCTTGACCTAAAATACTGGTATTATTATAAAAAATGAATCCTAGAATCGATATAGGTAATAGTAAAAGCACGGTCATGGCTACCATCATTTTTGCACGAATCGATTTAAATAATTTCATTTTGATTTCCCCCTGTGTATCCAAATCAATTTGTTTAAGGAACAAATATTCTTCACTTCCTCCTCCCTAGTTTTTCTGAATATTATAATTATTATCGTCATAATTTCGAAAATCTTTACTAATTTCGACATGAATCACATAAAAAAATCGCCCCCCCCTTAAAAGAGGAGCGAGAGTAAAATCTGGTTATTTTGCAATGGCTTCTTGTTCAACATCGCCGCTTACACTCTTGCTTTTATCTAGTACACTAACCGCTACGAATACAATAGCTGAAAGTGGCAGCGCATAGAACAACGGATCAATATGTGTCCAAGGGAATGCGAACAGTGCATCTTTACCAAATAAAGCTTTAGATAATCCAAATACACCAGACTCACTTACATGCATGAACAAGAATCCGAAAATACTTACAGCAAAACCAGTAACAATACTCGCGATTGCCCCAGCTTTTGTAGCACCTTTCCAGAATAGAGCTCCCATTAATGTTGGTAAGAACCCTGCAGCACAGATGCCAAACCAGAATGCAGTCGCACGCGCGATTACGCCACCTGGTAGGATGTAAGCTAAAATAATGGCAGCTGTTACACCAACAAGAACCCCAATTCGAGTCATTGTTTTACCATCTTTACCAATACCAAGCGTTCTCATGATATCTTCCCCAAACGCTGAAGCTTGAAGGTGGATCAAAGAGCTTACGGTTGAGATAGCAGCTGACATTAACGTTAGAGTGAACAGATAAATAAACCAGCCAGGCATGACTTCATTAATAAATTTAGGTATAACTAAGTCTGAGTTTCCACCAGCTGCTGTAATAGCTAATTGATTAGATGTCTCCATAAAATATACGTTACTTAGAGGTCCAATCATGAAAGCAGCACCTGTCATAAAGAAGATGAAAATCCCACCGATTAGAACGGAGCGATACAACGCACGGTCATCTTTTACCGTCATACAGCGCATCGCTAACTGAGGTTGCGCTAGTACTCCGATTCCAACCCCCATAATGATCGTACTTACGAGTGTCCACCATAGTGGTGATCCAAGCACTGGCATACTGGTCCAGCCTTGGTGTCCACCTGCAGCGAGCGAATCAGGCACCATATTTTTCATTGCAGATAAAGCTGCGTGACCATCAACAATGCCTCCGACAGCATTATACGTTACAACAAGGAAAACCATCATACCGACAAGCATGATCACAGCACCAAACGCATCTGTGTACATAACGGCTTTGATTCCACCACTGATTACGTACAAAGCAACGATTGCAGCAAGAACAAACAGTGCTACGTTGAAGTTTAGCGACAGTGACTCTTGCAGGAAGCGCCCTCCACCTATTAATACAATACTCGTATAAGCCGGCATGAAAATAAAAATCATAGCTCCAGCAAACACCGTGATAAACTTGGAGTCAAAACGCTTCCCTAGCAAAGATGGAAACGTAGAAACATCTAGTTTTAAAGAGAGTTTTCGGATGCGAGTTCCAAATATAGCGAATGCAACAAAAATACCAAGAGCAATATTTAAGAATGCTAACCATAAGAGACCCATTCCAAAAATGGAACCTGCACCACCAAACCCTACAAGAGCTGATGTACTAATGAAGGTAGCTCCATAGGACAGAGCCATAACAACAGGGTTAATGTTACGTCCCCCGACTAAGTAATCTTGTTTTGTCGTCGTCTTTTTATATCCATAGTAAGCTAGTCCACTCATAATACCGATGTACACGATACATAGTGGAATCAGCACGGCCATATTCATTCTTCATGACCTCCTTTATTCCACATCATAGCGCCATAAACCACACAACCAACCGCCGACAAAACCGTTAAGAGCCATACAATAGCAATGGACGCACTTTCCATTCCTAACATCTCCATCTCCTCCTCAAAAGTGATCTTATGACTTGGCCTAGCTGACTTTATTGAAATCGCTTACATTTTAATGAAAGAAAAAACTCACTCCTTTCCTTGAATTTTTGTAGGGATTTATTCAACTTCAATTTCTCGATTTAAGCGACAGTATTTACCGCCAAAGAACGTAAGAGGTTCCCCTTCATCTTTTACGGCAATATCTTGCACCTCACCTATGTAAAGTGTGTGGTCTCCCGCAGGATGTGCATCATACACGGTACACATGATATTGACTAGTGAGTCTGAAATAACCGGATATTCATGAATCCATTCAAATGGTATGTCTTTTTTCTCTTTAACCTGACCTGCAAAATAATTGGACATATCCTGCTGTGCATCAGATAAAATACTTACAGCAAACTTACCTGAATCCTTAATTTTGTTATGCATCGTTGCATTGTGTCCTACCGAAACACAAATCAACTGTGGGTCCATGGAAACTGACATGAAAGCATTCGCTGTCATTCCATGTACATCCTCACCACTTTTCGTTGTTACGACCGTTACTCCTGTCGCGAACTTCCCCATTGCATTACGAAATGTACGTCCGTCCATATGATCAAACTCCCCTTTCATTTCTTCAATCCTATTAGTTTTGAACCGTAAATATTCTTGGTCCAAACTTTTATCTGAATATTTACATAATTTAAATGTACCATTTGTTGGTGGCTTTCTGAAATATGAATATTGTTGATGAACTATATTAAAAAGATATATTGCGGGTGGTTTCCGGGTGGTGCTTTTTTTCGGGTGGTGCCTGTCACCACCCGGTTTTTGTCGAATAGCAGACACTCTCACGTAAAAAGCTGTCCCACTCAACGTGAGGACAGCTTTTTGAATTAGTCACCAACAACAGCTGATGCTGGTTCTGATATAGAATAGTTTAAATTATGGTCTACTGGAATTACATAGAGTTCATAATTTCCTGGTCCAATTTCTGAACCACTGAATGTAAGTTGTTCTGACCACATTCCTTTTGGACTTCCATCATGTTCACTAGAGGCTTTAGCATATCCAGCAGATTTGTTTTCATACAAAATCACCTTCAATGTACCACCAGGACTTATTGTATCTGGATCTTTCTCCATGATTGCATCCATAATCATAGATGAAGCTTGCTCGCGGGTCACACCATCTTCAAACAATACTACATAGTATCCAGAAATGTCGTATGGTGATTGAGACTCGTCCCCTTCACCAATGTCATCGAATTCAATTCCGATGTCATTAGGAGTTGCGCCTCCTCCTTCTTTGTTATCAATATAAGTAACATTTTGAACTTGTGCTACCCATCCATCCACAATAGTTGCACCGGATACTTCGAAACGATTACCAGCAAGGTCTTGGATGGCACCTGACTGAATGGAAAGGTCGTTTGCTTGGTAGTTATCATCAAACTTTTGACCTTCGCCTAATGTTACTGTAAGCATTGAATCATTAATCTCAACCGTTGCACCCTCTACATTTAAATTAGTTGCCGTGATTGACTCTAAAAATGTTGAAGGGTTACTTACAAACGAAATATCTTCACTAAAGTAAAGATCTAATGTTTTAGCAGAACTTGTTTCAGCATAATCCAGCTCTGGGGATGCATTATCTGTTAATACACCTTCATCAAGCGTCTTTATGATCGCCATTTCGTCATTTTCAAATCCTATATCAAATGTAAAGGAACCTTTCATCTGCTCAGAGTCACGATTCCATTTTGCTCCTACAAAGCTTCCGGATGCATCATCATCCCAATCATTATCTTGCTCCACAGGCTCCCCATATACATAGTTTGCTAGAAGAATGAACTGCTCTTTCATTGCTGAAAGTACTTCTTGAGAATCTTGTTCAGGAAGTAGAATCACTTCTTCCATTTCAATAAGTTTATTGTCAGAGAATATATAATCTCTCTTGTATTCAAAGTTATATGAGTTTACACCTTTATACGTAAGTTTATTCTCTTCCTCTTTTAAAAGAGTGCCATTTTGAAGCATTTTAACTTCTTTCTTTGTCATACCGAGCAATGTTTGTTGCATATTCGAATCTGTTTCCTCAGGTATTACCACTTTTGCTGGTTCACTTAATTCAGATTCAACACCATCTTTAACAGCAACAACGCTGTAATAATAAGTTTCGCCAGCCTCAACATCGATATCTAAATACAAAGAATCTGTATAGCGCGTATTACCTTCGAGAGATTGTAATAGACTATATTGGCCATCTTTGGAATAACTATAATAAACATTATAGAAATCTGCACCATCTACTTCATTCCAATCCACCATTACGCCACCATAAGGTAAGAGGCTAACCCCAACGTTTGTAGGTGGATTTGATGTTTTGGTTTCTAAATCCTCCAAATCATCGTCAAAAAGATGCATCCAATCTTGCAATTCATCTGTTGAAACAGCAAAGTTTAAGTTCCCTGAATCACCTAATACAAACGAAGTGATTCCAACTAACTCACCTTGCTCATTAAACAAACCGCCACCAGAACTACCTTGAGTAATAGGGGCTGTGATTTGAATTAAATCTACACCTTCGTTATGAAAACCGCTTACCATTCCAGTCGAAGCTGTGTTTTGTAATGACATTGGGTTACCAATCGTAACAATCTCATCACCTTTAGTTAGAAGGTCTGGATCCCCAATTTTTACAGGGTCAACATCCATAGGTTCTTCTGTTTTAATTAGAGCTAAATCTGCATCCTTTTTAGCTTTTACAATACCATCAATTGAAAAAGTGTCTCCATTATTTAGAGTAACTTCTCCAGATTGCATACCAGCTATAACATGTTCATTTGTAAGGATTAGACCTTCTCCTACAATAACCCCACTACCTTGAGCGTAATCCGTTTCTACCATAACAACTTTAGGGTCATTGTTTTTAATGATTTCTTGAGTGCTTAACTTCTCTGGTTTTTCTTGTGTAGTAAATGAGAAGTGCACTTCTTTTGAGATTTCTTTACCTCGTGCAGATTTCACACTATCTTTTATGTATAAGTCATAGTTATGATCATAAGCATAAGCAGATTCATTAATCACCTTTAAAGTAGAGTTATTCACCCATTTTAATGTGATATCTTCTAGCTTTTGATCCTCCTCATTTAATATATAGATAGAGTTTTCATCTATAGAATCTTGGTCCATATTGGTGTTAAAATGAACCGTCCACATCTTGTTCACCGGCACATTAGATTGTTGTGATAACTGTGCAAATGAAAGATTTGGATTAATCGTAAACACTAAAGAAAATAAGGCTAAAATTGCAACTGCTTTCAAATGTCGAATAAGATCATCCTCCTATATAATTTTTTGAAAAAATAATCGAATGCGCTCATACTACCATAAGTATATAGGTATTTTTGTCGAATTATGTCTGTTAATCTTTAGGTGTTAAAAAAGAGAACTTATGAATTAGTTAATATACTTTTTTATCCATACTCCAGTGGTGTTGTGTTGTCTTTATGAAACTATAGTCTTATTTTGAGAAATTCTATTCCGACAGGTGCCTGACCCCCACCGCTTTAAAGCAGCGGGGGTCAGGCACCTTCACACGTAAATGCAAGTATATGATAAACTAGAGTTAAAATTTCCAACTATTGATTAGAGAGGTTTTGTATGAGTATATCTGACGTTAGACAAGAAACATTACATAAAATTGTAGAGATCGTTGAACAGGAACATAATATCAAGGTCACAGAAAACAACAAATATCATATTATGCACCTACTGAATCAAATGCACGGCCAGTCACATAGGGCTGGAATGACTGAAGGTATCAATGTCGCTAAACAATTTAAAGAATATCAAAACAATCAAGTATAAAGCTTTTCGTTACACTCCTTTTCCCATTGATCTCACACTTACCAGGAAAAAAACATAATATTTTGATTTAAAAATATTAAATTGTTCCGATACACTTAGATAGTTGAAAAAGACTATATGAATTTCTGGTAAGAGAGAGGGAAGAAAGTGAGACTTATAAATGTTTCCGAATATAAATATGAGACAATGGTATTAGCTAAACCTGTTTATGATTCAAAAAAACGGATTTTAATTGCTGCTGGGAAAAGTATTAACCCTAAAGTTTTAGATCGTGTAAAACAAATGGGAATCAGCTATCTGTTTGTTGAAGATGAAATTTCTAAGGGAATCGATATTGATGATATGCTGGACATGCCTAAGTGGACAGATTGTATCCAAGTGATAAAAGAGTATTTTGAGCAAGTACGAGATGAAGAGGAAGCTAATATTCTACCTGTCCAAAGGGTAGCCGATCAATTAATCGAAGAAGTGAAGAAAAGGCCAACCCTTGTAACCATTCCTTCAGGTGCTATTGACCAAGAGCTTCAACCCTACGCACATGCTGTGAACGTAACGATCTTGTCATTATTAACAGCTAAAAAAATGAGCTACAACAACATCCAAATGAAGGAACTTGCTCTAGGGTCTATCTTACATGATATTGGCAAAATGATTACAGACGAATACAGTAGTCACCCAGAAGAGGGATTTAATCATTTAAGAAGCAACCGACAAATCAGCCTAATGTCAGCCCATATTGCATACCAACACCATGAAACGATTGATGGAAAAGGGGCTCCACGACAGCTTACGGATGTTTTGGAGGTTGCTCAAATTGCTGGCGTGGCTAACAACTATGAGAATCACATATCCAAAGAACAACTGTTACCACACCAGGCGATGGAAGCTGTAATGGCTACTTCGGATGTTACGTATAGCTTTCATGTTATACAAGCATTTAGTCAAGCCGTACCTACATACCCGCCTGGCACAAAAGTTAAAATCGCATCAAAAGAGGATGGTATCGTCACCCGAGTACAACAACACCTGCAAAGACCCGTTGTACGCGTGTTATCGAAGGGAAGAGATATTGATTTGGCAGATCACCCAACTTTGATGATTGAGCCTATGTAGTAAAGTGCCTTGTAAAGTGCCTGACCCCCACCGCGGTGATGCTGTAAAGCGGTGGGGGTCAGGCACTTATTCATTTACATATTCTTTGTACTGTTCTTGCTTAGGGGTTATAAAATGTTTCAATACTTTACTAGTATCTACAAAACCATTATTAACTTCACTCATCATATAGATATTATAACTACTCCATCTGTAAGACTCAGGTGATAGAACAATCCCAGCTTTTACAGGGTTTAAATGTATATATTTACTCACCTCTAGTAGGTAATCAATAGATTTAATGACATTGGCGTAGTAACGTCCTTGAAAGAGATGACCTGTGACTTCATACCGCTTGTTATAATATTTTGCATACTTAAATTGAATAAACTTCATTATCTCCCCGCTAGTATAATTATCTACTTCAATTAACAAATGAATATGATTCGTCATTAAGCAATAAGCATGAAGTTTAAAGGGATACTCTGTTTGACATAGCTTCACCAGATCTAAATATTGATTAAAATCTGCTTCATCATTAAACAAACTACTCCCTCGATTTCCTCGCGCTGTAATATGAAACATTGCTCCCGGATACCAAATTCTTGGATTCCTAGCCATTCATCAACATACCTCCTCTTATAGATTGAATAAAGGTTAATACAAGAAAGAGGATTATGCGAATCTATGAAATTTAATTTTAAGCTCCTATTAACTCCTTATAAACTAAATACACCGAGGGAAAATTCGAAACATAGCATCAGATTTATTCCTATAATATAAAAGTGCCTGACCCCCATCGCTTTATCACATCACCGCGGTGGGGGTCAGGCACTTCCTACTTCACAGACTCTCTCTCAACCAACTCCGTAACCAAACTATAATGCTTTTCAACGTCTTCTCCAGTAAACAATTGAAAAATCATATGAGCGGACAATGCGCCTACTTCGTATTTTGGCTGACGTATGGTCGTTAATGGTGGATTTAAATACTCGGAAATTTGTATATCATCAAAACCAATAATTGAAATATCCTCAGGTACTCGTATCCCATTATCAGCAAACGCTTTCAATCCGCCGATCGCCATTTCATCATTGGCGTAAAAGATAGCGTCAGGTAAATTTTGTTGAGCGATTAACATCTTCGTTGAGCGATATCCGCTTTCTCTCTGAAAATCTCCCGTGAATTTAAAACGAGATTGAAAGGTAAGATTATGCTTCTCTAGTGCATCTCGATACCCTTTATAACGCATTTCACTGTCATGCGAGTTTTTGGGACCACTAATAAACGCAATCGACTTGTGACCTTTCTCAATCAAATGCTCTGTGGCTATCCATCCACCTTGATAATTGTCTACTTCTACATGAAGAATATGCGGATTATCTAGATGACGATCTAAAACGACAACAGGGAAATCAGCATTAGCAGATGCTTTGATAATATCATCACTAATATTATGAGCAAGTACAATTGCACCATCTACTCTTTTCTCTTTCAAAAACTTTGTAGCAGTGGAATCATCTCCACCTATCGCACTACAAGCAATTAGATCATATCCATTCGCTGTCGTAACCTCTTGAATCCCTCTAATTAACTCCGAATAGAAAGGTCCAGATAAGTCTCTTAATATTAAAGCAATCGTATTTGTTTTTGTTCTCTTTAAATCTGATGCGAACCCATTCTTCTGATAATGTAATTCCTCGGCAGCTTGCAATACTTTTTGTAACGTAGCATCGCTTACCTTCTTCACACCATTCAAAGCATAAGAAGCTGTTGAGACAGCCACACCCGCTCGCTTGGCTACATCTTTAATCGTCGCCATTCATATAACCTCCTAAGAAAAGCGCAAGCGCCCGTTTAGCAACGAAGGGACTGGACTGAGCCCGTAGTACGATAAAGGAAACACGATGAACAAAGTGAATCGATGTTGACTTATCTTACGGAGAAAGTATGATCGACTAAGTTCGTCACGTCCTGTGACAACGTCGATCTGACCCACGTCGTGTGGGCCCAAGTCCTTTCGTTGCTGGGCGCTGGAGCTAGACACCGATTCAAAGGTGCCTGACCCCCACCACTTTAACGCGATAGCGTGGTGGGGGTCAGGCACCCTTTCTACTACTCTATTTGATACCCGACATTGTAAATCCTTCTACAATGTATTTTTGGAAGAAGGAGAAGATAATGATAATCGGGATCACCATAAATGCTGCACCTGCCATTTGGAGTGCGAAGTTACTAGCGTATTGGCCTTGTAACAAGGATAGGCCTACTGATAAGGTGTATAAGCTATCATCACTCGCAATGATTAATGGCCAGATGAAGCTGTTCCAACCTGCGATAAACGTTAAAATCCCTTGTACAGCAAATATCGGTTTTGCAACGGGGATAATTAAACGGAAGAAGATATAAAACTCCCCTGCCCCATCTAACCGAGCTGCTTCTATTAAATCGTCTGGTACCGTCGTCATGAACTGTCTAAATAAGAAAATACTGAACGCTACAGCAAGACCAGGAAGAATAATCCCGACCATGGTGTTCGTTAATCCGACTTCGTTTAATAGAAGGTAAACAGGAATCATCGTTACCTGCCCTGGAATCATCATGGTTGCGAGTACTAAAAAGAATAATTTATCTCTTCCTTTAAAGGAATACTTCGCAAACCCATAACCAGCCATTGCATTAAATAGAAGTCCAACAAAGGATGCCAAAACAATGATAACCGTATTTCTAAAGTAAATACCAAAATCTAGCTTGGTAAATAGATGAACAAAGTTTTCAATTGTAGGATTTTCCGGGAATATAGTTGGTGGAAACGCTAAGACTTCACTTTCTGGCTTAAACGCACTCAAGATCATCCATATAAAAGGAATCGATACGAGGATTCCACCCACTACCAATAATATTGTTACTATGGTTTTCTCGACACGATTTTTGTTGTCTCGACTTGCCATGGTTGTCACACCTCTCTTCAGTCATTCCATTATTAATCTTATTCCGATTTACTAAACTTAAATTGAACCAATGTTACAATGATGATCATGATAAATAATACAAACGATGCGGCTGCAGCGTATCCAAATTCACTGAACTGGAAACCTTCCTTATAAATAAATAGCGCAACAGATAACGTACCATTTAATGGACCACCATCTGTCATGACAAAAGGTTCCTCGAAGAATTGCATCCATCCAATTAAGGTTGTAACCGTTACAAAGAATGTCGCATAGCGCAACAGAGGTAGTGTGACATTAAATAAAATTTGAATTCGATTTGCCCCATCCATTTCAGCTGCTTCATAATAGCTCTTTGGAATCCCTTGTAATGCAGCTAAAAAGATGATCATATTAATTCCGATCCCTTTCCAGACAGCCAAAATAATTAAAGAAATTTTAGCAATTGTCGGCTCCTGCAACCAAGGAATCTTATCGATACTGATTAATGACAAAATATAGTTAAGCAAACCGTAATCCGTGTTGTATAAATACCCCCAGATCACAGCAATTGCAACGATGTTTGTGATCGATGGCATGTAATAAACGCCACGAAAGGTCCTGAACAACCAATTACTCCCATAGTTCAGCATAAGAGCAACTGACAGAGAAGATATAATGACTAGAGGTACTCCAATCACAACATAAAACGCTGTATTGTAGATCGATTTTAGAAACTTTTCATCTGAGAACAAATCCGTATAGTTCTCCAAACCAACAAAACTAACATTCGATAAATTGGCTAACCCTTTTAGGTCCATATCCGTAAAACTAACGCCAAAAGCTATTATAATCGGAATGATGAAAAAGATAACCAATAAAATCACGGCTGGTGCAATGAATAGGTAAGGATATTTATTAATTGGTTTGCCAGATAAACGGTTCATTGTCTTACACCACCTAATTCTATCTTGATGTAGATGAAAGGCAGGCGAAATCGACTGATTCCACCTGCGATTCATTTTAATCTTCCGTAATTAATTCCTGTGCTTCTTTATTGAATTTCTCTAGTTCTTTTTCTAAATCCGCATCTCCTACAACAACTTTTTCTAATGTTGCTAATAGTTCTTGTGCAATACGCTCAAACTGCTCTGTTTGAATGCCTGGTTTTGTTTGCTCAAGCTGCTTTCCGAATGTTTCATACATTGGATCGTCTTTTAATGCAGAGTCTTCCCATGCTTCCGTACGAGAAGGTAGTGTGTTAGACGTTTCTAACCAATCTAATTGTGTATCTACTTGTGTCATATAAGAGATAAACTTGAGTGAAGCATCTACTTTATCTGTGTTGTGGAATACAGCAAGGTTTGATCCACCCATGCTTGATGTTCTAGATTCTTTCTTAGGCATTACAGCTGTTGCCCACTTACCTTCTATTCCTGGCGCCTTATCTTGAATAATGTCTATCATCCAAGGACCGCTGAAGAAGATTGGCTTTTTCCCTGTTTTGAAGCCTTGGATAATGTCTCCGCCTTTTTCTTTTTGACTAAGACCTTGTTCAAAATAACTTACATAATACTCCATCGCTTCTTTGAATTCAGGGCTTTCAAAATTCAGATCCTTATTCGCAAGGTCAGCTTCATATCCATTCTGCCATGCAAAAATAAATGGATTGATCTGGTCATTTCGGTCAATATCAATTCCATACTGTCCTTCACCACGGTCAGCTAGCTTTTTCGCAGCATCTTTCAATTCAGACCAAGTATCTGGTGCTTGGTCAAATCCAGCTTCTTTTAATAAGTCTGTACGGTAATACATAACGCGTGTATCTACATACCAAGGAACCCCAACGACTTGATCGTTATATTTCATGGTTGAAACAGATCCGTCGAAGAAATTGTCTTTATTAAATGATTCATAGTCATCCATGTACTCAGATAAATCCTTAAATGCACCTGCTTCAGCGAACTCTGGTACCCAAGTTGTTCCGATCTGTAAAACATCTGGACCATTTCCTGATGCAACAGCCGTTAATAATTTGTCATGAGCTTTCCCCCAAGGAATAGCTTGTACATCTACAGTAATTTTCGGATTGTTTTCTTCAAAATCTTTCACAAAATCCTTAAGCTTCTTACCTTCTTCACCCATAGCCCATACCTTTAACGTCTTTTCACCATCTGCCGATTCACCTTCATCGCCACCAGAACAAGCAACTAATGCAAGGGATAGTACCATCATCGACATAAGGACAAGTAATTTTTTCATTAAGAATTCTCCTTTTTTTAAAAAATGAATAATCGAAACGTTTCACTTGAGGTTATTCTACGACATCATGTATCCGCTTTCAACAACTTTTTTAATTTTTTCTAAATTTTTATGAAAACCCTTTATTATTTAGTGTTTACTTATTGACTCAGAGAATACGGGTCTATATACTTCTACTTAAATCGAATCGAAACGTTTCAAATCATCACACAGTTTGCTGGAGGTAATTATGAGAAACGACCAACTAGAATCATTACTAAATGAAATGACATTACAGGAGAAAGTCGGACAACTTGTTCAATTAGCCACTCCATTTTTTAAAGGAGCTTCAGACCGAGGACATATTACAGGTCCTATGGTAGACATGAATATTACTGAAGAAGATATTGAACAAGCTGGTTCCGTACTGGGAGCTTCCGGCGCACAAGAAACGATCAATATCCAGAAAAAACACTTAGAGGATAACCGTCTAGGAATCCCTTTATTATTTATGTCCGATATTGTACACGGTTTCAAAACCATATTCCCTGTACCCTTAGCAATCGGTGGTTCATGGGACTTGGACTTAGCTGAAAAAAGTGCAGAAGTTGCAGCAAAAGAAGCCGCTATTTCAGGCGTTCATGTAACCTACGCACCTATGGTTGACCTATCCCGAGAGCCTAGATGGGGACGTGTCATGGAATCAACAGGAGAAGATGTGTTTTTAAATAGTGAATTCGCACGTTCGTTTGTACGAGGTTTCCAAGGAGACTTGGTGAACGATCCATACAAAGTTGCTTCATGTGTAAAACACTTCGCAGCATACGGGGCTCCAGAAGGCGGTCGAGATTACAATACGGTAGATATGTCCGAATGGATGCTACGTGAACAGTACCTTCCTGCCTATAAAGCTGCCCTTGATGAAGGCTGTGAAATGGTGATGACAGCTTTCAATATTTTAAATGGAATCCCTTCTACCGGAAACAAACACCTCATGCGCAAAGTCCTTCGTGAGGAATTTGGTTTTGATGGCGTATTGATTTCTGACTGGGGAGCTGTAAAAGAATTAATTCCACACGGTGTTGCTGAAGATGAAAAAGAAGCCGCTCTAAAAGCAGCCGAAGCCGGCGTGGACATCGAAATGATGACGTCTTGCTATGTGAATTATCTACAAGCTCTAATTGAAGAAGGAGAGCTAAAAGAAGAGGTTCTCGATGAAGCTGTCCTTCGAATTCTACAATTAAAGCAAAAGCTAGGCTTATTTGAGGACCCTTACCGTTCTGCTAACCCTGAGGAAGAGAAAAGCGTGATATTATCAGATGAACATCGTCAGGTAGCTAGAGACCTTGCATCTAAATCGATCGTGCTTTTGAAAAATGACAAACAAACACTTCCGTTAGACACAAGTGAAAAGGTAGCACTCATCGGCCCATTTGCAAAAAGCACAGACATCCTTGGACCATGGTCATGGGGAGGCGAAAGCAAGGATACCATAACCGTTGAAACAGGGTTACGTCAGTACGTTTCTTCTGAAAACCTATCAATCGCAGAAGGCTGTGGAATTGAAAAAGGTTCACAAGAGTTGGTTGATAAAGCGATAAAAACTGCAGAGGGTGCTGATACCGTTGTTTTAGCTCTTGGCGAACATTCTGATATGAGCGGAGAAGCAGGATCCTTAACGGACATCCGCCTACCACAAGTTCAACTGGATTTAATTAAAGAAATCCGTGCTTTAGGCAAAAAAGTGATCACTGTACTGTTTAATGGACGCCCGCTTGATTTGCACGGTGTCATTGAGCACTCCGATGCGATTGTTGAAGCATGGTACCCAGGTACAGAAGGCGGAAACGCAGTAGCAGATATTTTGGTTGGGGAAGTAAATCCATCAGCACGACTAACCATGTCCTTCCCTCATTCAGTTGGACAGGTGCCGATTTATTACAACCACTATAATACAGGACGTCCACAAGAATTGAATGACCCGGACTTCCGTTTCCAATCACAGTATCTGGATGCACCAAACACCCCACTCTACCCATTTGGTTACGGGTTAAGTTATAGTACGTTTGATTATAGTGAGGTTACATTGTCATCTGAAACGATAAGTAAAACAGATACGCTAACCGCTTCTGTGCAAGTGAAAAACACAGGAGAAGTTGCAGGTGAAGAAGTCGTTCAGCTTTACCTACGTGACCTAGTAGGAGAAGTTGTACGCCCCGTTCGAGAATTGAAAGGATTCGAGAAAATCCACCTAGAACCTGGCGAATCCAAAACGGTTGAATTCACCATTACAGAAGAACAACTACGCTACTACCATGCCGACATGGAATTAAAGAGCGATAAAGGAAAATTCCAAGTATTTATCGGAGAAAACTGCACAGTAGAAAACGGGAAAGTGTTTGAATTGAAATAAAAATGTGAAGTAGTGCCTGACCCCCACCGCGGTAATGCTGTAAAGCGGCGGGGGTCAGGCACCTTCTGTAACAACATACTTCGACAAAAACCGGGTGGTGACAGGCACTTGACACCTCCTCCCACGCCGTGTATGATTACATTTACAATATATCAAAAAATTCAATCTTCTTATCCAGAGAGGTGGAGGGAAAGGCCCTTTGAAACCTCGGCAACGGGTTCCACGTGAATACCGTGCCAATTCCAACAGGCAGTGTCCTGGCAGATGAGAAGTGTGGGATAGCCTTATACCAAATCCCCTCTTCTTGTCTGCCAGACTTGAAGAGGGGATTTTTTATATATTAAAGCTATAAATGTTAATTAGTAGCACCATTAAACCAAGTAAGTTCATATGATTACTATAAGAACAATGAAGGAGTGGAATGATGTGAGATATGGCTATTGGCTACCGATTTTTGGAGGTTGGTTACGGAACGTAGAGGATGAAGGAATGCCTACCACATTTGAATACGCAAAAAAGGTCATCCAGCAAGGAGAACAGTTAGGTTTTGATACGACTTTAATCGCAGAGCTTTATTTAAATGATATTAAGGGACCAGAACATGACTCTCTAGAAGCCTGGACAACGGCAGCTGGCCTAGCAGCGGTGACCGAGACAACCGAGATCATGGCAGCGGTTCGCCCTAACTTTCATAACCCAGCCATTACAGCAAAGATGGCTTCTAACATTGATCACATTTCAGGTGGCCGCTTCACCTTAAATGTCGTGTCAGCCTGGTGGGGAGAAGAAGCGAAACAATATGGCGGAGCATTCACGGCGCATGATGAGCGATATGACAGAACCGATGAATTTTTAGAAGTTGTAAAAGGCCTATGGGCTGAGGAAAACGAGACCTACAGTTATGAAGGTAAGTTTTACGAGGTTCAGGACACCCATCTCCACCCTAAACCGGTACAAAAACCAAATCCGAAGCTATATGCTGGCGGAGAAAGCCCTCGCGGAAAACAGACAATTGTTGATCATTGTGACGCTTATGTCATGCATGGCGGCACCGTTGAAGAGGTCCAAACAAAAATTGAAGATATGAAGAGCAGACGGAAAGAAGCCGGTAAACCTCCATTTCAATCATTCGGCATGGCAGCCTATGTTATTTGCCGCGATACAGAACAGAAAGCTTTTGATGAGCTGAACCGGATTACACAGGTAAAAGAATCGAGCGCTTATGCTGGTTATCAAGACTTCACCAACAAGTCTCAGCTTGAACAACAAGTGAAGCTTTTAGATTACTCTGTTTCAAATCGAGGATTACGCCCTGAGCTCATTGGTACACCCGAACAAATCGCGGAACGCATTTTAGAGTTTGAAGAAGCTGGAGTTGACCTTCTTTTACTACAATGCTCACCTCAATTAGAAGAAATGGAACGCTTCAGTAAAAAGGTCATGCCTTTAGTTGAAGCAAAACGAACACATAAAAAGGAGCTACAAACATGAGCAAAATTTATATATTACACGAAAACGAAGAATGGACCGCTCACCTAACGAAACGTTTAGAAGAGTTGCACCTTCCCTACGAATGCTGGCACCTCGATCATGGATCCATTGATTTAACCAAGGAGCCACCTCAAGGAGTCTTTTATAACCGAATGAGTGCATCCTCACACACAAGGAATCACCGTTTTGCACCTGAATTTACAAAAGCGGTCCTTTCATGGCTGGAGCGTCATGGTAGAACCGTGGTTAACGGCAGTCGTGCACTTAGTTTGGAATTAAGCAAAGTGGAGCAATATATGAGCTTAAATCAAAACGGGGTTACAACACCTAAAACTCTAGTAGCATTAGGAAAAGATGACATTGTAAGCGCAGCGAAGCAGTTAAACCTCTCCCCTTTTATTACAAAACATAATCGTGCTGGTAAAGGTCAAGGTGTTCAGCTCTTTCACTCTATTCAAGCTCTTGAGGAATATGTATATGGTGCGAATTTCGAGGAACCTGTAGATGGTATTACTTTAGTACAGCAATATATTGATGCACCAAAACCTTATATTATCCGTCATGAATTTGTGGGTGGAAAGTTCCTTTATGCAGTAAAAGTAGACACATCTGAAGGCTTCGAACTCTGCCCTGCAGATGCTTGTTCCATTGAAGATCAATACTGCCCAACTGGAGCAGAGTCAGAAGGTGGAGCGAAGTTTGAGATCTTAACTGAATATCGTGACCCGATCATCGAATACTATGAACAATTACTATATGCCAATTCCATCGAAGTAGCAGGCATTGAAGCGATTCACGATCAGCATGGCCAAGTGTACACATATGATGTTAACACGAATACCAATTATAATACGGACGCTGAGCAAGAAGCGAATATCCATGGAATGCTTGAATTAGCTAGATATTTAGGAAATCAGCTTTATAAAGTATCTCCCCATCAAGCATCATGATGGAGAGATACGCATAAGAGTTATTTCTTCTTAGCATTGGATGCATTAATAGATGTATCTTCATCAGACATGAGAGGTTCATCAGGTATAGAAGGATCAAAATAAGGCTCCCTCTTCTTACCTGATTCCCCCTCCTCATTCTGATTTGATCGACGATTCTTCTCTTCAAAATTCATCCCTAACTCCTCCTTCATTAGAGATTCTCCCTTGTCACATTGAATTTTATGCACGGTGCCTTGCACGGTGCCTGACCCCCACCGCGTTACCGCATCACCGCACCGGGGGTCAGGCACCAACAAAATCCCCGGGTGGTGACAGGCACCGCATTGGTCTATACTACACCTAGGACCAAATACATAAGAAGGTGAAAGCATGCACCCAAGACACCAAAAGTTACTTTCAATTTTACTTAGAAATCCAAATCAATATATGTATGTTCAAGACCTTGCTGAAGAGCTAAATTGTTCGGAGAAGACAGTAAGAAATGACTTAAAAAGCATTGAACTGTTACTTCACGAAGAGGATTGGAAGGCTACCATAAACAGAAAACCTGGTTTTGGTGTTTCCTTAGACATTGATGAGGCAGAAAAATCATCTCTCTATAACTACGTATATCAGGAAGACGCAAATACAGAAGAAGACCAGGATGACCTTGTAATGCGTTTGGCATATGATTTACTAATGTCCAAGTCACCAAAAACGATAAACGGCATAACATCCACATATTTTGCACCGAAATCTCAGGTCAAACGAGACTTAGAGGAAATTCAACATTGGCTCGAAAACTTCGACTTAGCGTTGATTACGAAGAAACGTGTAGGTATTTATATAGAAGGAACAGAAAAAAACAAGCGAAAAGCGCTCGCTCGTGTTCACGACTTAACCCATAAGCAAACGGGTACAGATCATTTGATCAAACGTTTGTTCAATAATCATGAGGTATCGATCATCAAAAATGAGCTAGATTCTTTCCAGCGAAAGCATGAGCTTTATTTTACAGATGACACAGTAAACGGACTCACGCTCCATATATTATTGATGATCAAACGCGTTAAAATCGGGGACCCCATACAACTATCGGCCAATGAATTTTCACAGATAAAACAGAAAAAAGAATACGCATGGACAAAAGAGCTTCTCGATAAGCTCCAGCCCACATTCGTTGTTCGTTTCCCTGAACCAGAAATCGTGTATATCACTTTACACATTCTAGGCGGAAAGGTTCGGTTTGATTCAACAGATGAATCTCATCCCTCCCTCTTCCCTATTACAGAATTTATGATTGAGCGGATGACTGAACTAGGTGAGCTAAGTTTCGATAAGGATATTCAGCTGAAAAATGGATTACAGACGCATCTCAAAACGACTTTGCACCGTTTGGATTATGCATTCTCAGTATCCAATCCGATGCTCGAAGACATTAAGAAGATGTATCCTCATATGTTTGATCAAGTACTCCTTGTATTAGAAGACGTTCAACAACACTTTTCTTACAAAATCCCTGAAGAGGAAGCAGCCTATATCACTTTACACTTCCAAGCTGCTCTAGAACGCCTAACCTCTCAAGAAGGAATTCAGAAAAATGTATTGATCGTCTGCCATATGGGAATCGGGATGTCACAACTACTCCAAACCAAGATAGAACGGAAATTTCAAACCCTAACTGTAGTTGATTCTATCGCCCGAGCAGATCTGTCTCATTATCTAAAAGAGAACCAAGTGGATTTTGTAATCTCAACCATCCCTTTGGAAAACATCCGCACACCTCATATCGTGGTGTCACCATTACTTGAGGCAAAAGATGAACAGAAACTAGAAACTTTTATAAAAGAAAATCCTGAAAAAGAAAAGCAAGAATCCGTCTTATTAACTTTTACCAGCCCTTTTCTTGTAAACCTGCAACACCCACCTGTTCATCGCTATGAACTAATCGAAGAACTGGCAACACAGCTATACAAAAAAGGGTACGTCGAAGAAGAATATATCCACACTTGCTTATTACGCGAAAGATCAGCATCAACAAACATCGGCGGTGGGCTAGCCATCCCTCACGGAAATCCCAATTATATAAAACAATCGGCCGTAGCAATCGCTACATTAGAAGAGCCGATTCAGTGGGGATCTGAGAAGGTATCGTTCATCTGTTTACTGGCTGTTCATAGTCAAAATCGCGAGGAAACAAAACGATTGTTCCAAGAACTATCAGAGCTAAGTGAAAACCCTGATCACGTTCACCGTTTAACCCAACAAAAAGATGCAATGAGTTTTTTAGCTTCGTTAAAATCATAATAAATCACATACTTCCGGAGCCTACGGTAAAGATTTCGTCTTTTTAGATGAGATCTCGCTGTTATATTATATGTAAGCGATTACGAAAGGCGAAGGAGGAACAAACATGAAACTGTTAGCGATTACATCATGTCCAAATGGTATCGCACACACCTACATGGCAGCTGAGAACCTACAAAAAGCCGCCGAAAAATTAGGTGTAGAGATTAAAGTAGAAACGCAAGGCTCCATTGGTGTTGAAAACGAATTTTCAGAACAAGATATTCGTGAAGCTGATGGCGTCATTATTGCAGCTGATAAAACTGTTGAGAAAAGCCGCTTCAACGGTAAAAGAATGGTAGCTGTTGGGGTTCAAGAAGGGATCAACTCACCCGAAAAATTAATCAATCAAATTCGAAATAAAGAGGCAGCCATTTATCAAGGAAACGGGAATGAAGCCTCCTCTGATTCCGGTCAAAAGAAAGATAAGCAAAACCCGATTTACCGTCACTTAATGAACGGCGTTTCCTACATGATTCCGTTCATCGTTATTGGTGGTCTACTTATTGCCATCGCCCTAACAATCGGTGGCGACAAAACACCAAGCGGAATCGTCATACCGGATGATTCATTTTGGAAAACCATCGAAAGCATTGGTGCAGCATCGTTCTCATTCATGGTTCCAATTTTAGCAGGATTTATTGCATACAGTATTGCTGATCGTCCTGGACTAGCCCCTGGTATGGTGGGTGGTTACATTGCCAATCACGGTGAACTTTATGGAAGTGAAGCTGGCGCAGGCTTCCTTGGCGGTATTATCGCTGGTTTCCTAGCTGGTTACATTGCACTATGGATTAAGAACTTGAAGGTACCAAAAGCTGTACAACCGATCATGCCTATTATCGTGATCCCTGTACTAGCATCCCTTGCTGTAGGACTTATTTTCGTACTATTCCTAGGTGCTCCGATTGCACAGGTATTCACGAGCTTAACAGGCTGGTTAGAAGGCATGCAGGGTACAAGCTCTATTTTACTAGCATTGATTTTAGGCGCCATGATCTCCTTTGACATGGGCGGACCTGTAAACAAAGTAGCATTCCTATTCGGTTCCGCTATGATCGGTGAAGGTAACTACGAAATCATGGGACCCATTGCAGCAGCAATCGCAATCCCTCCAATCGGAATGGGACTTGCAACATTTATGAAAAAAAAGAAATATCAATCATCCGAGCGCGAAACAGGAAAAGCTTCATTCACAATGGGACTATTCGGTATCACGGAAGGTGCCATCCCATTCGCAGCGCAAGACCCATTACGCGTAATCCCAAGTAACATGGCAGGTGCTATGGTCGGTGCCGTTATTGCAATGTTAGGTAGCGTAGGCGATCGTGTTGCACACGGCGGTCCAATTGTTGCTGTACTTGGCGCAGTAGATAACGTATTTATGTTCTTTATCGCAATTATCGCTGGTTCTCTAGTAACTGCAACGGTTGCGAACTTATTGAAAAAAGATGTAGAAACAGAAGCAACAGTTTCATCTACTGAAGAAACTCAGGCTGAACAACCTGTCGCAGAAAAGCAACCTGAGGCTCCTGTTGAGGAAGAAAAAACACTAGCAGAAGAGTCTGAAAAACTTGTAGACCTCACAAATATGAACTTGATTGACATTGATGTAGAAGGAAACACAAGAGATGACGTAATTGACCACATGGTAGATCAACTAGAGCAAAATGGTTCGATCCAATCAAAAGATGAATTCAAACAAACCATCCTAGCTCGCGAAGCAGAAAGCACAACAGGAATCGGCATGAACATCGCCATCCCACACGGAAAATCAAACACCGTTACCAAACCAAGTGTTGTCTTCGGACGTAAAAAAGACGGAGTCGACTGGTATAGCTTCGATGGCACATCTGCAAAACTCATCTTTATGATCGCAGTACCGAAAGATAGCGAAGGTGACCAACACCTGAAGATTCTTCAGATGTTATCTCGCCAGTTGATGGATGAAGAGTATCGTGAAAAGTTGTTGAACGTTGAGACTAAAGAAGAAGCATATGAGTTGTTGGAAGAAGTTAAATAAATAGACAGAAGTGCCTGACCCCCACCGCATTAAAGCATCACCGTGGTGGGGGTCAGGCACTTTTATGGAATTTTGACATCAGGTTGATCATTCGTACCATCAATCACAAAGGCAGTGTCTAATGCTTTTGAAATCTGTAGTAAGGTATCTAGTCTAGGACTCGTTATGCCCGCTTCAATCCTTCCAATCGTTGATTTTGGAACACCAACTAAATCTGCAAGCTTTTGTTGAGATAACTGCAGACTTTGACGTTTCGTTTTAATTTGAGCCGCTATTTGTCCTTCAAGCTGAAGATGCTTTACATGGTCTTCTCCTCTTATATTCGCATACTTTTTGAAGAAATCACTCATATATTCACCCCCTCAACAAAATTCAAAAGCTACTACATTACCTACATATTTAACTTCAAATTTTTAGAATCAGACATTACAAAACATGCTTATAGAAAATAGTGTACCGACACTGATAGTATTAATGCTATCTTATGTTATTTTTAAAAACTGCCCCCACTCTTTATCACTTTAAAAGAGTGGGGGTCAGGCACCAGTAACTCACTACACTTCAATTCGACAAATTCCGGGTGGTGCCAGGCACCACCCGGAACACACCATCCGGAATGATACTACGCTGCTTCTGTCTCCTCTTCGTCCTTCCCTTGGACTTTCCATCCTATGAAGAAGGCTACTGCAAGTACTGCTAGTGTAATTAAGATGAATAGAACATTGGATTCAAATAGGCTAACAAGGTTACCTAAGATGACTCCTACAACACCGAAGTCAGCGTCTCCGAATGTTGTTCCTTCAAACCCTAGGGATCCTAGTACAGGTAGAAGTAATGCTGGTAAAAAGCTGATCATGACTCCGTTTGCCATTGAACCGAAAATGGCGCCTTTACGTCCACCAGTTGCATTACCGAACACACCTGCTGCTGCACCTGTGAAGAAGTGAGGAACGAGGCCTGGTACGATAACTTTTAAGCCGAAGATTGGTAATAGGAACATGCTTAAAAGTCCTGCGATGAAACTGGATAAGAAACCAATAATTACTGCGTTACCCGCAAATGGGAATACGGATGGGCAATCAAGTGCTGGCTTTGCATTTGGAACAATTTTATCAGCGATCCCTTTAAATGCTGGAACGATCTCAGCTAGTAGCATACGAACACCAGAAAGGATAATGTAAACCCCAGCTGCGAACGTTAGACCTTGCATAAAGGCGAATACGAGGAAGTTTTGTCCGCCACTTAGATTGTCTTCAACAAAGGTAGGACCAGCAAAACCTGCCACGATGAAGAACAAGATAACCATCGTTAAGGATACGGATACTGAAGTATCTCGTAAGAATCCAAGAGATTTCGGGACATTAATTTCTTCAGTGGAGCGTGAGTTTTTTCCAACTTTTCCTCCAATGAAGGCAGATACTAAATAACCTGCAGTTCCAAAGTGACCAACTGCAAAGTCATCGGATCCTGTAATTTTACGTGTATAAGGTTGTAAAAGTGCAGGAAATAAAACCATAATCGAACCTAGAATAATAGAACCAATAATCACCATAGGAGCACCTGTTAGTCCACCAGTCGTTAGAATAACAGCGATTAGACAAGCCATAAACATCGCATGGTGCCCAGTTAGGAAAATATATTTAAAAGGCGTAAAGCGTGCAATCACGATATTGGCAACCATACCAAATAACATGATCATTGCTGTTTCGGTACCAAAACTATCTTGAGCCAGAGCCACGATCGCCTCATTATTTGGTATAACGCCATCTACACTGAAGGCTTTATCAAACATATCACTAAACTTCCCTAGTGATTGCACCAATACATTAGCTCCAGCTCCCAAGATCACAAATCCCATAACAGTTTTTAATGTCCCGGAGATTGTATCTGCGATGTTTTTACGTTGAGCTACCAGTCCTAGCAAGGCAAATAATCCTACTAATATAGCCGGAGTACCTAATATATCTTTCATTATTAAATCTACCATGTCTCCTTTTCCTCCCTCACTCTTTTTCTATGATTACTTATAAATTGTTCTCTAGTGCTTCACGAAGTTCTTTTTTATCCATTAAATTGTTCAGACTTACAATGTTCTTCTTGCCATCCTCAAGATGATCCACAATATCTCCTGAACCAAGGTAAAGATCTGCTTGTTCTGTTTTAGCTGAAGTTAAATCCGTATGAGATACTTCTGCTTCTTCTCCCATATCTTTTAAAATACTATTTACGTTCATCTCCACAATCATGCTGCTTCCTAATCCGTTTCCGCATACTACTAAAATCTTTTTCATTGTAATTCCCTCCATTAATGTGTTGAATAAGTGTTGATTAACTCGATTACTTCTTCTGAATTTTGAGCTTTTACTAGTTTTCCAATGTTATCTTCCTCCGATAACATGGTGGTTAATTGAGATAGTGCCTTTAAATGCGTTTCATTATCGATGGCAGCTAAAACAATCACTAAGTTTGCGTTATGCTTCTCTTGGTCTGAAAAAGCCACTGGATCGTTTACACGAAGTAAACTCATTCCCAATTGCTCGACACCTTCTTCTGGTCTTGCATGTGGGATCGCAATTTGAGGTGCGATGACAATATACGGACCTAGTTCATGAACATTGTTGATCATGGCTTCGATATAGTTTTCTTGGATTTTCCCTTGTTCTAGTAAAGGTTCAGAAGCTGTCCGAATCGCTTCTTCCCAACTATTCATAGAATCTCGAAACAGGATCGTTTCTGAGGTTAACAGTTCATCCAGCATAGGGGTGTAAGGCTCCTTTTCTGTATGATTTTGATTGGTTTGATAATGCTCCAGCTCTTGTTTTAATGCGTCCCTATCATGAACCGTGGCATATTGATCAATCACCTGTAGCATTTGCTCCACTTCGCTTAAGCTCTTTTCTCCTGGTGATAGATGTTGGCTTAATTGATTCATGACATATTGCTTATCAGAATCAGACAATAGGACGGGTACGTGAACAACGGGAATTTCTTTTGGCTTCAAGTAATTGGTTGCAAAAATAATATCCACATCAATGTCGGTTTCTCTATATTCTCGGAAGGACATTGCTTTAACGATATCTACATCGTTAAGCATGGCTTCCAACTGAGCTTTCACCATATTCGATGTCCCGATCCCGTTCTCGCAGACAATAATGGCTTGATATTTTCGATTCAGCGTCTTATTTTGCTTTTTCAACCAGCCCCCAAAGTGCATCGCAATATAGGCAACTTCATTGTCAGGAATGTTAAATCCAATCATTTCCTCTAGGGGAAATAGGGATTTACGCGTTAATTCATAAACATCGTGATACTGATCTTGAATATACTCAGACATGTCACTGTTCATGGAGACACCATATTTTAGCCTGTAATACATTGGCTTCATATGGGTAAGCAAGTTTTGCTCTAATTGCTCTCGATCTTCAAACAGGACGCAGGAGTATATTTGAAATTCATCAATGATCCGTCTAACGATGTCGTATAACTTTTTCCGCTCCGCTTCAGAAGTGGCTGAAAAATTATCATACTCTACTTTTGAGCCCAGGATCTGGGTCGTTAAATAAGCTACTTCTTCATCCGAAAATTGTATTTGAAATTCTTCTTCTAACTGCTTCTCTAACAATTTTGCTGACTGATAGGCTTTCGTATTGACTAGGACATCGAACTCATCCGAATCGATTTCTAAATTTTGATTGGCTCTGATAAGCATAATGTGAAGCTGGATCGTTAAATACTCTAGCATCTCATCTGTAAAGGTTACGCCTAGAAATTGCTCGGATTCATGGACTAGACTTTTTATAATGTGAGAAGCATCTTCTCTTTCAAAATGATTTGAAAAGATTGCATACACCTCATCCCATAAATGCGACCATTTTTCTTTCGGTTGAATCGTTTGAATGAAATAAGACAAGAGCTTTCTCTTTTTCAGTTCTAATCCTTTAACCTTGTAACCCTTCCCTCTTTCATAGAGAACCCTTAAGTCATAGGATTTCATGTTTTCATCCACATGTTTTAAATCTTTCACAATCGTTCCTCGACTAAATTGCATCTTCTCTAATAACCACTTCATCGTGATCGGTTCAATAGTGGTCAAAGCATACAAGGAGATTAATAGAACTCGTTCATCCTGAGATAATTGATATTGCCATTGGTGAGTCAAGTTGACTTTATCTTTAATAGCATCTCTAGAATGATCAGGAAGATAAAAGCCCTCTCCCCTTTTGCGTTGAATAGGCTCCATGCCTTCACTTTCTAACCACTCGTTGATGTGTCGAACATCGTAATAGATTGTCCGTGATGAGACACCCATCTTATCCTGCAACCATTGCTCAGAGACTGGGACTTGAGAGCTTTGAATTTGATATAAAATATGCGTTCTTCGTTGGTCTAAAATCATAATCAACCTCCATCTCCGGATGATGAAGTTTGCAAAAATATTCATCAATGATCATTGCGTAACCTCAGTGTATAGCCTTTATCTCTAATATGAAAGGGGTTTCAATGTGTAACTTTTGTAAACTGAAACTTTGCAAAATTGCACATTGGGCGGCAATTTCGGGTGGTGCCTGGCACGCCCCGGTTTTTGTCGAATGCTTATGATAATTACGCACAAAAAAAGAACCCAAAAGCGGGTTCTTTTTAAATATTTCCAATATAAAGTGCCTGCCCCCCACCGCTTTAAAGCAGTGGGGGGCAGGCACCAGTTCGACAAATTCCGGGTGGTGACAGGCACCACCCGAAAAAAGGCACCGCCCCGAAAAAAGGAAACACCCGAAACTCAAGGAAGCTCTGTCTTCGCAATCTGCTCATCCAGCGCCTCATAATCATCCAACCCAATTGTCTCATATAGTTCTTTTCTAGTTTGCATTCGATCCAAAATATCTTTTTGAGTCCCTTTTTCCATCAGCTCACCATACAGCATTTCATACGCTTTGGCCGCTACACGTAAAGAGGAGACCGGATAAATCACCATACTATAACCAAACGACTCAAACTGTTCAGCCGAATAATAGGGCGTCTTCCCGAATTCAGTCATATTGGCAAGCAATGGAGCACCCAATTCTCGCGAAACCTTTTCAAACTCTTCATCACTCTCAAAGGCCTCTGGAAAAATCGCATCTGCACCAGCTTCTTCGTATTTTTTCATACGATCCAACGCCGAATCCACACCTTCAACAGCTTTCGAATCCGTGCGTGCAATAATAATAATGGACGGTGCGATCTTCTTAATCGTTTGAATCTTAGATACCATCTCTTCAGCAGAAATTAATTTCTTTCCATTTAAATGGCCACATTTTTTCGGCATATCCTGATCCTCAATCTGGATAGCCGCCACGCCCGCTTCTTCCATTTCCTTCACAGTCCGAGCAGTATTCAACACGCCACCAAACCCATTATCAATATCCACTAACAACGGTAGATTCGTGGCACGGATAATATCACGCGCTCTTTCAGCCACTTCCTCAGAGTGTATGAGTCCAACATCCGGTAAACCTCGACTAGCCGTATAGGCTGCTCCGGATAAATAGAGACACTCAAACCCAGCTTGTTTAGCAACAAGACCAGACATGGCATCATGCGCACCAGGTATTTTAAGAATGCTACGATCTTTCATCCCTTCATAAAATTCCTGAGCTAATTCCTTTTGAGATCTTGATTCTTGAATAATCCACGTCATGCTATAAACCTCCTTGTAAAATGATTTGCCAATATGTAAGGACAGCTATCAAAACCACAACAACCCACGAAACTACAGCGATTTGCCCTACTCTCCATAAGTCCTTTCGATCAAAATAATGATACGAATGGCTAATCAAGTGTACAGGGGATTGAAAAATGAAAAAGAACCCTGGCACACCCACGACAAACACCATGAGTGCTACCATTAAAGGATCAACTGAGCTCATCTGCTGACCAACCGACACAGCTAGTGGAATCATAATGGTCATAAACCCTAACACATTCACAAAGACCATCCGCAACAATAACGTAAGCACAACTAGCGAAAGCATTAGAACGACCTTACCACTTGATGAAGTGAGTTCAACAAACAAATTCGACACCCACATCGTCGCATCCGTTTCAATCAGCAGTTTTGAAACCATGAGCGTAGCAGCGAAGAAGATAATTAAATCCCAATTGATCTTCCCTTTCGCATCATCCCAATTCCAGATGCCAATCTTCGGCAGAATGGTCAAACAGGCTCCCATTAATCCTATCAAGGAGATCGAAATCTCATGTAAGTCATGCGTCATCCACATCGTCACAACAAACACAATCACGAAAGACATCTTTATTTCAGCTCTGGATAAAGATCCTAACTCTCGCATTTTAAAATCAAGAAATTCTCTCAATTCTTCCTTCGCCGTATTTTCAGGTGGAAAGAACGAAATCATGATGAACCAGAAAATCATCGTAAACACGATTACAATTGGACCAATCAATAAGAACCAACTTATATAATTAAGCCCAGGAGCTCTCTCCGATAAAATCCCAAACACATAGATCGTCGAACTTGCTCCCGTTACAATCATCGTCCCAGCCAGGGCGCACAGTACACTTAATCCAATAAACAAACTCCGCCCTAGATTTTGAACATTTTGATGCTTCGATAAGTGCTTCATAATTTGGTCCAAAAGAGAAGCGACTAACGTTCCACGCCCAATATTTGAAGGAATCAGTAACGAAAGCAATAAGATTAACCAATACGACAAAAGAATCAAGAGAGAACCTGACCCTTTCGATAGGGCTAAAATCTTCAACGAAATCCGATGAGCTAAACCTGATTCAATAAAAGCTCCGGACAAGATAAAGGTCGCAAATAATAACCATACGACCTCTGATCCGATCACCTTCAACGTTTCTTCATAAGTAAAGAAGTGAACCGATAACAAAATGATTAAAATTAACGATGAAAAAGCTAAAGGAAACACCCGACTCAGCCACAACACTTGGATGATGACGAGTAATGCAATCGCCTGCATTTTAATATCCCAGCTTTGAAATGGGTTAAAAAACAAGACATATATCGTTAAAACTAAGCCTAACAAAAACGTTTTAGAGTTCATGATGGTTCCCAGCTGTATCCTGAGTTTTTCTCCGTTTCTGGATCATTTCCGTAATAAATGGATACGAAATAGATAGAATCGTTAGGATCAAAAGAACAACAGAAACCGTTGATTCAAAAAAGATCCCTAAAGACCCATCAGAGGATACTAAGCTTTTACGGAAGTTTTGTTCCATATCTGAGCCAACAATTACCGCCAAGATAAGTGGCGCAATCGGGAATTTGTAGATCTTCATCGCAAGCCCTACAACACCAAACAACAGCAAGATATAGAAATCAATAATACTGTAATTCAGGGTGTACGTTCCGATAAATGACAGAACAAAAATAACGGGATACAAGATTTTTGCCGGAGTATCTAATATCTTCACAAGTAACCCCAATAACAAAATGTTAATGAGAACAAGAAAGATGTTCCCGATAAACATACTTCCGACCAAGCTCCACACCATGTCCCCATTATGTTGGAACAATAAAGGTCCAGGCTGAACACCTAGCATAATAATAGCTCCAAGCATAACGGCGGTCGTCCCTGATCCTGGAATTCCCATCGTTAACAGTGGAATAAGGGCACCTACAGATGCAGCGTTGTTGGCAGACTCAGGAGCAGCAACCCCTTCAACAGCACCTTTTCCGAATTGGTCTTGTCGTTTCGAAAGCTGTCGTTCAGTTGTATAGCTAAGCATAGAGGCGATGGAACCGCCTGCTCCAGGTAGAACACCAATCAAGAATCCTAAAGGTCCGCTTCGTAAAATCGGCCATTTGGATACTTTCCACTGATCTTTTGTGATCCACTTCTTTCCGACCGACTTTTTATCTCCCTTAGGCTTATCGATCGAAACAAGGTTATATAGAACCTCCCCTACCGCATAAATTCCGATAATTATAACAAGAAAATCAATACCTTCACTTAACTGAGGAATCCCCATTGTGAAACGATAGACACCACTTTGAAGATCCACTCCAACTGTGCTCAAGAGAAGACCCACTGACATCGAGATGAAGCCTTTTACCATATTTCCTTTTGATAAAGATACAATCGCTGATAATGTAAAGACCATCAATAAGAAATACTCTGCGGGTCCGAATTGCAAAGCGAACTCAGCTAATGGTTTTGCTAGAAAAATAAACCCGATAACGGCGATGACGCCACCAATTAGAGATGCGATTGCCGACATCGCAAGTGCCTGCCCCGCTCTACCTTGCTGAGACATTGGGTAACCATCAAATGTAGCAGCAATGGCTGAGCCATCTCCCGGTGTATTTAATAAGATGGAACTTCTTGATCCGCCATACATCGCACCGTAATAAATCGCAGCCATGAGAATTAATGCGCTAGTCGGGTCCATCCCAAATGTGATCGGAATCAGTACGGCTACTGCTGTCGCAGGTCCTAATCCAGGAAGCATGCCGACAACGGTTCCTAAAAATCCGCCAACTAGAACCCATAACAGATTCATAGGCTGCATTGCAGTTTTAAATCCTTCCATTAAGGTTTGAATATCTACGCCCATTTCGTCTCAACTCCTTTACGGTAGACTGACCTGAAGTAGTACACCAAAGGCATACCAGGATGCAAATGAAAAAATAAGAGCCGTTGCGATGTTGACCATCCACTTCTTCTTACCGTTAATTAAAAATAATAAGCTTGCCATAAAAAGAATGGTTGAAATTAAAAAGCCGATCCATTCAAAAATCAACGTATAACCCAAGGCTAATAATAGAGAGAGACCAATAAGCTTAGGGACTCTTCCTTGTAAAAGCTCTTGAACAGCTTCTTTTTCTTCCATCTCCGTCTTTCGCCACTCTTGGATGAAATACACAATACTCAAGATAAGGAGAAAAATCCCTAGCATCATTGGAAAGTAAACAGGTGCATTTGGATTTCCTAATCTGGCTTTTGGTAGATTCAATGTCGCTATGATGACACCGATACTCACAACGAAAAATAGTAACGGCATAATAAGCCTCGCCATGACGGTTTCCCCTTTCGTCTATGAATGTAAAGAATCGCAAATGGAAACAACCGCATTGCTTCCATTTACGATTAAGATTCCTGTTTTATTCGGCTAGACCCGATTTCTTCACAAGGTCGCTATACATCTCTTCTTGTTCTTTTAAGAACTTCTTCGTTTCGCTACTATCCTTGTAGAAGGACTGCCATTCATTGTTCTTAAGAATCTTCTTCCATGCATCCGTTTCCGTCATTTTCTTCAGCTTTTCATCCCAATATGCAATTTCTTCTTCTGTCATATCAGGTGGTCCCATAACACCGCGCCAGTGAGGGAATACCATGTCTACACCTTGCTCTTTCCATGTTGGAATATCTTCAAGTCCATCAAGGCGTTCTTCAGAGGAAACAGCTAGGATATCAACTTTATCTGCTTTATACTGTTGCTTCGCTTCAGATACAGACATTGTTGCTACATCAACGTGTCCACCAAGTAGTGCGGAAACAACATCGCCACCACTTTCATACACAAGGAAATCTAGTTTCGTTACATCAACACCATATGTTTTCGCTGCTTGAACGAAGGATAAGTGGTCATCGTTTCCTAGACCTGGTGCAACTGCAATCTTAAGAGACTTCGGATCTTTCTTCAGTTGCTTCATTAACGCTTCTGCATTTTTAATAGAAGAATCTTTCGGGATAGCTACTGCTTCCCATTCAGTTGTTAAAATCGCTAAAGGCGTGAAGTCTTTGTATGTTAGCTGACTTTTACCTAATAGGTTATTGGTAAGTACAAGACTAGAGTTAACAGATAGTGTATGAGGATCTTGCTTCTTCAAGTATTTCCAACCTACTTCTCCGCTACCTCCAGGTTTGTTGACAACGTTCATATTCTCTTCAACAATCTTTTCATCATTTAATACCTTCTTCATTGCACGGGCTGTCGCATCCCAACCCCCACCTGGTGAAGCTGGTGCTACGAACTCAAGATCTTTACTCGGATAACTCTCCCCTCCATCTCCACTCGATGACTGAGAGCCACAAGCCGTTAAAGCCATAAGCGTAAGGATACTTAAGAAAATCAATAATTTCTTCATCTTTTTACCCCTCCAAATTTGTCTGAAAGTTTTGTTATTTCTTTCAATGATTATTTTACATACCAAGACCGCCGATGTAATCGTTTTCAAAATTAAAATAGAAAACAACATTAAGGGAATTTTGTTCATTTTGTTCACAGTTATGCAAAAGCGTAAGCGCCCGGGTAGCAACGTATATGCTGGACTGAGCCGCAGTAAGATTAACTAAACTTGCTGATTGGCAAGCCGACAGGCTCAGACAGAAGCTTAGTTGCCGTGGTACTTTAACCTAGAAATTTTAACAACGTCGAATTTCTTCATTGTTAAAATTTCATATCACTAAACGTGTAAAGGAAACACGAAGAGCATAGCGATTCGATGTTGACTTATCTTACGGAGAAAGAATGATCGACTAAAACCGTCACGTCCTGTGACAACGTCGATCTGACCCACGTCGTGTGGGCCCAAGCATACTAGTTGCTGGGCGCTGGAGCTGGATGTGGCCACAATCTAATATGTAAAAAAACCCTGAGCCTTTCAAAAGGCGATCAGGGTTCTATTTACTAGAATAAATACGCTCAGGTCTTCCTACCACACCATACTCTAGCTCAGCCTGGACTTTTTTGACGGAGATTAAGTACTCTAAATAACGTCTGGCTGTTGTTCGCGAAGCACCCATTTGTTGAGCGACTGAGTCAGCAGTCAGCCCCTCTTTATTTTGATGCAAAACATCCATAACCTTTTCTAGCGTTAAAGGGTCTACGCCTTTAGGTAACTCTTCTTGCGGAAACGAATCCGATTCTTGCTTTTTCAGCCCGAACATTTTATCTGCAAAAGCTTGATCAAATTCCTCTTTGGATTGAATCTGGCTATTTTGCTCCTTATATGCTTGTATCACTTCAGTAAACTTCTCTAAAGACACAGGCTTGATTAAATAAGAAAAGACGCCGTTACGTAAGCACGCTTCTAAAAACTCTTTATCCGTTGCAGCTGAAATGATGATAATATCAACGGTTGGAAACTTCTTTCGAATATCAGGAATAAGATCGATTCCCAACTGATCAGGCATATAAATATCTAGTAAAAGGAGGTCTACCTCATTTTCTTCAAGCGCTTGCAAGGTTTCTTGAGCATTTAAGGCTTTCCCTACCACACGTACATCATCTATTTTTTCTAAGAATTGCTCTTGAATGCGTAACACACGAAAATCGTCTTCTGCTATGACTGCTCGAATCTCACTCATGCTTCTCCCTCCTGTGGTGATTCTTTTGGGATGTAAACTGTAAATGTCGTCATTCCTGATTCAGATTGGATGTCCATGGATCCGCCTAATTCTAGTACGGCTTGTTTTACATTATATAATCCAAACCCGTGATTATAGGAACCTTTTGTTGAGAATCCTTTTTCTGTAATTTTATCAATTTCATCGTTTGATATCCCCTTGCCATAATCCGTCACTTCAAAAATAATGTCATCACCAAAGTCCATTGTGAAAATCGATACGTGTTGATCCTCCTGGTCCATCACCGCTTCAAAAGCATTATCGATGAGGTTTCCAAGAATCGTAACTAAAGGAGAAACGGTAATATGTTCAGGCAGCTCAGCTAATGAACTATTGGAATCAATCTCTAAATCTATCTTTTTCTCTGAGGCTTTGCTAATTTTACCTAGAATAATAGCTTGGACCTTGGGATCCTGTATTTGATGGAACAGAATTTGATTTTGCTTTTCCAATACTTTCGATTCCTCTTCGATCATTTCTAAGGCTTCATCATAATGCTCCAATTGTAATAAGCCAGAAAGAATATACATCTTATTGGTGAACTCATGTGTCTGAGCTCTGAGGTCTTCCGAATATTGACGAACCTCGTAAATCGTATCCGCCATTTCCCTGATTTCAGTTTGATCTTTAAAAGTCGCCACTACACCAATGGCTTCTTTTTTATTCACAACAGGCGTACACGTTACGATAAGCTGACGTCCCTGTTCATACATCTCCCAATTATGGATGACTTGAGTTCCATTTAAAATAGCATCAACATCCACATGGGGTAAGATCAGATGTATTTGTTTCCCCACCCAATCATTGTCGATATCTAACAGTTTTCGGGCTGAACGATTAATCAGGGTAATACGACCTGTTTTGTCCATAGCAATAAGCCCTTCATTAATAGACCGAAGAATGGCTCCACGCTCTCGATAAAGCTGAGCAATCTCAGCAGGTTCAAGGCCTAAGGTATCTCTCCTGATGTTTCGTGCTAAAAAGATACTTCCCATTAAGCCCAGGAATAAGGCAAGGATTGAAAATGTAATCACGGTAAACACCTTATCGGATATCCTCTCATGAATCCCTTCATAAAAATAACCTACTGTGACTACACCTAGTATTCTTCCTTGTTCGCCAATGATAGGCGCCTTCCCGCTTAGTGCTTTTTTATCATTGAATTCAGTGTCTGTTTGATAGTAGCCTCCGAAAACAATAGCCGTGTAATTTTGATCAGAAGGCCGTTTGTTTCCAATTAAATATCTAGAGGTATGCGAATAAACCACACCATCTCTAGTTGCGACCTCAACAAAATCCGCATCTACTTGTCCCTGCATCTGGGTAGCTAAGGTTCTTAATTCACGGGATGGGTAGAATTCTTGGATCCCTTTTATTACAGTGGGCATATAGGAAATGGTTTTGGCTGTTTGCAGAGCTAAACTACCTGTATGATTTCGAATTTGTTTGGTTTCTATGTAAGTGAAGGCGCTCGTTAAGATTACGGTCACCATTAAGATTAAGGCTGTAACTAAGCCTAGTATTTTGGTTTGTAAGGATACGTTTAGTAAGCGCTTTAGCATAAGACCCCTCAAATGAACTTTTATTATTTTCTCTATCATAGAGGATGAGTTGAGTTGAGACAATAGATAAAACCTGGTGCCTGACCCCCACCGCTTTACTGCATCACTCCAGTGGGGATCAGGCACCTCTTGAACGAAATTGACACATTCAACCGCTTTCGTTTATATTTAAGTTTTGAAGGTCGATTCATAGGACTTCAGGAGGGGGAATGTGAAAATGGAACCTCAGTACATAAAAGAATCGAATAGAATGTGTAGGGAAATGGGAATGGATCCGAATGAGGTCTCCCGTCCCAAGCAATTTTTAAGCGACATAGAACTAGATCAAAAAAGAAGATCCTATAGTGAAATCTTATCTGTTGTGAGCTTTTTTTCTAATAAATTGCTAGATTCCTTAAAAGGAACTCCAATCCTCGTTGTCGTATCTGATGCTAATGGCTATCTCCTCGATATCGAAGGAGACGAAACAATCAAAACGACCATTGAGCAGTTTGGAATTATACCAGGATGCAGATTTACTCAAGAAGATACAGGGACAAATGTAGTCAGCCTTTCCTTACAACAAAAACACCCGATCAGTATCATAGGCGAACAACATTACCATACATTCCTACATGAGATTGCGTGTTATGGAACTGCTTTTCACTACACTGATGACAATAATCTTTTAGGCAGTGTATGTATTATGATGCCTCAACAGTTTCAAAACCCACTCTTCTTAACCATGCTAACCCAGGCAGTCGATTCGATTGAAAGAGAATTATTACTAAGAAAACAAAATCGTCAGCTCAATATCATGAATCAAATTATGTTGAGCCGAACAAGTAACGGGATTGTTATCACTGATGAGCAAGGGATCACAACTGAGTTTAATGATTTCGCTCAAGAGATCTCGAATAATACTAGAGAATCAGTTGTTGGACGAAACATCCAAAACTCCCCTCTCACGGGTGAATATTTTAAGGAAGTACTCGAGCACGAAAAGATATTCAAAAATGAAGAGCTTCAATTTACAAAAGAGGATGGCAATGAGGTCGTCTGTCTATTCGATGCGCAACCCATTTATGAAGAGGACAAAATGATTGGTGCCTTCGGTCAGTTCAGAGATATCTCAAAACGTCACTCACTTCAGCAAAGATTTAACTACTTGGCTTATCACGATGATCTAACAGATTTACCAAACAGACGATACATAAAAAACGAAATGGAAACCATTATTCATGATATTAATGAGGGACAAAATCGGAGCCTAGCTCTACTATTCATTGACCTCGATCGTTTCAAAATTATTAACGATAATTTTGGTCATTCTAATGGAGACCAATTCTTGGATGAAGTAAGTAAGCGCCTGTATAGTTGCCTTGGTGAAAAAGATGTGCTTGCACGTATGGGTGGAGATGAGTTCATTTTCCTTCTAAAAGACTTTGAAGATGAAAGCTATGTAACCGAAAAAGCAGAGAAAGTTCTAGAGCTTTTTCATGAGCCGTTTCATGTGGGTGCCAATGAATTACACACCACAGCCAGTATTGGAGTAGCGATTTATCCTGACTCACCTATATCTATGGAAGACTTGATGGTTTATGCAGATAACGCCATGTATCAGGCAAAATCCCAAGGGAAAAATCGCTATGTCGTGTACACATCCGAATTGCTAGAAGATATGATGGAGGAATATAGTCTTGAGGCTGATTTAAGAAAAGCAATGGATCATGAGGAGTTCGTCCTTCATTATCAGCCACAATTCAATAACGCAACTGGAGAATTAATAGGCTTTGAAGCATTAATCCGTTGGCAACATCCTACACTTGGACTTCTATCTCCAGCGAAATTTATTAAACTAGCAGAGAAAAATGGGCTAATCACTCAAATCGGTGAATGGGTCATTAATGAAGCATGCTCGCAAAATAAAAAATGGCAGGATGCCGGGATGGAACCTGTAAAAATTGCTGTCAATCTATCAACGCAACAATTTCTTACAAGAGACCTCGTCAAATTTATAGAGCGTGTATTAAAACGTACAGAACTGGATCCGCAATACCTTGTCGTAGAGATTACGGAATATATGGCAATGGAGTATGACTATTCCCTTTCTGTATTAGAACAATTAAAAGCATTAGGTATTTGTATTTCAATTGATGATTTTGGAACAGGTTACAGTTCTCTCAATTACCTTAAGGACTTCCCGATTGATTATATTAAGATCGATAAATCCTTTGTAAATGAGATTATGAATGACCACAACGATGCCGTAATTGTAAAAGCGATCATCACATTAGCTCACAACTTAAACTTGCAGGTGATTGCTGAAGGCGTAGAAACAGCTGATCAGTTAAATTTCCTTAAAGAGTACCTATGTGATGTAACACAAGGTTATTTCTTTAGCAAACCACTTCCTGCTCAAGAGATTGAACAAAAGTACTTAGCATGGCAGAGCAACTAAAGAGTAGAGAGGATGAAAGGAAACATGCAAACCACAAACAACATGAGAACGACAGCATCCGTTTTAGTCGAGAATTTTAAGTCTTGGGGGCTTGAGCATATTTTCGGGATACCGGGAAAAGCAATCTCCCCTATTATTTTTGAACTATTAAATTATGATATGGAATTTGTCTTAAGTAAGCATGAAGGAGCTGCAGGGTTTGAAGCTGCAGGTTATGCCATGATGAATGAAAAAATAGGGGTTGCAGTAGGGACATCCGGACCTGGTGGGACAAACCTTCTTACCGCAGCTGGTCAGGCAAAAGCTTTTCACGCTCCCCTTTTGATTATCACAGGACATCCATCGTTAAAAGATACAGGTCAGGCTATGGGGCAAGACTCAAGCATGTTCGGAACGGATCTCGTGGAGATGTTTAAGTCCGTCACTAAATTCAGTGCCCGCGTTGAACGAGGGGACATGCTCCAGTCACTTTTAAGGCATGCCCTCGAGAAAGCGGTAACAGGAGTGAAAGGACCCGTCCATTTATCCATACCGTTCGACATCTTACTAGGAGAAATCGATCCTTTCCATATCGAAATACCTGAACCTCATCAAATGATTTCACCAGCTACTGATGAAGTTGTAGAAAAATTGAATGAAGCTAAACGCCCCCTATTATTTCTTGGAAAAGGCGTTCATTCTAGCAAAGCATATAATGAAGTGCAGCAACTTGCAGAACATTGGAATATCCCCGTCATCACCACTCCAGGAGGAAAAGGAACGTTCATATCAAATCACAAACTTTCACTGGGTGCATTTGGGTTAGGAGGCACTAGTGAAGCAAGGGAATACCTTGAACAAGGAGTGGACCTTTTAATCGTTATCGGAACAAGATTAAGTGACATGTCCCTCCCAGACTTTTCTCAAGAGATGTATCCAGAGCACCTTATTCATTTTGATTATGACCCAACTTTTATTCGAAAATCTATTAATGTTCCCACTACCCCCGTTCTTGGAGATATTCAATCAAACCTAACCACAATTCTCAAAGACATCCCTAAAACAAATAGCGAAACCTTTTTAGAACCGATCGAAATGAACGTCATAAATGAAAACATGCCAGGCGAGCGAATGTCTGCCGCTTCAGCATTACAAGCATTGCGAAACGCGTTACCAAATGAAGCCGTGGTTTTTGGTGACGATGGGAGCCACTCCTTCTACGGCATTAGATACTTTGATATATACGAGCCAGGCACATATTTCTTTGATGATATATTTGGTGCAATGGGTAACGGCATTGGTTATTCCATTGGAGCTAAATTAGCCGCTCCCGAGAAACCGATTGTTTGCTTAGTTGGAGATGGCTGTATGTTCATGCACGGCACAGAAATTTCTACGGCTTACAATTACGACTCTCCTGTACTGTTTATTGTTCTAAATAATGGGCGACTCGACATGGTTGAAAAAGGAATGCGAAAAATGATCGGAACATCCATAGGTGGAGTGTACGAAACAGCCCTTGATGCAGCCCGATTTGCCGAATCTATGGGACTTGAAGCATATACCTGTCAACATTCTTCTGATTTAACCGATACTATAAAAGGAGCACTACATAGGTTGGAAGAAACACAGAAGCCTATCGTGGTGGAAGTATTAGTTGATGAAGATGAAATTCCACCAACCATGGGGAGGCAGTAACTTGGAAGATAAGAAGCGATACGAAGCCGGCATTCAAGCCATGGAAGAGTTGTTTTCCTCAGAGGTTCGAAAAGGTATGCAAGAGATGAAGCAAATTTCCCCTGACTTTTGGGAGATGATTGTCTCATTTGGCTTTGGAGACCTCTACTCACGAGAGGCACTTTCCCTATCACAAAGGGAAATCGTGACTCTAACAACACTCATTACCCAAGGAGCATTTGATCAACTCAAAGTCCACCTTGAAGCTGCTCTGAACGTCGGACTATCCAAAGAAGAAATCATGGAAGTCATCATCCACTGTTCAGGATACGTCGGATTCCCGAAAGCCGTTCAATCAATGGGGATTGCGGCAGAGGTTTTTAAGAATAATGAGTAATGTGTGCTTTACAAATGCCTTTATAAGTGCTTGACCCTCACCGCTTTAAAGCAGTGGGGGGTCAGGCACTTCCTATATTTCCAGGTACGCCAACACTACTGGCTCCTTCATCAACTTCCGCTTCGCCAGTCTCCCCCAATTCTTCACAGCATCCACTGTCACCTGTTCACGCAGAGCGATCTCCTTAATAGATAAATCCTCAATCACAAAACCATCAAACCACTTCCGTTGATTCTTACTCAGCTTACTGATGATCTCCTGATATAAATACGGATCCCATTCAAACTCATGCGGACCGATCGTAGCCTCGTTTGTACTCTTTACCATGATCTCTTCTATCTGTTCCTGCTTACGGTTCTTTTTCCGTATCAAGCTGATCAATCGATTGCGAATAATAAAATACGTGAAGGTAGACCTCTTCCCTTTCTTTTCGTCATAAGTTTGGCTCACTTCCCAAAGAGCGAGGACGCCCTCCTGGAAAAATTCCTTATGAGGATCCATAATACCTAAACGATTTATGAGGTTATGAATCATCGGTTTATATTCTCCTAATAACTGTTCAAATGATAACGACTCTTCTACCACAAACGGCCTCAATTCGAAAAGCGCGCTTTTCAGTTTTTCCGCGGTAGGTTGATCATATCGAAGCCTTTCTTACGTATCACCTGAGCAAACGTTACGTTTGGAGCACGGAATGTAACGTTTGAGTATGTGGAATGTCATATATACCCTAGAAAACGTTACATATAGTATGAATTTTAAAAAGTGCCTAACCCACACCACGTTAAAGCATCACCACGGTGAGGTCAGGCACTAAAAATAAAGACAGTAAAAGTATGCACTAAAGAGCTTAAAAAATCCCGCATCACAAGAGTGATACGGGATTTTTTAAATTATAGATTTTCTATTAACCATTAATCAACTTAACAAAGCTCAAGAACTCATCAAGTACTTTTGCCATTTCAGCACGGTTGATATCACCGTATGGATCGAAGTTTCCGTTTCCACGGCCACTCATGATCTCAGCTTGAAGAAGAAGTTCAACGTTATCGCGGGACCATTTTGCAATTTGATCGTAGTCCTCGTATTTCGTAACCTCTTTATCTTGGTTTAACTCGGATTTGTCGTAACTTACAAAATCCATAGCACGTTTGATCATAGCAGCAGTTTCATTACGAGTTACATAGCTATCTGGATCAAAGGTACCGTCTTCACGTCCCTGGATGATGCCAGCATCAACAGCAGCTTCAACATGGTTCGCATACCATTTACCTTCTTTAACATCTGGGAACATACCTTCAAAATCTACTTCTTCATCAACAAGGCCTAGCGCACGAGAGATAAGCGTTGTGAACTCGGAACGCTTTATGTGATCTTTCGGTGCATAAGTACCATCTAATTTACCTTGAATAATATATTTAGAAGCCAGTTTTTCAATCGTTTCTTGGTTCCAAGTATCTTCAATATCAGAGAATGTCTTGTCGTTCTCAACGATTGTATATTTACTGTTAGACATACTCTTCACTGTAGCTTTAGTGCCGTCAAATAGCGTTGGAACAGCAGTAAACGTTCCATCATCATTTAAGCGAACTGCTGTAGAGTGAGTCATATCAAATTCTTGGTCGCCTTCTATTTCACGCTCTACATACTTTTTAAAGCGTTTGATTTCCTTCTTCTTACTACCGTCTTTCGTACGAGCTTCCACTTTAAATTCAATAACCTTTGATACAGGTCGAAGATTATTTTGTGTAACATTCTCTACTACTTGTTCATCATCTTCTGGAACTTCATTAACTTGAACAGAGATCTCAACATCATCTGAAGTCAATTCAGCAGCTTCGTCACCAAGTTCCTCTTTAAGTTGCTCAGAGAATTCTTTAGCAAGCTCATCTGTATTTACTTCATTTACTGGAAGCTTGTATGAAGCACCATCTGTAGCTACTTCAACAATCGCATTTTCGTTCTTCTCTTTAACGGCATTAAGTGCATTTGATGGAATGGATACTTCACCAATATCTTCTGCATTGTCCTTCTCTATTTGAACACGAATGCTCTTAACTTGTTCAGGTTCTTTATCTTCAAGTCCTTTTGCAACTTCATCAGCATTTAGCTCAACCTTAACAACCGTTTTTCCTTCTTCATTCTTTTCTTTTGTAACCGTAACAGCATCATTATCTACAATAACTTCACCGTCGGCAGGATCCACATCTAGATCAACATCACCTGTATCTTCTTCAGAATCCTCTGTACCGTCTTCGTCTTCTGTATTATCAGGTTCATCATCAGATCCGCCGTTATCTCCACCAGATGGGGTACCGCCACCAGTGTTTCCTCCTGTATTACCACCAGTAGAAGCTTGTGTTACTGTAACAGTTTCCACAGCACTTTCATTACCTGCTGCATCAACTGCCTTCACTTCTAGCACCGTGCCTGCTGATTGACTTGGGATAGTTACAGAATAGTTACCGTTTGCATCTGCATATGTAGGGTTAGCATGAATTACACTTCCCGTATTTTGGTCAACAATAAAAATTTCGGAGTATTTATCAGCAGTACCAGAGATAGATGTATCATTACTATCAATAGCATTAACAGTTGGTTTAACCGGTGCTGTATTATCCACTTCTGCTAGTGCAGCACGAATTAAAGATTTTTGACCTTCAATTATCGTATTACTACTGATGCTACTATTATTTTTCAATCCAGTTAATACACCAATTAAACCATCTTTATCGAGTGAAATTTTATTATTTACTTGCTCATATGCATCATGGTACTTAAAACTCTCATCTTGTAACTTAGTTAGTGCTTTATCATACGCAGCATTTAAAAGCAAAGTCATAGTTGTATCATCGATTTCCCCACCAGCAAATACTGCTTCTAACATGGACTTATAGCTATTATTACTACTTTGTAACAGGTTTAAAGCTTCTGTCTCAACAGTCGCAATAAGGTTCAACATCTCTGCAGATGTAACAGATACACCAAGTTTGGTATTAAACCATTCTGCATCATATTCAGTTAAAAACGTATCGATAGCAGTTTTTAATTGGTTCGTGTTACTTGCATAAAGAATCTCCGACAAATCTGTAGTAAAGTTCTTAAATTCTTCCTCAGTTAATGGATTATCAGTAATTTGTGCATGTATTTCAGTCCACGTGCTATCAGATGCATTAACAAAAGCATCTCTAGCATTGCGAAGTGCCTGACCATCTTCTGTAGATAGGTTATCATAGACACCATCTAAACGATCTACTAAATCTTGTACATCCTGATAGTCATTCTCCGCTGCCATTACTGTTCCTGTTGGAATGCTAACAACTGCAGAGGTTGCCAGTGATGTAGCAAGAATACTGTTAAGTTTAGGTTTTAAATTCTTTTCCTTCATTATTACATTCACCTCTTAAAATAAATTATAGCTTTCACATACAAACGAACTATATTTTGTGCAAATTCTGGCTGATAAAAAAGATATATAAATTCATATTAAAGCAAAATCTAGTAAACATCAATTAGTATAATGGAATATTGTTCTTGTTAAGTGATTTTTTACATTCGTTAATAATGGTATAATACATAAAAAATAGGCAAGAAAGGTGATAGGATTGAAGAAATGGATTAAATATAGTTTAGTAGTCCTAGTAATTGCGACGTTAACTGGTGGAAGCTGGTTTACATATACATTCTTTATTAAGGATTATGAAACAGCTGATGAGGAAGTAGATAAAATTGTAGATACTGAATTTGATATTACATTACCAGATAATGAGAACATAATATCTGAAAATGAGGGGTCTGATAAAAAGCAAGCTAACGGGGATAGTGAAACTCCTTCTAACCAAGAGTCCTCTAAAGATGATAAGAGTAATGAAGCTGAGGATAGTAAAGATACTTCTTCAAAGCAAAATCAGGTAGACTCAAATAGATCAACAAATAAGGACACTTCTTCTAGTCAAAACTCATTTAACGAAACCACAGATAAAAAAAACACAGAAACTTCTCATAACCGAACAGAATCAGATGAAACAAAAGAAAAGAAAGAAAGTGATAGCCAGTCTGAGACTAATCAAGAGGAGGAAAAATCAAATAAAACAGATGAAAATTCCCCAACCGTTGAAGATATCAAAAACCGCTATCGCCCATCTTTTCAGGCATTACAAGATCAAGCACTAGCAAAGTTAAATAATTTAGTAACATACGCTTATGATGAATATAAAAGAAAGAAAAAAAGTGGAGAGAAAGTTTCTTACGGTTATTTTTTTAAAAAATACAAATCTGCAGCCAAAGAGTTGGAGGCAAAAACAGATGCAACATTCCAGAGGTTATATTCATCCCTTCAGCAAGACCTGGTCGAAAATGGCTTTAGTAAACAAGACGCTTCAGACGTAAAAGAGTACTATAAGCAAAGAAAAGAAAGTCGAGAAAGTCAAATGCTTTCAAAAGTACTTGAGAACTTTTAAGTTTAAGGGACTAACCAATTTAACGTTAGTCCCCTTTTTTCTACCTCAGCATCAGGTAATTAATTAACTCTGACAACACTTCCTCAGTTGTAGAAATATCCATCTGCTCATTACGCTTAATCAGATCTTCCATAATGATTTTTAATTGATATTTATCTTCTTCCATAAAGCACCTCTCTGACACTATTAGAAACTATTATACTATATAAATTCCAAATTCTACATTAAAAAATGGGGGACCAACTATAATTTCTGATAATTTAGATTTTTTTACCTAACCGACACCGTTCGATACATTTTTTAACAGTAATGAAATATACTAGTTAAAAATGAGTCGGAGGGATTATTTTGCCTTATTATGCTTTCAAGGAAATTTGGACACCCCTTAAGATATTTCGTATAAGACTATTTAGGGAGACCCATGAAAAAACTTTTTGGATGAAAGTCGGTAACAATCCGAGAAAACCTTTGTTTGGTTGATAAAGGGGTTCATCCCCCCCTTTATCAACGTGAATTTTCTTGGATACATACTATTTTTTACAAGCAGTGTACTTAATCCGACACTAAGGTACAGAAACATGTATTTGACCTTTCAATTGCTTTTGGTACACTACAAGTAATCTGTCTAATTCTTGACTTACTTCCAATGTATCCTCACTTAGAAGACCAGTTTCATTTGCAATTCTAATCATTTCTTCTTTTTTAAACTCAATCTCTACACTTAATTCTTCCATATTTTTCATCATTTTGTTCCTCCAACTACCCTAATAAAAGGAACATCTTTTTTTACTAATGGTGTATCTATGTATAGATAGTATTTCTTATCAAACAACATGATATCTCCTTATAATTGATTTTTAGCAGGAGAATACTACCACATCAGAAATATCATAATTTGTATAATTATGTCGAACTCTACAAAAATGAGAATAAATACCCACGATTTAGATCCTATATGAGTTAAGGTTCTTAGAATATAACACCAATATTTCTGCCAACATTGGTGAAGAGCAGGATGATTAATTAGATAAAAAATGCCTAGTACTAGAAACTTTAAAGTTTAGTACTAGGCAACTTTTATTATAAAGAAACAGAACCTTTCATTTCATTCTTCTCCGCTTCATACTCTTCCTTAAACGGCTCAGCTTCACTAGAACTATAGCCGTTTTCTACTAATTCATTAACAAGATCCTCATAAATTGCATTAAATGATGCATCTGTACTTGCTTCTAATTCTGTAGCTTTTTGAGAATACTTGGTCATTAGTTCATCTAAAGCACCTCCATTAGCTAACTCAGTTTTCGCATCCTTGACTAGCTGGTTAAAACGATTCTCTGCATCAGATTGCAAATCAGAAAACTTCTTTTCATATTCACTCAAAATATCATTTAATGTAGTATCTTCTTCTTGACTACTATCTGATGAAGATTGCTCTGCTGTGACAAACTTCATTTTCACATTATTTGCGATAGATTTTTCACTTATAGATTTCACATCAGTTGTAATATGAAGGAAATAGGTTTGTTTTTCTTTATAAGGATTAAGGTTCTTTACAGTTACACTTTTGAGACTTGATCTTAATCGTATTGAACTTAATTTATTGCCGTTGCTATCTGTTACATAAATGTTATTTTCATTAATAGAATCCTGCAATATTACAGTGTTAAATTGAATATTCCATTCTTTGGTTACAGATACACCCACCTGATCCCAATCTGATTCTGCAGATGCTTGGTTAGCAAAAGCAACGAAAAATAACAGGACAATTAAACTCGCTCTTTTAATCATAAAAATTTCCCCTACTTTTAAAATTTGCTAAATCTAATATTACTAAAATAGCATCTAAAAATCTATAATAGCTGTAAGTTTTAAAGGAAAATGGAATTTCTTAATTACACTAACTTAATTATTTGCTTGATCATCCACCTCTTTACAGTATCATTGCAGTGGTGGACAGTCACTTATACAAAGTGACAATGAATCCTATCCCTATGTCCCTCTTAGCCAAAAAAAGTGTTTGATCCGCTACCATAAAGAGTATTGTTTTCTCTCAGCATAGATTCTAAAACAATCTCTCCCTCTCTGCTTAGCATCATATAAAGCATCATCTGCCTGTTTTAACAGATCCTCTTTACTAATATCATCTCCGTAATAAAAGGATATCCCTATACTCGTACCTACAAGAATCGTTAAGTGACCAATTTGAAAAGGTGTTTTCATTGATGATACAATGCTCTTGGCAATTTTAGTAGCATCTTCTTTTTTTCTAATATCTGGTTGAACGATGAGGAACTCATCTCCACCTATACGTGAGACAATAGAGTTATCACTAACCTTTTGTTTAATCCGATTGGAAAATTCTTTAAGAACTTCGTCTCCAACTTCATGACCATATGTATCATTAATTTGCTTAAAATGATCACAATCTAAAGCAAATAAGGCTAGTGGTCTTTTACTTCTTTTTCCTTTTTCCTTTGCATTCTCTAAGGCATTATCAAACATCCTGCGGTTAGGTAGGTTTGTTAAATGGTCATGTAGAGCTTGGTGCTTAAAAGTTTCCTCGCGTTCTTTTATTTGACCAATGTCTCTAGATATGACGATAATCCGATCTACATTGCCGGAAATATCAAGGACAGGGGTTCCCTTTGCTTCAATCCATAATGTTTCTCGATCTTTTGTGATTCTCCGAAATTCCACACTCTTTGATTGCTCGTGTGAACGATGTTTTTTATAAAGTGTTGGATTTGATTCATATCATCTCCATGCGCAAATGTAAGGATAGACTTATTTACATAAAACTCTGGAGATAGCCCTAAAGTATCTTTATGAGATGGAGAAGCATAAAGAATATTTCCGGTGGGATCAATTACCGTCACTAAATCAGAGAGATGGTCTGCAATTTGGCGGTATCTTAGTTCACTATCCCTTAATTGCTCAGCCATTCTTTTGAATTCAGTAATATCCTTATACATGGCAACACCACCTAGGAATTTACCATTCTCCAAAATAGGTGTATAAGAAGAAATAACATCGATTGTATTACCGTCTTTAGTTAAACGTTTGGACAAATGATTTTCAATGACTTCTCCATTTGTAAGCTTTTCAACAATTTCGCCGAAATCTTCTTTATATTCTGTTGGGATAATGCTCAAAGATGGATCATTTAATAAATCCTCTTCTTTCCATCCTAATAGTCTTGTAAACCCAGGATTTACGGTTACATATTTCCCGTTCGAATCAAACGTAAATACAGCATCTGCAGCATGATTTAGAATCATGTCCAATTTGGCTTTCTCTAACTTCAGCTCATGTTCCTGCTCTTTACGTTCGGTAACGTCATGTGTAATAGATATGAGGTATTCACATTGCCCCTCATCATTTAAGACCGGAGTAACTCTCGATTCATAATACCTTTTTTGCAGTTGTTTCGCAGTTTCGTCGTGAATGAATATCTCTGCTTCATAAGATACTTCTTCTTTTGAGTGAACAGCTTTTTGATAATTTTCTATAATGATATCTGCTGAAGCTTTCGGCATGATTTCATGAATGGTTTTGCCTATCAAATCTTTTGGCAAATTACTTTTTTCCATAGCTGCGTTATTTACATTCCTATAGCGAAAAGTACCATCTTTCTGTACATCTATTAAGAAAACCATATCCTGTATGCTATTAAAAATAAGGTTTAAATGTTGATAGTGTTTAATGGTTGAAAACATAAAGATTTTATTTGCCTCCTTAATGTCACCAACTATTATGAGTATTTTCTGATGCTTTCATCAGTATTAGACAATAATTCAAGTGATAATTATAGTTTATAAGTGAACTAGTTCTAAAAAATATAAAGGGGTAAAATGATAGATATAACTTCCTTTATATCTAATACAAACTTTTCCCTTTGATTTGAATTGCAAAAAAGATCCTGATCGCAAATATACGACCAGGCAATATAATCAGAGAACTTATTATTATATAATGAATGAAAACAACCTGATATTAAACACAAAATGATCCAAAAGTCCCCTAAAGGATATGTAGGGTTCATCATGATACATAGAATAGTTGTCCTCTTATATTTAAAGTGATATACAAATTTAGGTTAGATTTTCTTCATGCTTCTTAAGATACTCTTCTTCCCGAGAATCGTCTATTACAAAAAATGCATGGATAATGGCAGGGATAATGAAAAATAACCATAAAACTAGATTTAATAAGGCTTTCTTGGGTTCCCCTACTACCATAATAGCTGCTGGGGGAAAAAGGACTGCTAACACGTAGACCATAAATTTCACCTCCTATCTCCATTTTACATTTTAGATGTTGTGAAGGGAATAATAGTATAACAAATTAACCCAAAATAATAGACCTTAATTCCTGATTCATTAGAATTATTCAAATGAATTTCAAGAACTCCTTTTGATTGAAGAATTCTTGGACTTTATCCTAAGGAGATAGCTTTATTTTGAATTGTTGTATTTTTTTGAGAATATTGTAATATATAGTTATAAAGTCACATGAAAATTATTTTGAGGTGATGAAGCCTTTAAACAATTTTTAAAGGAAGGGATTCATGTGGAAGAAAACGCAAAACCATTATTACATTAAAGCACATACCTTCAGTGGTCTTTTATTGTTCGTGATGCTCATAAAATTTACAAGCGTATATCTCCTTTTAAAAACACTATACCCAAAATCTTCATTTCAGGAGATGAAGATCATCCTTTAATTTCCTTCACTCTTTTCAACACCACATTTCGCTCCCTCCCAGAAAGTGACTTCACCTGAGGAATCTCTAAATTGCCAAGGACCTCCATAATAGCGCCTCTTGCCTCCTCATCTGTCAAACTCACCCGCCAATCTCCCCAAGCACTCAGACACTCATCGCTTTTACAGGGTTCATATGGATATAGCGTACGACCGTCGCAAGGTAGCTGTCCGATTCAACCACTTCGCTTTTGAAACGGTCCTGAAACAGATGCCCGTTTGTCCTATATGTCCAGTTGTAATAAGAAGCATAACTAATGCCGAGCCTCTTCATCAGTGCCGAGATGCTTTTGTCTTTCTCCTTAAGCAAAAGGTGCACATGGTTATCCATCAGACACCAAGCCAGTACCTGAATCTCATTTTCAAGCTTGTATCGTTTCAGTGTATCCAGGAACCGTAACCGGTCTTCATCCCTATGAAAAACGATTCGCTCCTCGTACAATAACATGGTAAATGCCACTTCTACTCTTTTTCCTGGGTTGCCTTGGCATAGTATCGATCCCTGCCTTTCTGTTCAGAAAAAAGAAGACTTTTCTTATGGGGGAATATCCCAAATACTTTTAGGTGAACCTGGTATCCATCGAGAACTTCAATCCAATACAAGTCATTTCCCAAGGCATTCGGATCCTCCTCCTGAGGAAACAATTTTATCTTGTGAAGTGCGAACGAGGCTTTTTAAATTCTATGGTGGAGGAATATAGTCAAATATGTAATTCTCTCGTATAAAAATGATCATTCAAGTTGCTGTTATATAATGAAAGAGAATATTTGGTTTGGACAGTTCTAGCCTTTCTCTCTTATTTCACAAACATACGAACCGTTTCTATGTTTTTCTATGTTTTTTTGTTCACTAAATTGACACACAGTAACTTAAAAAATATGTACCTTTTCAACTTATTATTTGTTAAAATTTATCTTGTTTTTAGTATATATTACCTATTACATCACCAAGGAGAATTGCCTATATGTTTACATCATGTAAATGCCTTTCGATTGAGGAAACTAAATTTATAATTAGTATGTTGAGACAGAGAATGATCAACGTGGGACTAAAAAAAGGGCTTAACCACGCACATACTATTGAGATTAGTCAGATATTAGATATATATCTAACCGACCTTCAAAATCGTAAAAATCAGATTCGAACCTCTGTTACCTAAGTCATAGAGAAAATTTGTAATTAGAGACCAAGCATATCAAAGGGACGGTTCTTCTGTTTGTATCTTTTTTCACAAATAGAAGAACCGTCCCCATGTTTCTTCCCCATGTTTCTTCCTAATTACTTATCTTCCTATCAAAATCTTGTAAATCATGCTCTGGTCCAATACCTTGGCGCTTGAGTTCTAGTAATGAATCCCCTATTTGTACCTTTCCTGGTTTTGTTGTAAATGCCATACGAAATCCACTATCTTTTAATGCTTGCAATGCTTCTTCATCATATTGGCCAAATGGATATGCAAAGTAATTCACTTCTCCATATGGAGTTAACATTTCTTGATTAGTTTGCAGATCATGCATGATTTCTTGATAAGATTTCATAATCATTAAAGGGCTATAGTTTACGTCACGGCTATGTAGTCCATGTGAATGAGCTTGAAAACTAAATATCTGGGATTCATTCATCTCATCTATTTCAGTAATACTAATAAATTGAAGCGTTTCTGGGTTAAAAGGTGTAGGATCTTTTCTAGTTCGGTTCGTAATCGTAAACTCAGCTACCTTAAATCCATACTTTTTTAATATTGGATAAGCATATAAATAGTTCGTTTTTAATCCATCATCAAACGTAATCGCCACAACTTTTCCTGTAAGGTTTTCTTTTCTTAATAAATACCCTTCTAGTTCTTGAAGCGTTATAACTTTATATTCATGATCAGCAAGATATTTCATATTTTCATTGAAGAAATCTAATGAAATAGTAGTCGAGATGTCTCTATAATTTTTGTTCTCGTTATCTTTTAAAATATGATGGTACATTAATACCGGAACCCCTGTATCCATTTCAGTTGCAGGTTTATAGATATAACCGATACGGCCACCTATTGTGATCTCCCACCAGTTCTCTCCATAACTCCTGACGACAGCATAACGCATATTAGGATTTATCTTCGCAAATGGCACTAATGTACCCGAAACGTTATCATATACCGTTACATGATCTCTTGTTATAATCATTTGATTCTGATCATGTTTTTCTTCTAAAAGCTTACCAGTAAAACCTGAATTCTCCACAATGACTGTATCACGTTTAAGTACCTGTCCCAAACCATGTGAAAAGCGAATTTGATAATAGTTACCACTTTCCCCCTCAACTTTAATCGTTTGACCCTTCTCTAAACTTCCTACTTTTATCCGCTCACCCGCTATTTCATCGTATATCATTGTTCGTTTGGTGGTCTTTATGAATTCATCACTAGTTTCTGCAACAATATGTTGCTCTGTAAAAATGGTGATAAAGACGATCATAATTCCTGATAATATCCAAAAACTTTTCAACCAACAACTCCCCCCTCTTTTTGTAGTTCTTTTTCATCATATCAAAAGACCCGAACAGAAAATTGTCGCTTTTTGACGAAGGAAGCAAACATAGGGACGGTTCTTCTGTTTGTGTGGCTATAAACAAACGAAAGAACCGTCCCCGGTTTACTCATTCTTCAACTTTCAATAAAAAGTTTTTCAATTCTTCCCTTGTAATTTTATCACTCTCATAATCAAGTACAGTTTCAAGAATGGGATCACCTGTTATTCCTAAAATGTCTCGAAATAATGAATAGGTGTTTAAACGGTCGAAAATTGTTGATAAATCAATTCCTATATCTTCAGCTTCTTGAAATATTTTATGTTCTTCTTTACCTATATCCGCTAATCTCATTAATATTTCAATTTTATTCACGGGTTTTCACATCCTAAACAATTATTTTGTTTAACGTAACTAAGGGACGGTTCTTCTGTTTGTATCTTAATTCACAAACAGAAGAACCGTCCCCATGTTTGCGGTGAGGATCAGGCACTAAGCTGAAACTTCTTCATTCTTATCTGTATCTTTGATTTCGTCTTTTTCTTGCTGCTTTCGAAAGATCGTGGCAATAATTGGGCCTGAAATATTATGCCATACACTAAAAATGGCACTTGGCACGGCGGCTAACGGGCTAAAGTGAACCGCTGCTAAGGAAGCACCGAGTCCGGAATTTTGCATCCCTACCTCAATTGAAACAGCTCTACTTTTCGTTTGGTCCATTTTAAATAATTTCCCTAAGCCTAGGCCTAATAAGTAGCCAAGCCCGTTATGTAAAACAATAATAGCAAATATAAGTGCACCGGTTTCAGCGATGTTTTCTTGGTTTACACCTACAACAGCCGCTACAATTGCCACAATAGCAATTACTGAAACAAGAGGCAATGCTTTAATACCAGCTTCGATTTTTTCCCCTAAGAAGTATTTAACTAAAAGACCTAAAATAATAGGTACTAGAACAATTTTAACAATGGATAAAAAAAGCGCTCCTGCTGATACAGGTAACCATTCACTAGCAAAAAGTAGCATAAGTAATGGAGTCATAATTGGTGCTAAGACAGTTGATACAGCGGTAATCGCAACAGATAAGGCTGTATCTCCTTTTGATAAATACGTCATAACATTTGAGGAAGTTCCTCCAGGACAGCACCCGACCAAAATAACACCAACTGCGACTTCTGGTGAAACAGGTAGGATTGTGACTAGTGCAAAGGCAAGAAAAGGCATAATAATAAACTGAGCCCCAACACCAACAGCCACCTCTTTTGGACGACGTAAGACTTCTTTAAAGTCATTAGCCGATAGCGTCAGACCCATACCAAACATAATGATTCCTAATAAAGGAACAATGTACGGAACAATCCAAGTAAACCCGGAAGGAAAAATAAAAGATAAGGCCGCAAATAGTAATACCCAAATTGCAAATGTGCTCCCTACAAAACTACTGATTTTTTCTAAAGTTCTCAATGATATCACTCCTTCAAATAATTTATTGTCAGATTATACATTATATTGCGACAATTTAAAACATTAAATTGATAATGCTTCACAGAAATTAATAATTGTAGTGCCTGGCACCACTCGGTTTTTGCCGAATATAAAAGTGCCTATAAAAGTGCCTGACCCCCACCACGTTAATGCTTTAATGGAGTGGGGATCAGGCACCAATTTGGACAAAAAAAGCTCTTCCCTATATAGGGAAGAGCTTTTTTGGATGATTTATTGTTTCTCAACATTAGCTGCTTGTGGTCCGCGATTACCTTGCTCGATTTCAAAAGAAACAGCTTGACCTTCTTCTAATGTTTTGAAGCCTTCTTCATTAATTGCAGAGAAGTGAACAAATACGTCGTCTCCACCTTCTACTTCAATAAATCCGAAACCTTTGTCTGCGTTAAACCATTTTACTGTACCGTTACTCATTTAAATTCCTCCATGTGCATTTTGCACAAGTATTACCATTCTTGCTCTAACAATTTCTTTAAGATGTATCAACTTCTTAGGTCTATTATTCCGAACAACAATTAGTTAATTTTTATTATATCATAGCATTTAAACAAAGCATAGGATTCATTGTAATTCTTTGTAGTGCCTCTTTGTAGTGCCTGGCACCACCCGGTTTTTGTCGAATAATTTTTGTTGAAAAAACACAAAGTGCCTGACCCGCACACGTCATTTTCTTTCTTTATTAGCAAACTTTCTTTTTCTTTCTTCATTAGGGTTCATTTGTTCAGAGAATATTCCTTTATTAAGTAAATCAATTTGTTCTTGGATCGCTTTCATCATGTAATCAAATTTGGGGTTATTTTGTATTTCAAAAACATGAAGTGCTTTTTTATTATAATCAAGTGCCAAATCCTTTTCTTTTGATAGGGTGTATAGGTCACCTGCACCCATATATAATTGGCCAAGGCAGTACATTTGATTATTCTTTATACAAATCTCAATTCCTTGTTTGTATTTTTTCAAAGACGTTTTGGGGTCAACAATTTGGTTATTCGCCGCCCAGTTTATCAGGATTCTAATCAAAACCTTTTCGTCCTTTGGTCTGGTTAACCTCTCATAAGCATCCTCAGCCTGATGAAAATATTGATTAGCTTCTTCTACCTGCCCTATGTCATGATAAAAACAAGCAATACTATTTAAGATATTAATTTCGGTTTCTGTGTAGTGGTATGGGCTTGGACTAAGTGACAATGCCTCTTTTGCTAGAGCAATGCCTTCTTCCGGAGATTGGTTCACCCGTACTAAACAGGTGCTTTCATGCCACATAAGAACTTGTAAGTACTCTGGAGTGTTTTTTATGGCAGGGTTATTTTTCCCTTTTTTTATAAGCTCATAGGCTTCTTGGTGTCTTTGAAGCCTAATTAACCTTACAATTTCATCTATAGTATCCTCGGCATATTCAATACTTTCGCTTCTAGTCATCTTTAGAAAAGTTTCAAACTTTATCCCCAAACGACTAACGAGTAAATAAAGAATATTCAATGTTGGCTCTGTATCACCTTTTTCAATTCTTACATAGTTGGATTGCGTACAAATATCATGACAAAGTTCTTTCTGTGTCATTCCTCTTTCCTGTCTTAAACTTTTAATTACCATTCCAATTCGATGCTTATCATAAGGGAACTCTTTCATTGGAATACTTCCTTTTAACGTTTTATTTTCATAGCAATAAATCTTATACGTCCATTATAGTAAATTGACTTCCTTATAAACAGATGATGAAGAGGCATTTAGCCAAAATAGTGTATGATTCAATTTTTCATCTAACAAACAGAAGAACTATCCTCATTTTTATGCAGTTCAATATCTCGATACTCCCCAATGAAAAATGGAGAAAAATGAAGAAAACAATGGAAATTTTTAATAAAATGGCGAGATTTGATGATTTATAGCTTTTGAGGAAGGGATTCATATGTGAGACTTTTATAAAGGGATTAACTGAAACACACTAATGATCATAGGGGGGAAGTTCTTTGTTGATAGAACAAAACTTGGATAGCCATAAGCACTTGAGAGATAAAAAGGAAACAACAGAATCTGATAAAATTCCCTTCATAGGAGAATTATCCACTAGTGTTATTCATGAAATCCGTAACCCGCTCACAACTTTAAAAGGTTTTATGAGTTTGCTAGAAACAGAAACAACAAATAAAGGCAAAGAATACGTAGGGATCATGAGAAGTGAAATAGAACGAATAGAAAAGATGGCAAATGATTATTTACACTGCTCCAAACCTCAAACCCACCAAGTTCAACAACAAAACATCGTTGCTTTAATACAGTCCGTCGTGTTTCTGCTAGAGCCCTCTGCTCAAAATAAACAGATCTCTATCCATAGCAATTTTAATGATCAGCCTATACATATAAAATGTGATGAAGTACAAATAAAGCAAGCGATCATAAATATTATCAAAAATGCAATTGAAGCAACACCAAACCATGGAGAAATCATTGTAGATATTAAACAAAAGGATCACACAGTTTTAATATTGATCAATGATAATGGATCTGGGATGTCTCAAGAACATTTAAATCAATTAGGAATTTCTTTTTTTACAACTAAGGAAACTGGGACAGGGCTAGGATTGATGGTTACTTATAACCTCATTAAAAATCATGGTGGCCAAATCGATGTCTCTAGTAAAAAAGGAGAAGGTCCAAGCTTTTTGATTCAATTACCTTATTAATATCTAGGGGACAGTTCTCTTGTTTTTATTTCATAGACTAGAGAACTGGCCCCCTTTTTGTTTACTTCATCTCTTTCTGGTGTTCAAAACAATAAACCTTCCCATCAAACTTCTTATTCGACATACAATAGCTCTTCACCTTATCTGAAACAGGTTTATCACATACTATACACTTTGCGGACCCAGACGTTTTTTTCTTCACCACACTCTTCAAGGCTTCTTTGTGTTTATTCAACACGGCAGGATCTGAGATATGAGCCTTCTTTAAGATAGTGTTTAAAGAAGTAATATCTTGCTCACTCAATAGCGGTTCCTTATGTATCAATTTTTGAACATGTACTTTCCGTTTAATAAACTCAGTCAATTCTACATCGTACACTAGTATCTCCGAGGATTTAATGTCTCTTAAGTCAGTTTCTACTTTAAAGGTGCAACGTTTAGTAAAGGAAACCATGGAAATAAAATGATCATGAAAACGTGGTTCAATTATATGTTTAATAGCTTCTATATGACCGTAGTTCTGTATAAAAGGATTCATCATTTTAAACTTTCCATTAACTGACCAAGTCTTTCTTTTCTTCCCACCATAAATGGTTCCTTGATAGTTTTTCGTTTCAATCACAATGATTCCATAAGGAGTTAGGATGACATGGTCAACCTGTGAATAACCAGACTTAGATTGTGGGTTCTCTATTAATAAATCACTAAGGTATCTATATTCATCCGGAAGTTGATCTAATTGGATATCAATTTTGTACTCACCCAGTTCACCTTTTCGATCAGCAACCTTTTGGGAATGTTGAGTTTTCTTCTCCACTTGTTTTCCATTGCTTTTATCTGTTTTGTTCTTATCTTGCTTTTTACTTTTGAAAATATTTAGGAACACGACCATCCTCCCCCTTTATTTGTCTAACAATAAACAAGCTTCTCTAAAATAAAGACTGTACCGTTTCTTTGAAGTACGGATATAACAGCCTAGGACTAACCCGATAGGCTGGGTGATAAAAATCTATAAATATGGTATCTAAAGCATGGCCAATTTGTGCCCCCGACGATGTCCATTCACTTTCTAAACCAAGTATGTCTTTTACTACGGAAAAAGTCCCTCCACACACTACGATGTCTGGATTAATAATCTTGATCTCTTCCCTCCAAAGCATTTGATTATCTCTCGCATGCTCCCAGATTTCATCCATATTACTTGAACCACTTCCACCTGACTTTTTAAGGTTGGTTGTGGCTACATAACGGATCCCATCCCCAACATGCTTCTTAGCATTCTGATAGGGGGGAAAATTGAATTGTGCTCCGTACACCCACATTCCAACATTCCTCCATATAGGCCGGAACTTCTGATGGTGTATCTGATTATTCAAATGCTCGGGAAGAGTCCATTCATCACCATTTGTATCGTTTACTTCTTTTAAAAGCATTAATACTTTAATAGAACTACTCTGAAACTTATTCTCATCAACAACTCCACCGGGTATAAAATGTTTTCCATTTTTCCATCGTTCGTAAAGAACATTTAGTTCTGAAGTTATACTCAAATCTATCCCCCCTCTCCATATCAATAGATTTAAGTAAAATTATAACAAAATTTCCAACAAATCATTGACCTAAAATATGATAAACAAAACGAATCATACAACATTGGACGAGGTACAAATGCAAAATAATAAGTGCCTGACCCCCACCGCTCTATAGCATCACCGCAGTGAGGGTCAGGCACTTATAAGATTATTCGACAAAATCCGGGGCGTGACAGGCACCACCCGAATCTTAACCTTCTAAGTCAGATAAATTCCCTAATTCATACAGTGCCCGTGCATAAATGGCTGTGGCTTTCAACAGATCATCAATATCAATATATTCATCAATTTGATGGGCTGTCATGGTTTTTCCAGGGAAAAGCGCACCAAACGCAACTCCGTTTTTAAGGAAACGAGCGTATGTGGCACCACCTGTTGTTAATAAAGTTGCTTCCTCACCGGTTTCTTCTTCATATGCTTGTTTCATCACCTGAATGGTTGGATGATTACGATCCACATAGTGAGGTTCTTTTTGTCTAATCTCACTAATCGCAAAATCATAGGTCTTACCTGCCCTTTCGACCATATCGATTGTATGATCATAATCGGTATTTATCGGACAGCGAATATTTAAGTGGATTTCTGCTTTTCCCCCTAATTCATAACGAAACACACCTGCATTCACAGTAAGTGGCCCCATTTCCTCATGCTCCACATCTATATCTAATCGTTTTCCATAGAAATCTTGATACATTCTGTCATGAACAAATAGAATGAATTGACTTCCCTGCTCATCAAACGTATAACGGGATAAGAAATGTGCTAATTGGAGGGCAGCATTCACCCCATTATAAGGTTCCATCCCATGAACAGAAGTCCCATTCAGATGAAACTCGATTCCTATCTCTTTATGCTTGGTATATCCCGACAAGTTTTCTTTGTGACAAAAATCCTCAAATTCTTGTATAGCCTCCTCTATCTTCAATGGATCATGAAACTCAACAGTAGCTACACATTCATCGGGAACCATATTGATCCGTTCCCCACCATGAAACGTTTTTAATGTACAATCCCCACCATCAGTCGAAGGAATAGATTTTGTAAGGGTGGGATTGATCTGTCCTTTTTCAGCATAAATAATCGGAAAGATCGCATCTGGGGAAAAGCCATAAGAAGGTTGTCCTTTCTCTTCCACGTATTTCTTCATACCACGCATGCCACTTTCTTCATCTGTACCAAAAATCAGGCGGAGCTTATGCTGTAAAGGTAATTCTAGTTCTTTAATAATCTTCATGGCATAAAAAGCTGCCAGGGTTGGTCCTTTATCATCAATAGCTCCTCGTGCGTATAACTTCCCTTCTTTTATGACAGGTTCAAAAGGAGGGTGGCTCCATTCACCTGAAGCTGGCACAACATCAAGGTGACCAAGCGCAACAATGGGTTCGTCTCCTTCACCAAGGTCAGCCCAACCTGCATATCCATCAAGTTGATCCGTTTCAAAACCATTCTGTTCTGCAAGATTTAGCATCCAATCAAATGCCTCACCAATCTTATCTCCCATTGGCCGCCCTGGGCTCGCTCTCTCCAAATCTTTTGTACTTTCTATTTTCAATAACTGTGTTAAATCATCTAGGAGTTCCTCTTTCCGTTTCATTACTTCTTCATAGAAATTGACTTGCTGTGACATGTTCGAGTCCTCCTTTTCCACAATCTATATATTTGTTTTCCACATCTATCATATCAGAAAACAAGTGCCTGACCCCCACCACGTTAAAGTATCACCGCGGTGGGGGTCAGGCACTAATAGAATCTCTCCCCTCCAATAATCGTCTTCAAGACAGAAATATCTTTAATCTCCATCGGGTCAATAGCTGTTGGATCCTGGTCAAGCACGACTAAATCAGCTCGCTTTCCCATTTCGATGGATCCCGTCAGATTTTCTTCAAAATTCAAAGCCGCTCCGTAAATGGTCATTGATTTCAATGCTTCTTCAACCGATATTTTTTGCTCTTCTCCGAGAACTTGTTCACTTCTCGTTACACGGTTTACCGCAGCCCAGACAGAAAACAATGGAGAAATAGCTGTTATAGGGTTATCCGAATGAAGTGTATATAGTAAGTCCTTATCTACCGCATCTCTAAGTGGATTCATTCTGCTAGCACGATCTGGTCCTAAAAAGATATCTCGGTGTCGGTCTCCCCAATAGTACACATGATTGATGAAAAAGGAAGCTGCTATATCATACTCTTTCATGGTATCTAAATCAGATGGCTTGGCTGTTTGAAGATGCTCGATTCTATGACGATGATCATCTCTAGGCTGACGATCCAATGCACTAGTGTAGGCTTCAATAATGGAGCCTATTGCTGCATCTCCATTACCATGAGTCGCAATACGAAACCCTCGTTCATGCATTTCTGAGATCATCTCATTAAACAATTCTTGATCAAACACCAATTCTCCAGTTACTTCTGGATGTTGATAATAGGGCTCTCGTAAAGCACCTGTCAGTCCTTGAATCGAGCCATCCTGAAAAAATTTCGCACTATCTAATGAAGCGCGACCATCCGTTTCCTTTTGAATATAGCGGTCCAACTCCTTAGCATCCATGCCATCGAATGGTCCTCCATCACGCAGTAAATGGTGAAGAATCATAAATCGCATTCGCAAAGGATTCTTTCCACTTTGTAATGCTCTGACATGGGTATCAAACTCTTTCATTCCTTGATCAAGTCCCACACCAGCATCCGTATTCGTCGTAATGCCAACACTTAAATAATCTTCAGCTGCGTATTGAATTTTCTCAGCGAGCTCATCTACTGTTTTTTCTGGTAAGCTATTAAAAAAAGGCTCCATTGCTGGGAATTCATATAACACACCATTCAATCGACCTTCCTCATCTCGACCATAATGACCCCCTGAAGGATCCTTTACATCTTCACTCACTTCAGCTGCCTCGATCGCTTTAGAATTAACGACAGCCAAATGCCCAGAAATGTGGCGGATCATAACTGGCTTGTCAGGGGACACCTCATCTAGTTCATCGCGGGTAATATGACGTTTATCTTTTAATAGCGTATCGTCATACCCCCATCCAATCAGCCATTCGCCTTCAGGAACCTCTTTCGTTTGTTTTTTCACTCGATCCAAAATATCTTGTATGGTCTTATTCGGGGGTGTCGCACAATCAATCTGCTCCCGCGTTTGTGAATATAAATAGAGGTGGTTGTGAGTATCTACAAACCCCGGGATCATGGTCTTCCCTTCTAAATCAACGACAGTAGCCTCTTTTGAAACTGGATCACCTGGTTCTTTTTCATTCCATATCCCAGTTATTTCACCATTCCATGTCGCAATCGATCCTGCTCTACTCCCCTCTTCATCTAATGTCAAAATGGTTCCATTTATATAAACGTAATCCGCTTTAATCATGTACATACATCCTCCTTGATTTACTAGAGGTGCCTGCCAAAGACAGGCACCTCTGATCTTAGGCACTGTAAGAGTTATTGCTCTTTATTTTAGCTCGTTCAAAATCCTCAAAATAAACGGCCTTTATCTTTTCGCTTTCAGAATGACTCGTGATGAGACTAATGCCTACAACGGTCACCAGAGACACACCAAAGCCTACAAGCGTTTCATTCCAACTTGTTTCGAGATAAGGCCAAATTACTGTTACAACAGCTGACGTGATCATACTAATGAATACCGCCCGCTTTGTAACCCCTTTCCAGAACATGACTGCTAAAAATGGAATGACAAGGGTTACAGCTGATAAACGCAGCGCCCATTGGTACATTGTAATGATATCTGTGATTAAATACGCCACAATTAAGCCAAGAACTGATATAACCACAACACTGATACGGGAGACAATCATTAACTCACGGTTATTGGCTTCAGGATTAACCAAACGATGATAAAGGTCATTTGTTAGATTCGAACTCCCTTGCAAAATAAACGAGTCCGCTCCTGTCATAAGGGCAGAAAGCAATCCAATAAGAATAATCCCACCTAATGCAGGAGGCAGCATATCAACGGTGACGTAAGAAAAAATTTCATCTGGATTCATATCTGCAGGAACAAACTGCCTAGAGATTACTCCAATGGCATATGGAAAAATTGAAATAAATAAACCAATGATGAGAGCCGTAAGCCCCGCAGTTTGAGCCACTTTCTCTGTCTTAGAAGCAAATATACGTTGCCATGTTGATTGCCATATAATGTAGAATGGCCCCACAGATAACGCAAACAGTAATACACCTGACAACCCAGCATTACCTAATGGCGTTAGATATTCATCTGAAGTTTTCTCTAGAATCTCTGAAAAACCTCCACCATAATTCAGGCTCGCCCCGAATAGAAGAATAATTCCAACCACTAAAATAACTGCCTGTACAGCGTCCGTAATAATCGTGGCAGGCAATCCGCCTAAAATCGTAAAGGCCAAAATAAGTCCAAAAGAAAGTAAAATTCCCCATGTGAACTCAATCCCAAATGCCCATTTGAATACGGTAGACATCCCTACAATTTGTAATGCCAGTGTAGGAACCGAATAAATAAATGCTGATAATATAGAAGGAAAAATACCTAAACGACTACCAAATCGTTCACTGAACAAATCCGCTAACGTAAACAAACGCTGACGACGCAGCGGTTTGGCAAATAGTAATACTAGTAAAATACTAAACAAGTACGCCGGAAGAGCAAATTTAAAGAATCCTGACATACCTACATTAAAGCCCATTCCAACCCAGCCTATAAATACCGCTGCTCCACAAAATGTACTAATAATGGTCCCGACAATCGACCAGAAACCCATGTTCCACCCTGCAATCAAATAATCTTCTGAGGATTTTACTTTAAAGAAATAATAAAACCCCATTCCAAATAAAAACGAAAAGTAAATTATGAAATACCCCAAATACCAACTCATAATACTAGAACCCTCTCTTATGTATGAAAATTCGACATATTTTGACTCTATGCCTGACACCATACTACTAAAATTAAATAAATTTTCAAAATAATAACTCTATAATAGTGTGCCTGACCCCCACTGCTTTAAAGCGGTGGGGGTCAGGCACCATACGATGTGATAAAATAATACGAAACAATCCAGCATTGGAGGCGAAACAGTGCAACTACACCAAACCGCTCAAATCAGCGAAGCCATCGAACACTTTTCAGATTCCAATATCGATATCATTGAAGTCATAAACGATGAAGGTGAGATCATCGGCACCCTATCCATAGAAGATATGCATGACATATTAGATAGCGGCAACCTAAGTAAATCATTGGGAGATATATTAGCAGCTCAAATACAAAAGAATCATGAAATAAAAACCAAAACTGACCACCAATACAGCGAAATCCTAGACAGCCCCATCTTCACAGACATTATCAATTCCCTTCACGATGGAGTGTTCATCACGAATGGTGAAGGTGTCACTGTAAAAGTAAACAAGTCCTATGAACGTATAACAGACCTAAAAGCTGAGCAACTCATTGGCTATCATATGGATGATGTAATTAAAGCTGGTTACATATCCAAATCTGCATCTCTGCATGTGTTAAAAGAAAAAAGACCCGTAACACTCATGCAGAAAATCGCAAATGGCCGTAATATCATTGTTTCAGGAACACCTATCTTTTCGAACAACGATGAAATCCTCTATGTCATTAATAGTGTAAGAGACATCACAGAGTTATTAGAGCTCAAGCACCAAATTGAAGACCTACAAGAATTAAAAAACCTCAGACAGAGTTCAAAAGAAGCATACTCCAAAACTGAAGAGTCACCTTTTTACGCGAGTGACAAAATGAAAAACCTCATCACCATCATAGAACGGGTGGCAAAAACAGACGCCCAGGTTCTCATGCAAGGTGAAACAGGTGTCGGAAAAACGATGATTGCAAAGCATATTCATGAGAAATCGAAACGCTCTAGCAAAAGCTTTCTAGAACTAAATTGCGGCGCCCTCCCTACCAATTTAATCGAAGCTGAATTATTCGGCTATGAACCAGGAGTATTTACCGGCGCTCTCACCAAAGGGAAAAAAGGACTACTAGAGGTTGCGGATCAGGGCACGTTATTTTTAGACGAAATTGGAGACTTACCTCTAGAACTCCAGGTCAAACTATTAAAAGTCATTGAGGATCAAGCCTTTTACCCTGTTGGTTCATCAAAACTTAAGCACATTGATGTCAGAATCATTGCAGCATCTCACAAGAATCTGAAGAACCTAGTTGAAAAAGGGGACTTCCGCGAAGATCTATACTATCGATTAAACGTCGTACCGATCCGTATTCCTCCACTACGTGAGCGTACAAAAGAAATTCATGCGATGACGCAGCATTTCTTGCAAGAATATAATTCAAGCTATGGATTCAACAAAACCATTACGCTTGATGCCCTAGATGCTTTATATGACTATGAATGGCCTGGGAACATCCGTGAGTTAAAAAACTTAATTGAACAGTTAGTCGTGATCACACCTGAGGATCAAATTACGCGAGAGGATCTACCTGAAGAACTTACCCAAAGTCGGGACGACGCCAAACGAAAAGACGATCAAGAAATCCTCCCTCTTAAACAAGCAATTGAACAAGTCGAACGAGAAATGATCACAAAAGCGATGAGAAAATATAAAACCACAAGAAAAGTAGCGGAAGTTTTAGAAGTAAGCCAATCAACGATCGTACAGAAAATGAAAAAATGGGAAGGGTGATTAGATTTTTAATCACCCTTCCCATTTTCGATTGATTTCCTGTTCAAAATTTCGAACCTTTTATGACAACGCTTTAATTGTAAACCGCTCCATTGTCGTTATTTTCAGAAATTTATCGTTGTTCGATTATCAACATTAGAGGCGATTTGTAAGTCATTAGATTGCCAGCTTGGGGATATTTTGGAATACCGTAATGATGAAGAGAAACAGGATTCATAAGGTTTTAGTTTATAAGAGAGCAGAAATTCACTAAAAAGGGGGAGTTAATCATGAATACAACCATTCAAAGAGATTCACGGAAAAAACAATGAAAGAACAAATCTTGAGACCACTAAACCAACTCGTTCGTTTTGGTTGGGACAGGCTCTGTCATGCTTATTTCTCAAAACCCTATGCTAACTAACATGACCGTTCAGCTAATGCAATAGCCCCTAACAGTCCCGCGTTATCCCCAAGACCAGGAGATACAATATAAGAGTCGAGTTTATCTAATTCCTTTGATTGCACATAGTCATTTAAATTTTGTTTAACCTTATCACGTATTATTGGTAATAATTTCTTTTTCTTCATAACTCCACCACCTATAATAATCTTTTTAGGTGATAATATGAGTATGTAATTTGAAATTGCTTGAGCTAAGTAAAAAGATTCAAATTCTAGTAGTTCTGGATATTCTATGAGGTCTTCCCCTTTTTCTCCCCATCTTTCTTCAATGGCAGGGCCTGATGCTAGTCCTTCTAGACAATCTCTATGATATGGGCATATTCCTTTAAAATGATCCTTTGGATGTCTCCTAACTAATATATGCCCCATTTCCGAGTGGGACATCCCATGTAAAACCACCCCTTCAGTAACAGCCCCTACACCGATTCCAGTACCTACAGTTATATAAATACAGCTATCCAATCCTTTGGCGTTTCCCCATTTCATTTCACCTAAAGCTGCGACATTAACATCTGTGTCCAATTCAACAGGAAATGGAAACCTCTTAGTTAATTCACCTAATAAATTTAACTGACTCCAGTATGGCTTAGGGGTATTCTTGATATAACCAAATGTTTTACTTTCCTTATTTAAATCAATTGGACCAAATGAGCCTATGCCAATTGCCTTGATATTCTTATTATGAAAGAACATAAAAATTTGGTTAAGTGTTTCATTAGGCGTAGTTGTTGGGAAGCTAGTTCGTTCAACTAATTCCCCATCTTCTGTGCCAATACCACATACGACTTTTGTGCCACCAGTTTCAATTCCACCTAAATATATTCTCATCACCCCTTACCGTATTTTTTGAATAGCATCATAAACAATCTTCCCTCTACAAATAGTAAGAATTATCTCTCCTTCATGATTAACTAGAATAATATCAGCATCCTTCCCGGTATGTAAGGATCCTTTTCGTCCATAAACTCCTATATGTTTAGCAGGATTAGTTGAAGTAATTTTTGTTACAATTGAGATATCATTATCTATCCATTTCATAAAATTTTTGCGTGCTTTACTCATCTTCAGAACACTTCCTGAAAGTTTACCCTCTTCATTTATTACTTTATTATCTATAACAGTGACAACTTGACCTCCGATATCATATGAACCTTCATCAAGAAATTTAGCTCTTATAGAATCAGTTACTAAGATTATGTGATCAGGACCTTTTAATCGATAGGTCAGATCTGCTATTTCAGGCGTAAGATGATAACCATCCAAAATCATTTCAGCAAACACTTGATTAGATAAAAGAGCTGCACCTGCAGTACCCACATCGCGGTGGTGAATGCCAGACATCCCATTAAATAGATGTGTAGCATGTGTTATTCCATTATTTATAGATTCTCTTGCTTGATTATATGTACAATTCGTATGCCCTATCGAAACAATGATTCCAAGTTCTTTCAAATGATTGACGAGTTTATAATTTTCATCTTCTTCTGGTGCCATAGTTACTAATTGAATAGATTTCCCCGATAACTGAAACCATTTATTAAATAATTCGATATTTGGTTTTTGGATATACTCTTCTAATTGTGCACCCCGTTTTTCTATATTAAGAAATGGACCTTCCAAATGAACACCAATAACTTCAGCACCATTAGAATTACTAGTAAGCATAAAATCCCGGACATTTTTTAAAGCATTTTCAATAGTACCTTCTGCATGAGTTAATGTTGTCGCTAAATAAGAAGTTGTCCCCTCTTTTGGCAGTGCTTTTGACATTGTTTCTAATGCTTCCTGTGTACCATCCATTATATCTGCATTATTTGTTCCATGAATATGGAGATCTATCATCCCCGGGAGCACCCAGCCTTGGTCTTCACAATCAATAACTCGATCAAATAATATATTTTGAAAGGCTTCATTATCCCCAATCTCATTTATAAACTCATCCGTTATCCAAATGGATGCTTTGTCAATACTTTCTTCTCCGGTATGTATTTTTGCATTTTTTAGTAATATATTAGACACTTTTCACTCACCCTTACAAATTAATATCATCACATTGTGAACATAGGTAAGAGTTTTTTCTTCGATGGTAATTATACTGATCGTGCTATTCCTCAATACTTTTACATTATATGGGTGAATTGTTAGTTAGTATTCAGATTAACCACCAAATAATAATGCTTTTCCTCCCCAGGGGCCAGGTAGGAAAGTGTACCTTTTTCTCTTTCGACAGATCTGCCTTCGACATGACAATTGGAAGGTTCAACCCCCAATACATATATCCCTTCTTGTAACATTTTCCATTGAATTAAATTAGGTAGATTTCTAGTATTCCATGATATTTCAAGTGCTAGATTTCTTTTATCACTTAGGAATACAGGGTTCTCCATAGTCACTTTCGCTTGATCATTCTCATCAACCTTCAAATTCTCATGATAATACACTCTTTCTTCATAATCCTTTTGCGGTATATTCCATTTATCATAATTCTCAATAGCCACATGCTCATTTCTTGCGACAACTTTTTGGGATGGAAAATCCAACTTTGTATCGCTCGTTATAAAAGGAAAACCCAAATTAAAATGATATAAAATCATATGTGGAGCTTCTTCAAATCCAATGTTCTCTACTACGTCATTGATCATTATTCGATTTTCACCTAAATAACATTTTATTTCTCTTCTCAATTGTAAGAATGAACCAAAAATAGATGTTTCTTCCACCACCCCAGATGCTGATATAATATAGTCATCCTCATCCCAATAGGCAGTAGCTGATACATTCTTAGCTGGTGTGTGATGGATTTCCCCATGCAAACCAAGCTGTTCTTCATTATCTTCACAAGGAGATCCAACTTGTAATAAACCACATGTCATTAACATTCCACCAGATGCCGTTTTCAGCCACTCTGTTCCATTGGGTTGGTAAAAAAATGGATTTACTATCCCATTTGGAGATTGCCAAGTTAGCGGTACCCCATTGTATTCAGCGAAGGTAATATCAAACCCAAGTGTAGGAGAAATATGAAAAGTCAAACCTGCACCAGTACGAACTTCTATAATTTCTACACCAGCGGCTTTCCCTTCACTGTAAGTTAACCGTTTAACCCCGCCGATCTGAGCAATATTACCAACCCGTGATAATAGTTCTCTTTTCGTCCATTCCCTACCGAATAATTTCATCTTCACTGCCTACCTTCTAAACTCTCTGTATTGATGGATCTGTAAATATATCAAATTCATCTCTACTCGTACTAGAAAATTCAGATATAATGGCCCCTTCCTCTCCAGCCTGAAACCAATGAAGGGTATCTGGAGGGATTGTAAATTGATCACCCGGATTTAATTCAATTTCATGAAAAACTGTATAATAATCCTCACTACCTTTTGGAATCTTTGCTTGTATCCTTTCGCTACTTTCACCCTCTAAATACAACCAAACCTTACCTGCTCGACAGCGAAATGTCTCCATTTTCCCCTCTTCTTCTCCAACATTAGGATGACTGTGTTCTGGACATGTTTGATTGCTAAATAACACTAATTCCTTGGCACAATACCGATCATTATTTTCATAAACGATTATTTGTAAACCTTGTTTTTCAAGCTGGTTTAACCCAAAATCTACAACTTCTATATGATTTCTTTCATTTTTATTTAAAACAATTCCATTCTGATCAAGTATCTTTATTGTCTTCTTTGCAGCATCTTCTATCATAATTTAGGTCCCCCTTCAGATGGATCAAGTGAGTCATTAGGTCCGTAAAAAATTCCACTCTCAAAATTGAACTTGTCTTTCTTAATAACAGGATTCATTCTACCCCAATCACTAGAAACCCTCTTATCTAACTCTTCCCAGGATGGTATATTACTAGTCGCGTCTACTGCCTCAACACAATATGCCCCAACAGCACATGCATAATTTACAATTTCCTTTAAAGGTAAGCCTTTCAATAGTCCACCTAAAAATCCCGCTATCGTACTATCACCAGCACCTGTAGCACCTACACTTTCTACTTTATAGCAAGGTACCATCATCTCTCTGCCTATCCAATCCTCTACATGAGTAATAGATTTACTAAGGGATGAGAATCGATTTTTTTCGCTTTGGGTTCTAACATATAAACCAGATTCACCTAGTTTTATCACAACAATTGCAACTCCGTAGTTTAATAATTGCTTCGAAAGAGATTCTAATATGTCTTGACCTACAAAATATTGCATAGGTTGACCCATTTCTCTTTCTTTTTTCTTTAAATTTTCCAATAAACAACGATCAATCATAAACAATAATTCCTCAAGACTTGGAAGGAAAATATCAACGTAAGGAAGTACATTTTCCAACAATTCCTTCCAGTCTATTTTCCCTGACTCTGAAGCAGGATCTGGTAAGGCCATATCAAGTGAAGTTGTTATTCCTATTGACTTTAACCTTTTGAAAATAGTAGATAGTTCAACACCATTTCGTTCATACATTCTTTTCATTAAAGGTGGATAACCAAAATGGAATAAGGATACATTTTGCAAATGAGAATCATCAATATCTGAAGAATTAAACGTGTCATTTGCTCCAGCATTATGAAGAAATATACGATCAGTTCCAGGAGGGTTAATGACTACGGTATATGAAGTGCTAGATGACGAATCAATTATCATATGATTACAAAGGCTTTCATCTTCTCTTTTTAGAATGCCTTGTATTTCATTGCCAAACATATCCTGACTAATCTTTCCTAATAGATTTACAGGAAAACCCAATCGATGAAGTGCTAAACCAGTATTTGGGACAGCACCCCCAGTTGTAAATTTAGGAGATTCTACATTATATAATCCTCCTGGACGTAAGATTGTTTGCCCCTTATCTTGTGAGCTAAATTCTGGAATGATATCCAGGCAAATATGACCAGCCACCACCGCCGTTTTATCCAATTAATGCACTACCTCCTTTGTATCCAATAGGATGTTATTTGAGGTTTTATTAGATTCAAGTGCAGCAGTAAAAAGTTTATGGCTTAATTCCGCTTCAGAAGGAGTAGCACAATATAATGGCTGCTTCATGTCATCTTTATGAATGATTTCATCACAAAAAGCTGCCCACATTTGTAAAATCGAATCAGAGAATCCAAATTCAAAAATTCCTCCTGTAATGGTTTGATAGGCAGATTTATATGGTACATCAACGATTTGCCATGCTTGGTCCCCACCTTGAGAGTACGATAAATAGGAGACTTGCTTTGGGTTTTTAGTAGAAAATTCTGCTGAGAACACAGTTCCTCTAACCTTTATAAACCACGTGTTCGCATGCCCAGGTGCAATTCGTTTCATCGATAAAATCATAGGAAACTTCTGACCCTCAGCTTTAACATCACAAGCTAAAATAGCATTATCCCATGTTTCACATGGCACTAAATCCCCTCTCTTATCAGGTCTCTCTGTTACAATATTTGATAGTAAAGCCCGGACACTATTAGGTTTCCAGCCAAAACGAAAAGGTAAATGGACTACATGCAGTCCCAAATCGCCCATACATCCATATTCACCATTTGTTTCGATCTTTCTTTTCCAGTTAATTGCTTTATTAGGATTTAAATCGCTAGAATGATAGAAGCCAGCTTCCACATCTATGATTTTTCCAAAACGATTTTCATTTACCCATTTGATAATTTGATAGGCTCCTGGAAAAAAAGGAAATTCTGAAGAACAGCGAACAATAACTTCTGGATGCATTCGAATTACCTTCATAATTTCTGCATTATCTTCTGAATTCATACCAAATGGTTTCTCACCAAGTAAGTGCTTCCCAGCTTTTATAATGTCTATATAAATATCTTTATGTAAAAAATGGGGAACAGCACAATAAATAGCATCAATTTCTTCTGATTCCAATAGCTCTTTGTAATTTGTTGTTTTGACCTTTAATTTGGGTAGATGGTGATCAAACCAACCTAAAGCTTCTGCATTGGTATCACATACACCTACAATTTCTGGTTTAAAATGAACGTCCTCAAGATGACACCACCTCGAAACTACACTCGCAAATTCTCGCCCCATTAAACCGCAACCAATCACACCAAATCTAATTATTTCACTCATCTACTCCCCCCCTGTAGAATTAAAGCAGCTTCCTCAGGAGCTACATTATTATGAACAATCTCCATAAATGCTTTTGTCATTTGATTTGGATGTTGATGTTGGATAACATTTCGTCCATATACAATCCCAGAAGCTCCCTGGTTCATAAGTGTGTGTGTTCTTGTTAAAATTTCTTCGTCAGAAGCTCTTCCACCTCCACGAGGTAGAACAGGTTTACCTGAAGCAGTCTCTACAACCCGGTGATACTCCTCTAAATGATCACAAGGGTCTGCCTTTATAATATCTGCACCCAGTTCAACACCTTGTCTTACCAGAGGTACAATTTTTTCAATATCTCCATCAACCATGTAGCCCCCACTTATGTCATTGGCTTGCATGACAAGGGGCTCTACCATTAAAGGCATACCATACTTTTCACATTCAGGCTTAAGTTTGCAAATATTCCTAACGCATTGATGATATAACTCTGGCTGATTAGGCAGTAACAATAAATTAACGACTACACAGGCAGCATCTAAAGATATTGCTTGTTTAACAGGGTTTTCGATTAAATGACTAAATAAATGCTTTGGAAGCTCCCGTCCATATACATTGGCAATATCCGTGCGAAGTACCAACGAGGGTTTTTCTTTACCTGGTATGGATTGCAATAACTTCGCCTGCCCAGGACTCAACTGGATGGCATCTGGATTAGCAGAAACGATAGTTCTTATGGCTTTTTCCATATTTTCGATTCCTGTTAAAAATGAATATTCATTAAAAAAACCATGATCAATTGCTACATCAAAGCATTTCCCATCTTCTGAAAATAAACGATTAAACCTCGGTATAATAGACAAAAAATCACTCCAATTGTTTAATTTGATCGTTTTACTTTGTGTTATTAAAATCAATAATAAAAGTTTTTATTTCATAAGGGTTTAGGTTAAATTTCATAACGCTTGAGTTCTGTTTAATACCAACCCCTCTTTCTAACAAATCACATTCCTGCCATGACTTAATATTCAGTTCACTGGTCATTTCAACTTCACCTCTACCACCTGAATAATCATGAAGTCTAATAATAAATTGATTGCTATCCTCTGCTTTTTTCACCGCATCTATCATGATATGTTCCTTTGATACTTGAAATAATGAAAATTGATCCTTCTCGTTTTCCTTTTGCAAATAAGTACATGGGTTATTTAATGACCAGGCTTCTTGTACAGTATTTGCTTCTAGCCAGTCTCCTGCATGAGGATATAAGGCGTATGAAAACACATGTGTACCAATATCAGCATTTGGCTCTGGGTAATTACTTGTTTTGATTAAGGTTAAACGCATCATATTATCTTTAATGTCATGACCATATTTACAGTCATTAAGAAGGCTAACGCCATACCCCATTTCTGATAAATCGGCCCACTGATGGCCCACTGTTTCAAACCTTGCCCAATCCCAGCTTGTATTCCAATGAGTTGGTCGTTTTACATTTCCAAACTGAATGTCATAGGTCGCTTCTGTTGCTCTTACATCAACGGGAAAGGCAACCTTGAGCAATTGTTGTTGTTCATTCCAATCAACGGTTGTATTAAACTCTATTCGTTTGTGATTAGAGTATAAACTCATGTTTTGAGTAATCGTTGAATCAAAATACTTCCACTTAAACTGAATAATAACGGCTAAACTTCCATTATCGATGAGCTTAATTTCATCTAAATCTTGTACTTCACGCATTTTTTCTTGATAAAAGATATCAATGTCCCAGGCATCCCATCTCAGTGGTTTATCCTCAAATACCTGAAAAACGTTCCCTTTTGCATCTTCTGGTAACACTTCTCGATTATTTTCTTTATCAAAAATCTGAACTAAATGCCCATTACGATTCCATTTAATCGTGTAAAAAGGGGTATCTACTCCATCCTCATTGAATGCAAATGGACTTGATTCACTTTTTTGACCTTCATCTTCCTTAAAATTCACAGTTGTATAACCCATAGAAGGGATTGTTACTTTTATCAACCAATTGTTATTACTTTTTTGCGCCTCTAACTCGTTGTTATATATATCAAACCAACTACCGTCATTTATTTCATCACTTATCGGAATCTTTACAATGTCCGTAACTTCCCAAGGCGCACTATTATAGACTGTATAAATTCCCTTTTTACTTTCTTCTAAAAGAGATAACTCTTGTTCTGCGATTTGCTGAGCTTCCTGATACTCTAGTAAGCTATCTTCATAGACCTCTGAAATTGAAGATCCTGGTATAATATCATGAAACTGATTTCTTAAAACGATCTTCCAACCTTTTGCAAGCTGATCATGAGGATACATATCCCAACCACGATTTAAAAGGCTTTCTAAAGCTGTCTTAAACTCGGTTTCCCTATACAACAGTTCAAGCTTACGATTCTTACGTTTGTTTTCAGCTTGACTCGTATAGGTGCCGCGGTGATACTCAAGATACAACTCTCCATCCCAGGTATGAACATATTCCTCTGTTTCATTCACATTTTGGTGAAGCTTTTCAAAGTATTCATCTGCCCTGCTTGTTTTTACATTTGGTAACCCAGGTACTTGATCCAGACGGCGACGCATTTCGAGCATTTCTCTATTTACACCGCCACCCCCATCTCCATAGCCGTAGGAAAGTAATAGCTCATTATTATAGGATTTATTTCTATAAGCATTCCATATACCTTTTACAGTCTCAGGTAAAATATGGCCATTGTAATCATAGCGCCATTCACTGTTGAAATTTACATAAGGTGTGGTTATGAAGTGGGATAGAATTTCTGTGCCATCAATTCCTCTCCACTTAAACGTATCATGGGGCATTCGATTATATTGATTCCAGCTAATCTTTGTGGTTAAGAAGGTGTTAATGCCTGATTTCTTTAATATCTGTGGTAAAGCCCAGCTATATCCAAATACATCTGGAAGCCATAAATATTTAGATTCTGTGCCGAACTCTTCTTTTATAAAACGTGTTCCATAGAGAAGTTGTCTAACGAGCGATTCACCAGATGGAATGTTACAATCTGCCTCAAGCCACATTCCTCCATCCACTTCCCACCGTTTTTCTTTAATTCGTTCCTTCATTTGTTCATAAATTTCTGGATAATCATCTTTGATATATTCATATAGTTGGGGCTGGGTTTGAAGAAAAAGATATTCAGGATATTTTTCCATTAACCTTAATACTGTTGAAAATGATCTGGCTGCTTTCTCTCGGGTGTGTTTTAACCTCCATAACCAGGCAACATCAATATGTGTATGACCTATACAATGAATGGTGACAGAGTGCTCTTTATTTAACTCTTCTAGCTGTTCGTTTAAAATATCTCTAGCTTCTTTAACAGACTCATAAAATAGATCAGTCCCTACATTTGACCAATCGATTGAATGAAAACTCTTATCTAAAATATTTAATAAACTAATTCGCTCAGGTTGATTTTCATCTAATTGATGGAGCGTCATAATAATGGCCTTACTTGTGAAAAATAAGTCATCAACATCCTCATCCAGCCATCCGATCTCAGCCTTTTTAATTTGATGCTCTTGTTCTTTTGGTTCTCCTCCACCTTCTAAACCTGACCATAACCGGAATGTTAAATCTAGTGTTTCTCCATGCAGTTCACCAGGGAAAAACACTTCTTTATGGTTACTATCAACACCTTGGAAAGGCTCACCATTCATGTATAGTAAGGATTCAAAACCAGAGTTATGACCGCCACCGGTTTTACCAAAATTAAAGATTCCGACAACTTGTTTTCCACTCCAATTGTCAGGGAAGGATACTTTGGTTTGTAACCAAGCATATAGGTCTCTTCCTCTCCAATATTCACCAATAGAAATATCAGACCATTCTCCCTCGTTTGGAGGCCTTTCTCCAACCTTCCCCTCTGTATCAAGTTGTATCGCCATAGATGGTATAGTAATAAGATCCCGGTACCTGTATTGTTCCAGTTCATCTATTCGATTCTTTAATTTTTCTTCTTTCCACAGCATATTTGGCTCTCCTTTGATCACTCAAAATATAAAACTATACCTGTTCCTATTGCATGTGGTATGGATCATGAGATAAATGTTCTGCACTTATCGTATGGAATGATTGTCCTTTTAACTTAATATCTAGTTCTTCATTCGATTTCATATGCTTTAACCTAAACGTACATAATTCTTCAGATAAATTTAAAAATGTTAAACGTCCATTTCTACTTTGAATTTCCAATTTTAATGAAGAAAGTTGACTTGATACAATCTTCCATTCACTTTCTGTAAATCCATTTTGTAATCTTGGAAGATAGGCTTGCCATTTGTATTCCTGATCTTGTATCACATTAATTCCTTCATATATACATTGAAAATCATTACTTATCTTAGCCTCAGCAACGATCCAGTTATCTAAAGTATTAAAGTTGTTAAAGACTAAGTATCGACCATGGCTTATCACTTGAACATGACTGTCTGTACAATCAAAAAATGTGGTGTCATTATTTAATGCCTCCGTCTCTTGAAAAGACTTATTCGGCATAGTAACAATAGTAAAAACCGGTAATGAATCACCTTCTGATAAAGATAGGTTTCCAAGATCATTTAAAATTAAAAAGTCTTCTATTCCTTTCCACCTTGCGTACTGATGACGATTTATATATTTAACACCATTAGATCCATTTATGATAAACCCTATTTTATGATCAAGGTTTAAAAATTCTTGAGGTCCCCAATGAAATTCTTGATTGTCTTCTTTACCAATAAAACCTTTGAAGCTATGGTTTTTGTCTGGTAAATAGACAGACCTTTCACCCGGGGCTAAGTGAGGAATAGCTTTATAGTTTTCATTCCTCACTCCAAGGTTTCCTGTGTACGCTTCTTTGATCTCACATTCTTTTAATGCTGTAATTTTCTCTGTGTACACACTATGGCCATTTGGTAAGGAGATAACAGAAAGCTGTTGTTGGATTTCATCGTCCCCACGTGTTATGGTACCTGTGGTTGCAAAGCCCTCATCAAATTTTTGCAAGTGATTCATTTCCATACCACGTATAAATTCCTCATTGGTCAAACCTTTTATCCCCTTAGAGCTTTCAAACTTCATAACCCCTGTATAACTGTTAAATATAGGTGTTATATTCCAATTTCCTTGTTTAGGTAGATTCAGCAGCATTACATTGTTCCGCCAACTAAAGCTAGTAAACGTTTCTGGTGTTCGGTGAATAATAAAATTTCCATGAGGATAACTATAGGTACCCGATAATTTTTGAAGAAGATCTGATTGAGGTGTAGGGTCACTTCCATTTCCCCCAAAGACATGCAATAAATAGGCATTAGCTAAATCAAGAGCAGAACCAGGTTCAAAATCTCTTGATGATTGAGCGTGTTCTGGATTAAATACATGCTCATTTTCTTCTAGTAAACAGCCAATTTGATTACTGTTTTGAATGGCTTCAATAGAGTTAAGACAATTTCTTTCTAGACGTGCTGCGTCCGAATTATTATGAATGACATTAAGCACAGCATGTGTATACTGCCTTTCATGATGCCTGTTATACCACCAATCTTGTCCTTGGATCGGAACAGCCAGACCATCAAACTGGGTCCATAGCTTAACAGTTTTTTCATATAATTTTTCATTATTAAAGATTGCAGCATCATCTATTGGCTGCCCACTCATATGAGCTAATATAGGCTGAGATGCACGAAGATTAATACCAGCACATAGGTAACTAGGATGCACAAAGGCATGATTTTCCGTCGTGTAATCTGGGTGAAAGTTAATGGTCTTAATATCTGTACTTGAACTTTTTTCGATTAGACCAGATTTCGAGGTTAGTCGATCCCAATAAGTTGTAACGGTATTTACAGCCCAATTCTTTGCACCCTTTGCCCAACGTTCATGATGGGGGTGATCCGGAAACATCATAACGGCAGCGTATATTCCTTCTGAGGTCCATGCATCTTCTTCACATTGGGTATCGTAATAACTACCACTTTTAGGATCCATCTCACAAAAACGATCCGAATAATCTTGAACCATGTTTTGTACTAAGATCTTCGTTTCTTTATCGAGGTCTTCCCACAATAACCAGGCAGTTTTTGCAATAGACGCAATGGATCTGCCATTTTGACTCGCCATAAAGAAATGGTCACCTTTTCCTCCCCATTTCTTTTCGCTTGTATATTTATTTGGTCCTTTTACTCGAACACAATCTTCAGGACCCGTATCATGGGTAAAGCCCATATATCGTAGAGATTGGATTGCTTTCTGCTTTGCATCTTCGCGACTTATTTGAGTTATTTCCTCGTCAAACTCCCCTAATTTTGCAACAATAGCAAAAACCAATGCTGTCGAAGAGGTCTCAGAACTATACCAAAAGTTACCCCCAAAAAAATAGCCACAATTCGGTCGGCCAGTCCATTCACTAAACTCATCTTTAGCATATGAAACCCATCGCGACAGGATTTTATAAAACCTTGTTGAAAGTTCTCCCTCCTTGGCTTTCTCCCAATGGAGTTGAGAAATCTTCCATACTTCATTTTCATATGTTGACTTCATCTTTTTTCACCTCATCTGGCTGACATACTATTTTTCGACAAGAGATCCCGAATACAGATTCATCCTTGTTTTCAGTATATTTAGTAGGTACATATACGATAAAGTTCTTTATACCTTCATTAGCTTTATATTGAATGTGGTTAAGGTCATTGATTTCATTAATAAAAACGGTCCTCTTTAAACGCTCCCATTCATTTAACTCTTTACCAGTCCAAAATGTAAATCCTCTACTTTTTGCTTTACTCACAAACTCTCTAAATGCATTACGGACTTTACTATTTCGATGAATATGAATTTGATGAAATAAGAAATGAGCTACCCCTTGTACATTCATTACTTCATCTAGTATAGGGTTAATAATTGAGGTATCTCCCCATTTTCCTGTCTCTAGATCAGGTGTAAGGAAAACAGCTTCTAATACATCATACATACGGTTTCTATCCGTCCCCCATGCTATAGGGAAGTAAGGGTGACATGTACCAAATAAAAAGCCTAGATTTCCTTTTTTACTAGGTCCATAGGTTTGATCAGACTGAATACCCGTTTCTTCACACCATTCAAATAATTCCCCCCAGCCTTCGTATCTAGTTAAATGGTTTTTATTTGATAGAATAGGGATTTGGCCAATATTCTCCTTTATCTCTGTGAATTGTTCATGGAAGGCTTCTCTACTCCAAACCCCTTCATCTACATGTACTGCGTTATAATGGAAGGCTAATTCATGCCCCTCCTCTTTGACACGGTTATAGATTTCTTTACTATATCCAGGCAGGATCATACACCAAGTTGATTTAATTCCCGTTTCATTTAAAAGATCCAAAGTAGTTTCAGCATGTTCATCTTGATTATAGTCACTGTCATGCGACATCAAGGCTACACTTTTCACCTGATCAGGCCAATACCCTACAAAAGGTACGGTTAAGTCCTTATCTAAGGCTAGGTTAATTAAGTAATTGAATAATACCTCACGCCATAAATCTGCATAAGGATAGGCAAAATAAGATTGATTGGTCTCCGTGGTTTTCCGGTCCTCATCCCAATCCATTGCGTACATATCGTCAACCTTCAAAACATTATCTACAATTTCAGCACTGTTATCTGGTGCAGGAACACCATCATGAAAAAGAGGCTCTTTTCCTTGTTGAAGATTGACGATTGTTTTCATAATGTCAACAGAACAACGATGGAATTTGCCCTCTCCTATTGGGAGTTGTTGAAATAGTGGAGTGTTAAAAGAAGGTTGAGTACCTTTCTCGTAAACTACTCCTTTATGAACGTAGTCTCCATTATTATGAATAGAATTCCAGGGGGAAGCATTTAAAAATCTTAGTTTTGTATATTTTTCATGGTCATATTGGGCATAGCCTTCATTAATTTCTTTACCCGTTTTATAGCCTAACCTTGGTGCCAGCTGATTTAAGTTTGCTAATGCTAAAACTGTGCCTCCATCTGTCATGTATTGCAGTATTTTTTCTCCTTCATCTTTTGTCTCAGGTGAAAATCCAGCAATCACAATATCGAAATCATTTGTTTTAACCTCATCAATATCCTTTATAGTCTGATAGGGAACACGTAATCTTCCTAATACTTCATGTAAAAATAAAGCGAATACATTTTGCCCATATTCCCAATAGCGCTTAGATAATCGATCATCTATGTAAACACCAATTTTTGCAATTTGATTCATTCCATCACCCTCCATTACATTAATAGGAGCTCATGACTTTTCTAATCGCCTTAGCAATATCTTCCATATCCTTTTCATCCCCAAGTAATATTCTTTGTTGTAGCCATATAACTTGATCATTGCTTGCACGTTCACTTATTGGACAAGAGTATGTCCTTTCTTCTCCGAGCCATTTCGCTGTTTCTTGAATGACCGCTTCATTTTGATTTAAAGATACATAGCCGGATATAACCGGGATTCCTTCTCCATTTACTCTTTCAATAAATTCATTTTTCTTTACTTGGTTGACTGCCTCATTACTTAATCGGAACATATACATATGGTAGGCATGTCGATTTACTCTTGGATCTCGAGGTAACGGCTCAATTCCATCAATATCATTTAACAGTTGATCTAAAAAATACGCATTTCTTTCACGTTTTTGAAACTGCTCTTCTAATCTAGTTAATTGGCCTAAAATAATAGCTGCTTGAAACTCTGTCATCCTTAAATTCCAGCCAATTCTCTCATGCTGGTACCAGGCACCTTTTTTATTCCTGCCTACATTTGAAAGGGACCATGCCGTTTCAGCAAATTGTTGATTATTGGTTAGGATCATTCCACCTTCTCCGGATGTAATATTTTTACCTGACTGAAAACTAAAAGATCCCAAATCACCTAAAGCACCAACTCGTTTATTCTCCCACTCTGTTCCTACCGCTTGAGCAGCATCTTCTATGACAACTAAATTATGCTTTTTAGCAATTTGATTAATTTCAGGCATATTACATGACGCACCTGCAATATGCACAGGAATGATCGCTTTCGTTCTCTCAGTTATAGCATCCTCAATTTTATTAGGATCAATCACAAGACTTTCTTCCTCTACATCAACGAACACGGGTATTGCCCCAAACATTAATGCTGCAGTAGCTGTGGCTATAAATGTATAGGGAGGCATAATAACTTCATCACCAGGCTGAACACCTGCAGCTTGAAGGGCAACAGTGATACCAAGAGTGCCATTCACAACAGAAATGGCATAATTGGAATGATGCATTTTCGCAAATTTCCCCTCTAAATCAGGGAGCTTATTTCGGTTGCTCCCTCCCCATTTTCTCGAATGTAACACCTCAACGATTAATTCTTCTTCCTCTTTACCGAAAATAGGCCATTCAGGGAAGGGGGCTTTTCTTACTGGTGTACCTCCATCAATAGCAAGCTTTACCATATTAATCCTCCATAACTGTATTGGCATGAGCCATTATAGGTTTTTCTAATAAATCTGTTTCTATTAAACATTCATCCTTAGTATCTAGTAAAAATGTTTTTATTTCATAAGGCTTTAATTTAACGGTTTCTTTTACATCTAAAAATGGTAAAGATACAGTTACCTTTCGGCTCTCTCCGGTAGTTTCAAACAATCTAATTATAAAATCATCTGTAGATTCTGCTTGTTTAATTACAGAGAGTTCTACAGAATGATCACTTAATTCTATTAAGCCATTAGTCTTATCCCCTTCACCTGAAGGAAAATAGGATAAGGCATAAGGTTTTTCATTATGGATTAAGGCTTCATGATTAACCTTCTCCATACGCTCATTTAGTTTTGAAGCATTAAACCAAAACTTAAAATGTCTTTCCCCTTGATCTAATCGATTAGAAAATCTATCTTGAGGAATGACCGTATTTTTATCTCCACCAATAAGTGAAGAGTAACCTGCTGAACGAAGTAAGGATAATCTGACCTCTCCATTATTCACATCTGATCCGTACACCCCATCATTTATACAAGAAAAAGCTAATTGTTCGCTTTCATTTACAATACAGTTCCATTTCTGAGAAACGACTTCTCTATGATTTTGTTCCAATTCATCAGAACCATAAGCGACCTGCCCAAAATACTTTCCTTCTTCAAATAAAGTTGGTACAGAAAGCTTTAACATTTTACCTTTTTCTAGCCAATGAGTAATCAATTCTACTTCTATTTCTGCCCCTTTTTTTGGAAGCTTGAATCGTTGGCAAATAGTTGAGTTTCCGTATTCAAACATTACTTCAATAATGGACCTTACTTCTCCATCTTCAATAACACGAACAGGTGCTAACGTACTTGCCTGGACACCCGACATTTTAGCTGATTGAGCTGGACTCATTAATTTAAATTTTCCCACTTTGGATGGAAAGCTTTTTACTTGTGAGCCCCATGAATCTTCATTATCATCAACCACAATAGGTAAAAATGAAGCTTCTTTCAGGTAATCTATACCGTTTACTGCATACTTATCGATTAATCCAGTACGACAATTTATGATGATATGAAGCTCCTCTGTTTGAAATTCAATAAAATCATTTTCCTTCATGAGTGTTGGTTTAGGCTTTTCTTCAAGCAGATTAACTGTACAATCAAATCGATTCATTTGGGATGGATCAAGTTCAGCAACAAAGGATACTTTTTTTCTCCAATCGATATATAAGTTACTTTCTTCTTGTTCCACCTGCGAAAGAATTTGTACTCCATCTTTAAAAATAACTGGCTGTGTGAATTTATCTTTCGATGACTTTGGTAATTGAAACTCACACTCGATGATTGTTTTTATTTTATATGGATGAGGATTGTAAACAAATATAGGTAATTCATCTTCATTAGGTTTATCCTCACCACTTGTCAGTGCAAAAAACGCTTTTAACTTTTCCCTTGAAAGGGTCTCAAGACCATGATCCATTAATCTGAGTGAGCTATCTTCTACTGCCTTTATAGAAGTTCCCGCTAAGATATCGTGAAACTGAGCAGTTAATAAATCTTTTACTGCCTGATTAATGTTTTCCTTCGGGTATTCAATTAAACCTTGTAATGAAGCTGACGAACACATTTTTTCAACCATATAAATTTCGTTTTCTAATTGGCGATGCTTCTGTTTTATTAAAATTTGGGAGGTATAACACCCTGGCGCCCAAGGATTTAAATCGTTTTGATATGTAGGAAGATTTTCTAACCTTTTTAACTCGGAGAAATATTCTTCAGGTGTAGAATGAACAATATCGAATTCTTCCCAACTTGCTTGTAATTCTGTTAGATTGTCTAAGTCGATCTTAGAGGGACCTCCTCCATGATTCCCTATCCCCCATAACACTAGGCCAACTTCTTTATCTGGATATTCCTCCATCCACTTTCCGACTTTTGAATGCGCTTTACCTTTACCTGATAAATAAGCGTTGAATGCGCGATGCCCCATTACACTTGATCCATCATACCCTTCCCAAATAAAATCGTTTGATGGTAAAGGGCAGTCATTTTGATCAGGACGGCAAAATATATAAGAGTCGTACCCGGATTTTGCTAATATTTGAACCAACCCTTTTGTATGTCCAAAGGAATCAAAATTAATGGCAGTGGTTGGTTGCTTATCAAACTTTTCTTTAAAATAATTTCTTCCATGTAATATTTGTCTTAAAAACGATTCACCGCTAGGCAAATTACAATCTGGTTGCAGATACCAACCACCCATAATATTCCATTTACCTTCTTTTACAAGATTTTGGATCCTTTTATACAATTTAGGATCGAACTGTTCTATCCATTCATATAAAATAACTTCATTATGATTAAAAACAAAACCATCGTATTGTTCACAAAAATTAGCAGCTATTCTAAATGTAGAAAGGGCTTCTCCTGCCCCTTCTTCTAGTTCCCATAACCATGCTGGATCTAAATGAGCATTACATAACAAATGTAATTTCTTCACAATTATTCTCCTTACTAGCTATATGGAAAATACCCCTCAGATGAGTACCATCTGAGGGATTTTCACATTTTTTATTTTTTGTTCTTGTTATACCAATCGGTTGCTTCTTCGATAAGTTTCTGACCACCACGATCCTTCCACTGTTCAACAAAATCGTCAAATTTATCTGCAGATTCTTTACCTGTTACAACTTTTGCTGCAAACTCTAACCATAAACCATCATATGCAAGCTCTGGACGTGCCTTAAGGGTTGGCATCGGAGGCATATCTGCTCCATCATCTACAAAACCTTCATTATCAGCAACCTGAAGTGAATTATAAATTAACTCGCCATGAGGTTTATTTTTAACAAATTCCTCATTAGTTAAGAACTCCTTCGGTCCCGTGAAATGAATCCACTGCTGATACATAAATTGTTGTCCAATCCCCTCATTGGTAGTAGGGTATTCATACTCAACTGAGTTATTTTCCACAGTATGATCTTTTCCTTCTATACCATATAAGAAGAATTTATCTGCTTTTTCGTTACCTTTTGCATAGAACCAATCCAAAAACTTAATAATTTCTTCTGGGTTTTTAGCACCCTTTGGAATTGTCCACACAAAGTCAGACACACTAGAGCCTAACGGGTAAATTCCTCCTGGCTCTCCTCCAGGAATTACTGGGGACGGTACAATAACAATTTCAGCATCTGGATTACTTGCCTGGATTCTCTGTATCCATGAATCAGGTGCCGCTGAAGAGTGTGCCCACATTCCAACCTGTGTAGCTCCTATAATTTTAGAATCCCAATCTTTACCTGATTGAACTAAGAACTCATTGTCTAATAATTTCTCTTCATAAAGAGTTTGATAGACTTTTAAAGCTTCTTTCATTTCAGGTTTTATAAAGTTAGGTAATAACTTTCCATCTTCATATGACCATGAGCTTGGTTGCACTCCATAAGCACTAAAAAATGCATGGCCGAAAGAAAAGTTCTTTCGTGCAGAGAACGGTATTTCATCTTGTAATCCATTTCCATTTGGATCTTGTGTTTTAAATGCTCGTAAAACTTCAATATACTCATCAACTGTTTTTGGAATTTCTAAATTAAGCTTATCTAGCCAATCTTTCCTCATATAAGTAACACAACAATTTCGAATAGGGTTTTCTTGCGGAATACCATAAATTTTCCCATCTTTACTAACCCTTGCGTTATCCCAAGACTCCTCAGGAACATATTTCAGTAGATTCTTCCCATGTTTCTCAAGTAAATCATTTAATGGCATAAACACACCCGCATCTACTGCAGGAGCTATTTCAGGACGGTTAATACCCTTTGTTTGTAATAAGTCAGGGAGTTCTCCGCCAGCAAGTAATAATTGAATATTTTGATCATAATTTTCATGAGGAAGTACCTCTAGTTCTAAATTGACATTAGCAAGTTCCTCTAGCTGCTTCACATATTGATCGTTGTTAATATCATTATGACCTTCTATATATTGAAGTCCGCCAGTTTCAAGAGCAACATTTATAGTTGGTGTCTTAGCTGCTGAATCATCGTTAGATTTTTCATTTGATTCTTCATTACTTTGATTTGTTTCAGATGATGCTTCATCACTTTGATTTGTTTCAGAAGATGTTTCATCACTAGTTGATTTACAACCTGTTAATACTCCAAATAAAGCTAATAAAAACACTAGACAGATAAACATAAAATTTCTTTTCATTTGGTTTCCCCCTCAAATTTTTTATATTTACCCTTTAATAGACCCAAGCATTGCACCTTTCATGAAATGCTTTTGAATAAAAGGATAGATAACTAAAATAGGTACTGTAGCAAAAATAATTGAAGCCATTTTGATTCCCTCTATAGATTGAACAGTTAAAGCAGCCGTTTGAATCATTTGTTCTGCATCACTTTCCACAATCAACTGTCGTAACTTTACTTGTAATGGAAAGAGACTTTGATCACGTATAAATAACAATGCCTGAAAGTATCCATTCCAATGAGCAACTGCATAGAATAAACCAATTGTACTTAGTGAGGGCATGGACAACGGAATGACTATACTCCACAGTGTTCGATATTCTCCACAACCATCAATTTTTGCGCAATCAAAAAGGTCCTGAGGTATATTTTGGAAAAATGAAATCATGATTATTAAGTTAAATGCACTTATTAGACCCGGTATCATCAGAGCCCATAAGGTGTTAAGCATCCCTAAAGATTTAACCACTAAATAAGAAGGAATAAGTGGTGCTGAAAATATCATTGTAAAAAGCACCATAATTATAATAATCTTTCTTCCTTTTAAATTTGATTTAGAGAGTCCATACGCCATTAATGAGGTGAAAAATAAATTTAAAAAAGTCCCCATAACAGTGATGTAGACTGTCACACCAAAAGATCGCCAAATATTTTTATCAAATAGGACAGCCCGATAATTATCAAAGGTGAATTCAACAGGCCATAAGGAAACTCTACCTTGCATAATGGCATTTCCTGAGCTAAAAGACCCTGCAATTATGTGAAAAAAGGGAAGTAACATCGAAATGCTAAGTATTGTAAGAAAAACATAATTAAACTTTGCAAATGATCTCTGTCTGAAGGACTGCTTAATCATAAGATAACTCCTTTCGCTTAATAAACAGAATTACCTGTGATTTTTTTACTTAATTTGTTTGCACCAACAAGCAATATGAACCCAACCACAGATTTAAACAACCCAATAGCAGTCGTATAACTATATTGTCCTCCTAACAATCCAACGCGATAAATATATGTGTCAAACACTTCCCCAGTATCACGTACTAATGGATTCAGTAGCATATAAATTTGTTCGAAACCTAAATCTAAAATGTTTCCAATTTTAAGTAATAGTAGAACCATAATTGTGGGAAGAATGCTAGGAATTGTAATACTAATCGCTTGTCTTAACTTCCCCGCTCCATCCACTTCAGCAGCTTCATAAAGTTCAGGGTTTATACCCGCAATTGCAGCTAAGTAAATGATTGTTCCCCAACCAACTTCCTTCCATATAGCTGAAGAAACTATTATGCCTCGGAAATATTCTGGCTCTTGAACGAAGAAGATAGGAGCGCCTCCAAAGTATTTAATTACTTCGTTTACTAAACCCGTAGAAGGAGATAAGAAGCTAATTACTAATCCCCCAACAATTACCCAAGACAAAAAGTGGGGTAAATATAAAACCGTTTGAATTGTGCGTTTAAACATCATTTTTCTTACTTCATTCAATAATAATGCTAAAATTATTGGTGCCGGAAAACCAAGGATAAGTTGGTACAAACTGATTAAAATCGTGTTATTAAGAACTTGATAAAACTCTGGATATTCAAACAAATTTTTGAAATGTTTAAAACCTACCCAAGGACTATCAAAAACACCATTAAAAACGTTGTAATCTTGAAAGGCAATTACAATTCCACCAAGAGGTATGTATTTGAATATAATAAAATATAAAATTCCTGGTATAAGCATGGAGTAGATTTGCCAATGTTTTATAAAATAATTTTTCTTCTTACCTTTAACAGGCTGTATTACTTTTTTATTTGATCCGAAAAACTCTGGACTAGGTGCTGCTTGTTCTTTCTTTTGATCTTCTAACATTACGAACCTCCTGTCCCTTCTGCTATGTTATATAAACTGTAATTGAAATCGCTTTCATTTTCCATGTAATTTCTTGTGATTTGTTGTGAATTTTCTACGTTTTTTAATTATTCTGAATTTTAATTTAATAAATTTATATCATTTAACACAAAAAGACCCCAGTTTTTAAATGTTCAATGAAATCTCTCACCTCAAATTAAAAACAGGAGTTCCTATAGATACTCTAAGATTATAAGTTATTCAACAATTTTCTATATGAATTCGGAGAAACTTGATAAAGCTTCTTAAATGTTTTTGCAAAATGTGGATAATCATTATACCCAACCATTTCAGCAACTTCATACGTTTTTAAAGTGACATCTTCCAATAAATCCTTCGCCTTTTCCATTCTAAGTTGTGTCAAATACTGAATGAAACTAATTCCCTTTTCCTCTTTAAATTGCCGACTAAAATAGGTTGGAGACATATCAATTTCCCTTGAGACCACTTGTAAATTTAACTCCGGATCGGAGTATTGGTTATCAATAAACTTTAAAGCCGAATTAACTTTAGAATATTTACTCCAATCTCGAGATTCTTGTATGAATTCTATAATTTCATTAAATATATTAATAATAAATGAAACTATTTCACTATCCGGTATATCTTTAACATTTAACCTGTTAAGGACGGGCTTGTCCCCAATTTTTTCAATCAAACCATTTCTTATTAATGCAAGCATATCAATATAAAACTGTCTTAAAACAGGCAGATCTAAATCATTATTAAGGAGGGAGTTATGTACATTAGTTAGGTAGGATTTAATATCAATGATCCTCCCCTTCCAAATGTATTCAACCATCTCCTCACTATAAATTTTACAGTCCCAGAGCCACTTTCTATTCTCGGGTTTATATCTATCTCTATTCTGTAATTTTTCTTCCACTCTTTCCATTGTTAGGTATAATTCTTGTGGCTTTACTGGTTTGAGCAAGTAATCAACTGCATTATAGTGAATAGCTTGTTTAGCATAATCAAATTCGTTATAGCCTGAAACGACAACAATATGGGTTCCTTTATTCAGCTTATGTATTTCTCTTATTAATTCTATACCATCCATTTCAGGCATTCGTATATCAGTAATAATGAGGTCCGGATCAGAATTTAATGTTAATTCTAGTGCTTCTTGCCCGTCTTCAGCTTCACCAATAATTTCAAAATGAGAAAACTTCTTTTCAATCAACTTTGCTATACTTTTCTTAATAATTGGCTCATCATCTACAAGAATGGTACGATACATAAAACTTTCCCTCCCCTTATTCTTCCATTGGTAACTCTATTTGTATCGTTGTCCCACTTTCATCTGTCCGAACAATCTTTAAGCCATATTGATCACCAAACGTTAAGCGTATTCTTGAGTGCACATTCCATAGCCCAATCCGTTTAATATCATTTTTTTCTACCTCATCGACTAAACCAAGGTTTCCCTTAATGGAAAAAGCTGACTCATATTTATTTTTTATATCTGCTGTCATCCCCCTCCCATTATCTCTAATATTTAAGTAATAATTTCTATTTTTAACAAAACCTTTAACTTCTAAATAACTAGGTTTCAATTTATGATTTTCATAACCATGCTCAAATGCATTCTCAATTAGTGGTTGTAAAATGATTCGTACTGCTTTTACTTTCTTTAGTATTTCTACGTCATAATCCATATCTACTTTTAAGCCAGGATATCTTTCTTGTTGAATGTCCATGTAAGCTTTCGCTTGTTGCATTTCTTCATATAAGGTAACGAATTGAGATTGGTTTGATATATTATAACGAAACAAATCTGCTAATGAGGTAGCCATTCTACTTATCGTCGAGTTATCATCCATAATTGCATGGGAGTTAATGAGCTCCAGGGTATTATATAAAAAATGGGGGTTTATTTGAGATTGCATAGCTTTTAAAGTAGAATCTCTTTGCTTTATTTCCATTTCTTTTTGTTTTATTTCGGAACGATGAGCGACATCAACCAGTTGTTGTAACTTTTGAACCATCTTATTGAAACTTCGATTTACTTCACCTATTTCATCTTCTCTTTTTTCAAGGGATCTTTTTGTGAAATCTCCCTCTTCTGCTTTTTTCATTAACTTTTTTAGATTTGTTAAAGATTTTGTTAATGACAACGAAAATCCACCAACAAGTAATAATGCTGTAGTGATTAATATGATTCCGATCGTAATAGAATACCCCCTTATAGAACCCAGTTCTCCTATTAATTCTTTTAAAGGGACCTCTGCTACTATAATCAAGTTCGTTAAAGGTGATTGATGGTATGTAATCAATGTTTTTTCACCTTCTATGTCTTCAATGTAAGTACCTTTACTATAGGTGAAAATTCTTTCTGAATCTTTTCCACTTACTTTCTTTCCGATCTTCTCCTCGGTTGGATGGTAAAGAATCCTTCCCTCTTCGTCTGTAATCCATATAAAACCCGTTTTTCCTAAACGAGTTTGTTCACTTATTTCTTTTAATACCTTCATTTTTAAGTCAATGATTAACATAGCATTGGTACTGTATGTTTTAGAATCCAAAAAGGAGCGAGTCAGGGTTATAACTGGAATGGAATCAATATTATCAGTATGTACTTCCCTCAGACTAAAGCCTCGTATTTGTGGTGAATCCTCGTTTGAATATCGTTTAAACTTTTCTGCAGTAAACCTTGATGTAGCTACTCCATTTTCTGAAGCAACATTAAAGGAATAAATATCCCCTCTTCCATATAGTTCAGGCGAAATTTCTTCTTCGATTCTTTTTGATAATATAAAACTCTGAAATTTATCATCAGGGCCTAATAGAATAAAATCTTGGATAACTGGATGTGTTACTACAGGAAAGGTTAGACGTTCAAGATTCCCAAAGTAATATTCCAAATAATGATTTTGTTGTTGAACTAATTGTTCACTATAGTTTTTAGCTGTCTTTTCAATTAACTTGGTAGACTGGCTATACCAAAGAAATCCGAAAAAGAGGAACGGAAAAAAAATAAAGAAAACTACTAATAGAAAAAGCTTCGACTTAATGGACAATCTTCTTAACTTTTTAATCATTATAAATTCCTCAATAATTGCTTCGATTGTGCTCTTTTCTCTTCTAACTTTCTGAACCCTTGAAAGGCGAAAACACTTATTATAAATGCAGGTAAGCTAATAAAAAAGAATGGGAGTAAACCAGGTAAAAATGTAAAGAGTAGATTAGAACCTAAAATACCTAATAAAATAATTAGTGTTTGAAATGGTGCGAAAAACGGAAATAAAGATGAATACTTGATATAGTCAAAGAACCTCATATTATAATGAGTAAACATTGGTCCTACATATATTATGGATAAACCGCACCAAAAAGTAAGTATGTAGAATACAATAGCAATATATTGATATATAATATGGTTATATTGAATAAACAAATTTGCATCGAAGTAAAAAATAAACCCTATTGCGATAAAGATAATAAACAACATATTACCTGTTAGAAAATATTTTTTATAATGCACCTTAAAAACATTAAAAACCTTTATTTCCTCTTCCCTATTAAGCATTTTCCGGATAATAACAAACACGGAAATAGTAGAGGGGCCCATACCAAATAATATTAAGCCTATGATTGTAAATAGGATCCAAAGTAAATTCAGATATGCTAAACGCATAATCCAAATAGAAATACGGTTAAATACACCTAAAAAACCATGAAATTGCATGTAATCCCCCTCGTGTTTAAAATTTTTAAAAATTCTGTATTTTATTCTATTATACATAATTACTTTTTGGATGAAAAAGTAAATTTACAAAATTGAATGGAATATCTTCAATGAACTTTACTTCAAGGCACAAATTTGGCTTCCAATTTAATCGAAGCTGAATTATTCGGCTATGAACCAGGAGCATTTACCGGTGCTCTTACTAAAGGCAAAAAAGGACTTTTAGAGGTTGCTGATCAGGGCACGTTATTTCTAGACGAAATTGGAGACTTGCCTTTGGAGCTCCAGGTCAAACTATTAAAAGTCATTGAGGATCAAGCCTTTTACCCTGTTGGTTCATCAAAACTAAAACATATTGATGTCAGAATCATTGCAGCGTCTCACAAGAATCTGAAGAACCTAGTTGAAAAAGGAGACTTCCGTGAAGACCTATACTATCGACTAAATGTCGTACCGATTCGCATCCCTCCACTACGTGAGCGAACAAAAGAAATTCATGCGATGACGCAGCATTTCTTGCAAGAATATAATTCAACCTATGGATTCAACAAAACCATTACGCTTGATGCCCTAGATGCTTTATATGACTATGAATGGCCTGGGAACATCCGTGAGTTGAAAAACTTGATTGAGCAGTTAGTCGTGATCACACCTGAGGATCAAATTACACGCGAAGACCTCCCCGAGGAACTTATCCAAAGTCGGGACGACGCCAAACGAAAAGACGATCAAGAAATCATCCCTCTTAAACAAGCAATTGAACAAGTCGAACGAGAAATGATCACAAAAGCAATGCGAAAATATAAAACCACAAGAAAAGTAGCGGAAGTTTTAGAAGTAAGCCAATCAACGATCGTACAGAAAATGAAAAAATGGGAAGGGTGATTAGAATTTAAATCACCCTTCCCATTTTCGATTGATTTCCTGTTCAAAATTTCGAAACTTTTATGGCAACGTTTTCACTCCGAACCGCCTCGTTGTCGTTATTTTCAGAAATTCACCGTTTTGGCATGAATTTTGCATATTTAAAAGTAAACGAGAAAGGAGTACCAAACAACATGTCTATCTCTACTTTTAAAATCGCAAACAAACTCATAACCGGTAACGGAGCAACTGAAAAACTGTCGGAAGAAATGAATCGACTACAGGTCTCCAACCCGTTAATCGTAACCGATGAAATCTTACAGAAAGTTGGTGTTGTCGATCAAGTCACCCCACTTTTGAAAGGGCTTTCTTATGAAACATTTACAGGGGTTAAACCAGATCCTGAATTAAAAATTGTTGAAGAGTGCGCCGAAGTATTTTCACAAGGGAATCACGATAGCCTGATCGCCATTGGCGGAGGAAGTGCGATTGATATCGCAAAAAGTGTATCGGCTTTATCATCCCATAACGGTCAGCTAGCGGAGCTTATTGGAACAGACCTTGTCCCTCAGAAAGGCTGTCCGATTATCACTCTCCCTACCACGGCTGGAACAGGATCTGAGGTGACCAATATCTCCATACTATCTGATAAAGAAGCACAGTTGAAAAAGGGGATCGTCAGTGATTACCTACTCCCGGATGTTGCCATTGTAGCACCGGAGATGACGTTAACCATGCCCCCATCTGTAACAGCTGCAAGTGGCGTAGATGCCCTCGTTCATGCAATCGAAGCGTATATATCAGTAAACGCTTCCCCTATTACAGATGCCCTAGCTATTCAGGCTATAAAAATGATCTCAAAAAACCTTCCAAAAGCCTATGCGAATCCAGATCACATGGAAGCGCGCGAAAACATGGCGACAGCTAGCCTGATGGCAGGTATGGCGTTTGGGAACGCTGGCGTAGGAGCTGTACACGCACTCGCTTACCCATTAGGCGGCCGCTACAATATCGCTCATGGTGTAAGTAACGCTCTCCTTCTCCCTTATGTGATGGAATGGAACAAAATCGCTTGCGTCGAACGTTTCCGTGACATTGCAGATGCTTTCGGAGAACAAGTTTCTCACCTTTCCGATTCAGATGCTGCAGACCAAGCTGTAAAAGCGATGGAACGCCTATGCACCGAAGTGAATATCCCAACAGGCTTAAGGTCTTTTGATATACCGGAAAGCGACATAACAAACATGGCTGAGGATGCTAGTAAAATTGAAAGATTGCTCAATAACAACCCTCGCAAACTAGGAAAGAAAGAAATTGAACAAATCTATCAATCTGCATACTAGAAACTAGTGTGCCAAAACTATAAGAAAAGAGGTATGCGAAATGTGGAAAAATCGTAACTATGGAGAAGAATCTCCATACATCCCATTAGGCCCATTCAAATTAAGACTACCTTTTATTCACTACAAATTTGAATGGCCAGACTATGTGCAAGGACTTATGATGTGTGCTGTTGACTTGGCAGCAATCCCCTTAATGACGGAACTGTTAGGCATGCCATTTGAGGTTGCCTTAGCTGTTGTGCTTTTAAACGGTATCTTGTACTTAACCCACCACCTACTTGGAGATCCCGTTGTGCCAGGGTGGATCACACCAGCCATTCCATTAATTATGGCTTATGTATCCACGTTCCCTGAAGGTGTTGACCGGGTTCATGCTCTCGTCGCCTTTCAGTTAACACTCGGGCTCTTCTCTATCTTTTTAGGAGTTACCGGGCTAGCAAGAAAAGTTGTATCGTTTGTTCCACCAGCGATTAAATCCGGAATTATTTTAGGAGCTGGTATCGCAGCCGTTAAATCCGTGTTTGAAGTAGGCGGACGATTCGAAAGCTTCCCATGGTCCATTTCCATTGCTGTAGGGATTGCCTTTTATATTATCTTTTCCAAACACTTCAACAAACTTAAAAATCGCAACTCAGCATGGGGATTAATCGGGAAACTAGGAATCTTTCCAATTATCATTTTAGCTGTCGTGATTGCTCCCCTATTCGGTGAAGCTTCATGGCCAACGATTGAATGGGGATTAATCAACCCTGACTTCGCCACGCTTTGGAGCGAGTATACGGTATTCGGAGTTGGCTTCCCGTCCTTTATGCTATTTGTTAAAGCCGTACCGACCGTATTAGCAGCTTACATTGTCCTATTTGGTGATGTTCTACAAAGTAAAGCACTTATCTCTGAAGCTGATGATGTACGAAGAGATGAAAAAATTGATTATAACGAAAACCGCGCTCACATGATCTTCGGCGGACGTAACTCGATCATGAGTTTCCTAGGTCCAGACGTAACAATGGCTGGTCCATTATGGGCAGCGATGCAAGTTGTTGTCATTGAACGCTTTAAAGAAGGTAAAAAAGCGATGAACTCCTTATTCGGTGGATCAGGTTCCTTCCGTTGGGGTACCAATACAGGACTGATTCTCATGCCAATCGTAAGCTTGGTTCAACCTATTCTAGGAATTGCCCTTGCTTTAACGTTATTAATCCAGGGTTATGTAAGTGTGCGAGTAGGTATATTAGAATCACGAAGTCACCGTGACCTTGGTATCGCAGGTATTATCGGAGCTGTCTTAGCAACAAAAGGAGCAACATGGGCCTTCGCTGTAGGTGTACTACTGACGCTATTAGTGTACGGTAAGCAGTTCTTTACTGGTGAAAACGATCAGATCTTTACAAAAGACATTGAAGAAGAAGAGATCAAACAAAAAATCTCGTAACAAGCAAAAAGGAGGATAACGATGGAAACATATGCTATGAGAATAAACGGAGAAGATATCGGAAAAGAATTACCACCATTAGAAGTAAACAACCCAGCAACTGGAGAGATTATTGCAACCGTTCCTCATGCAGGAGCCAATGAAGCAAAACAAGCCGTTGATGCTGCATCCCAAGCGTTCAAAAGCTGGTCCCAATATTCCGCCTATGAACGAAGTGAGGTCATCCGAAAATGGCATGACCTCATCAATGAACACAAAGAAGACCTAGCACGCACGATGACGATCGAACAAGGAAAACCATTAAAAGAATCCCGAGGCGAGATCAACTACGCTAATGGATTCATCTCTTGGTATGCAGAAGAAGGAAAACGCGTGTACGGCGAACAAATCCCCGCAACACAACGAAACAAACGACTTTTCGTTCAAAAACAACCCGTTGGCGTGGTCGCTGTTATTACACCTTGGAACTTCCCTGCAGCCATGATCACGAGAAAAGTTGCCCCTGCCCTTGCTACAGGATGTACGGTGGTCATAAAGCCCGCTGAGCAAACACCGATTACAGCTATTAAACTAGCATTACTTGCTGAAGAAGCAGGGATTCCTAAAGGTGTTATCAATGTTGTGACAGGCGATCCAAAAGCCATTGGAGAGACTTGGCTAGAAGATGAACGTGTTCGCAAATTAACATTTACAGGCTCAACTGAAGTTGGAAAGCTATTGATGAAAGGATCAGCCGATACGGTCAAAAAAGTCTCCCTTGAGCTAGGAGGACATGCACCTGTAATCGTTACAAATGATGCTGACTTGGATAAAGCAGTCGAGGGTGTAATGGGCTCAAAATTCCGAAATGCTGGTCAGACTTGTGTTTGTTCAAACCGTATATATGTGCATGAATCAATCGTAGAACCTTTCACAGATAAGCTAGTTGAAGAAGTAAAAAAACTTAAAGTAGGAAATGGATTAGAAGATGGCGTCAACATTGGTCCACTTATTGATGAGCAAGCTGTATCAAAAGTACAAAGTCATGTAGAAGATGCTGAACAAAAAGGCGCAAAAGTGTTCTATCAAGGAGAAAATCAAGATGGGCTCTTCTTTGATCCTGTAGTTGTAAGAGATACAACAGATGACATGATCTGTATGACGGAAGAAACATTTGGGCCACTTGTACCCATCGCAACCTTCAAGTCAGAAGAGGAAGCAATCCATAGAGCTAATGACTCGATTTATGGTCTATCTGCTTACGTCTTTACAGAAAACATAACGAAAGGTATCACCATAAGTGAGCATTTAGAATATGGAATTGTTGGTTTAAATGATGGACTCCCATCCACTCCACAGGCTCCGTTTGGTGGGTTTAAGCAAAGTGGACTTGGGCGTGAAGGTGGTCATCATGGGATTGAGGAGTATTTGGAGACGAAGTATATATCCGTTGGGTTGTAAATAAGACAAGCTATATATAAAAGCCTGCATTCATTACGAGTGCAGGCTTTTCATATGCTTCCACAACAATGGAGTATAGAGTAACTAGAAAGTTTCTATTTTTAATATTAACAGTTTCAGTACGATGGTATAGGTTCATTATCCTACTATTTCGAGAATCGAAGGGACGATTGACCTATCCCAAGTTGCCCCAGGTACGCCTGACCCCACTACGTTTTTGCGTTTAAACAGTCGGGGGGAAGATACCAGTTACTTCGGTTCAAAAACACTTGTAATCTGTTGATGTCCTTCATTTTCTTCATAGGCTTCTTCTTGTTGGAAGTTGAACTTTTCCATGATTGGTTGGTCACTAACATTAAATAAATAAGCATCCTCCGAAGAGGTTACTACATGCTCATGAGTAGCCCAGCTCGGGATCACAAAGTAATCTCCTTTAGACCATTCAAACTTCTGTCCATTAATTACTGTATAGCCGCTTCCTTTATACACCGTAAAGATATTCGAATCTGTATGACGGTGAGCTTTTCCTTTAAACCCACTTGGTAGCTTCAATAATTTAGCCAGGATGGTTGGGTTCGCTTGTTCACCCGTTGATGGATTAATGTACTCAACGCCATAGCCATCATATGGATCTGGCTCATATTGGCTAATACTATCTAGAGCATCTTTTGTCTGTGCCCATGTATATTTCCCAACGGGGGCAACTTGGGGCTCTCGGTGAGTAATTGGGCGAACCATTCCCCCTTCATAATGATGACTCGAATAGTTATCAGGCTTTTTCGCAGGCTGTAGACCATCTGGATACGGCTCAAAGAATGTTCCACCTATACTATATACAAAAGGAATGTCTAGACAATCCATCCAAATCATCGGCTCGTCCCCTTCATGACCATGACCGTGCCATAGTCCCCCTGGGGTCACGAGGAAGTCTCCTTCATTCATGTACATCTTCTCACCATCTACCGTACTAAAAGCACCATCTCCATTCGTAATAAAACGAAGCGCACTTTGAGTATGGCGGTGGGAAGGCGCCTTCTCACCAGGTAAAATCAACTGAACCGCTGCATATAGGTTCTGTGTTGTCGAACCCCATCCCCACGGCTTTCTGTCTGTTAAGCCAGGGTTTTGCAGATAGATCGCCCGACGTTCGCCACCACGCTCTGGTGTAAAGATCTCCTTCGCTTCCATTAACTTTTGATAGATCGTTTCCCATTTCCATAGATACGGCTCTGCACCCGTATCCGGAGTTTTATTCATTAAGTCAGGAATCGCATTCCATAAAGGTCCCAAATTATACTGCTGAATATCCTCATTAAACGCTTTAACTTCTTCACTTTCAAAAAAACTATTTTTTCCAGCCACTTGTGACCCTCCTATTATTTTTGTAGCTTTTCCATATTACGTTTTACTTGTGCAATATGCTTTTCAATGTGCTCTACCATAAAGTGGTCCAGTAAGAACGATACTGGTTTTGTCCCAAATTTCGGATTCCTATGCGGAGACTCCTCATCCAGGTGTTCATCGTCTAAAGCAACGATTTCTCTACGAATGTTTGCTCTGAACGACTGAATAGATTTCAATGTCTCTTCAAAATTATTCATCGTCGCCTCTTCAACAGCACGCAACCTTTCAGAGTCAGTCAATCCACGCCCCCATTCAGTGCCTGGCACCTCTGTAACTCTTTTTAATTCAGTCAACCAGTATTGGTTGGCTTCATTCACGTGGTTGACCACTTCAAGGATAGACCACTCCTCTTCTGATGGCTTCACGTCAATGATTCCATCGTCAGCCTGGCGTACTGTTTCTACAAATTCATCCAATAAGCTATTAATCTTATTTGCATATTCTTTTACGTTTTCTTTATGAACTTCTTTTACATTATTTTCTAACGTACCTACCTGGTCAACAGAAATGGTTACTTTGTCTCCATCCTTTAAGAATTGAGGTGGATCCATAGCAACACCTACTCCTCCAGGTGTTCCCGTACAGATCACATCCCCCGGCTCCAACGTCATAATTTCAGATAAAAACTCAACCAGTTTTGCAACATCAAAAACTAGATTTTTCGTATTGGAACGCTGCCTTTCCTCACCATTCACATGCAATACAACATCTAGATTAGTTGTGTCCTGCAACTCATCTGAAGTGACAAGCCAAGGCCCCATTGGAGCACTTCCATCGACTGATTTTCCTTGCAGCCACTGTAGAGTTCTTTTTTGCATGTCACGTGAAGTTACATCATTTACAATCGTGTAACCAGCAACATATTCAAGCGCCTCTTCCTTCGGAACATTTTTAGCTTGCTTACCAACAACAAAAGTGAACTCCGCCTCGTAATCTAGCTTCTCAGTTAAGTTACTGTAATAAGGAATGTTATCTTCAGGTCCTAAAATCGCATTGTTGAACTTAGCGAATAGCACTGGATGAGTCGGAAGGTCACGCCCCATTTCCAAAATGTGCTCACGGTAGTTGTGACCCACACAAATGACTTTGTTCGGATTTAAAACTGGCGGTCCAATTTTTACATCATTTGCTTGAAGAGTATAAAATTCACTTGGGCGATTTAAAGCAAATTCATAACCCTTTTTTGCTTCACGATGCGTTTCATCTCCCCCGTAATAGTAAGCAAGAGAGTCACTTGGTACTCTTGCATCCGCAACCTCATCAGGGAAATATTCTCCTTTATATTCTAAATAAGCTTTATACGCTTCATTCAAGTCAATGATTTTTGACTCTTCATGCATCGCAGCAATTCTGTTTTCAGCATCTGTATAATAAGTTACGAGTTTCATGTTAAACCTCCATTTAAATCTACTAATATGTTATTTTGCTAGATTCGGAATAAACATAATTAATTCCGGAAAATACGTTACAATCAGTAATACGATGACTACAGCTACCAAGAATGGTGCTAATGACCGCACTAATTTTTCAATTTTCACTTCAGCAGTACTTGCCGCAACAAACAGCCCTGAACCAACTGGTGGTGTTAAGCTTCCAATCACGATGTTGATACAGAAAAGAACACCGAAGTGAATCAGGTTAATATCATAGGTAACCGCAGCAGGGATTAGTATTGGAGCTAAAATGATCAGCGCTGCAATACCGTCCATCACCATTCCTACTAATAATAAGAAGACATTAATCAAAAGTAAGAAGAACAATGGGTTATCTGTCACTGACACCATCCACTCTGTAATCATTTGCGGAATACGTTCAAATGTGAGTGTTAACCCAAATAACTTAGCCATCGAAATTAAAATCGTCACAATAGCTGTTGTTACACCAGCCTCAAGGAATACCTTCGGAAGTTCCTTTTTTTTTAGTTCACGATAAAATACAAGTCCTGCTAGCAGGGCGATTAAACAAGCAAAGGCTGCCGATTCCGTTGCCGTAAAGATTCCAAGAATAATTCCCCCTACAATTACTATCGGTACTGATAGCGCAGGAAAAACTTGCACAAAGGCTGTAATAATCTCAGAAAATGTTGACCTTTCCGTTTTAGGGAAACTCATTGTATAGCCAAAATACGCAATTAAGCCTACGAATGAAATCCCCATCAGGATCCCTGGAACAATTCCAGCCAAAAACATGGTACCGATCGATGTTTCCGCGATGACACTATAAATGATGAACGTCATACTTGGTGGAATGATAGGCCCCATCATCGCAGCAGCTGCAGTAGTTGCAGTACTAAACTCCCTTTTATACCCTTCCTTTTCCATAGCTGGTACCATGATTCGACTCATCATGGCTGTTTGGGCTAAGGAAGACCCTAGGATTGATGCCAAAAAGGTATTGGTCACCACATTCACATAGGCCAGTCCTCCTCTGAAGTGACCCACTAAGACCTGAGCGAACTTGATCAGCCTTTTCGTAATCCCGCCATGGTTCATCAACTCACCAGCTAGAATAAACAACGGAATAGCGAGAAGTGAGAAATTGATATTTGCAGAAAACAGCCTTTGTGGCGCTGTTTCCAATAATGGTAGATTGCCAGAAGCAAAAATATAAGAAATCCCACTAATCCCAAGAACCATAAATATGGGGATTCCAATGAGTAATAAGGCAAAGAAAATCAATAATATGATCATAAGTTATCCCTCTTCGATGTACGAATAGAATCAAGTAACAAGTATAACGAGTGAATGGTCATAAATAAGAATCCAATTGGGACACACAGATACGGATAAAATAAGGGGATCTCCATTCCTAACGATTTTTGTGAGCTTATAGTTGGTTGTGTAATCCACCCAAACGAGATATAAAACATATACGCAGCAAAACAAACCACAACCAATTGAATGAAAACTTTTAGCCCCTTTTGGACTTTCTCTGGTACTTTTTCATAAACCATGGTCACGGCAGCGCTTTGCTGCCGCTTAATGGTAATACTCGCACCGATAAAGGTTGTCCAAGCTAATCCGTAAAGTGAAAGCTCACTTGACCATTCCAATGGATTGTCCAAAAAGTAGCGAAAAATAACACTTAATGTAAGTGATACAAAAATGATTAAGATCGCTAAACTTATAACAACCGCTTCTAACTTGTAAATTCCATCACTTATTTTCTTCAATACAGCCATTTCATCACATCCGATTAGTCTTGTGCTTTTTCAATAAATGCTTTAATTATGTCAGATTGTTCTGAATATTTTTGATAAATTTCGTCTTTTACTGATAAGAAAGGCTTGATATCTTCTACTTTATGAATGTTCAAGTCTGTCTTTTTAACTTTTTTCATATTTTCTTCAAGCTCTGTAATTGCCTCATCATTACCCCAATCAACAGCAGACTTCATAGCATTGTTGATCAATTCCAAATCAGAATCGCTTAATTTTTTATTCGTTGAATTACTCTGTAAAACAACCGCATTAAATGCTGTCTGGTTCAGTAAAGTAAAGTCATTTGCGATTTCATGATATTTTTGGGAGGCAATAGAGTTTACACTGGCGTTAATGCCATCCACTACGCCTGTTTTAAGTGCTGAATATACCTCTGTTAATGGCATGGAAACGGCACTAGCGCCTAAAGCATTGTACAGGTCAGTGATCGCTTGTGTTCCTGGAGCTCGAATCTTTTTCCCTTTAAAGTCTTCAGGAGAATCCATTTTTCCGTTTTTCATTAAGATACTGTGATTTCCCGTAAACAACCAGTCTACACCTTTGAAATTTTGATCTTTCGCAAACACTTTCAGTAATTCTTTTGATTCGTCGGTACCTCTCATTTTCATTGCATCTTCCATATCCTCAAAAAGGAACGGCATAAACCATGCATTTAAGTCAGGATAGCTTGATGTTAAAAATGCTGTTGGGATCACTGCGTAGTCCACTGATCCTGAATTCAACATTTGAACAACATCATTTGTTCCCCCTAATTGAGAGCTTGGGAATACTTCAACCGTAATCCTTCCATCTGTTTGCTTTTCAACATCTTCCTTAAACTTGTTTACCGTTTGCGTCCATATATGACCAGGGGGCACGTTGGTTGAAATTTTCAGTTTAACGGATTTAGCTTCTGAACCTCCGTTGTCAGCTCCACCTTGAGCTTGGTTGCCACATCCTCCTAAAGCCAAAACTAAAGCTAAAATAAGCAATAATGAACCTTTGAATTTTTTCACTCTCATACACCCTTCTCTTTTTGTTTTAAGCGCTTACATAAATCTATTTAATATAAAATGCAGGAGGTTTCCCTATCCCTTGCTCACGAACACTAGAAATTAATGATGATCGTAAAATCCACTTACGAGCTAAGTCTTCATTTGTCGCCTCTTCATGCATGTCTTTTTGCATTTGCACTCTCAATTCTGGTTCTTTCTCTTTCATTAGTCGGGTGTTTTTCTCGCTGATTAGCTTTACATACTCTAAAGCAACTTTTCTTCTTACATCTGAATACGTTTCTAACTCTTCCTGGATGGTAGATTCATTGTCTTCATTTATAATGCGTTCAATTCGACGCGTTATATCCACCGCATCATGAACTCCACTATTTAGTCCTAATCCACCCATTGGACTGTTTACGTGGGCCGCATCTCCCATTAATACAACACGACCTTTGTAAAATTTCTCTGCCACTCTTTGGTGAACACGGTAAATCATCTGTTCAATGACTTCGAACTGATCATCAGTTTTCAGGGCTTTTTGAAGTTGTTTTTGTACATTTTCTTCAGATGTTGCCTCTTCATCCGTCATGTTAGATGGAACTGGGAATAACAATCTCCATGCTCCTGGCACTTTCAATAGAAATAAAAATTGTTCTGGGTCCGATACGTAATTTACATAAGCGATGTCTGGTATATAGTCATGGAAGTTTGCAGGGGTTCCTACTAATAAAAATTTCTCCTCTAGCGTATAGCCAGTAAAGTCATAGTCTAGTAGTTTTCTTGTTGTGGAACGCGCACCATCCGCAGCTAAGAGATACGGTGTTTCAATTACACGTTCACCTTCTGGGGTTTGTACTTTAATGGTTACGGAATCTTTATCTTGCTCTAGTGAGGTTAACTCACTATTAAAAAGCAATTCAACATTGTCTGCCGGATCTAAGAATTCCTCTTTAAGCATCTTTACATATGTGGATTGTGGACATTGAAGTCTATAAGGATAGTTTGTCTCATCTTTAATTAAGTTGAAGTCAAATTCAGCATACAAGCCAGTTTGACGATCCCGGTATTGCACTTTGTCTGCAATAATTCCTTTTGGAACAAGGCTTTGAGCAATCCCTACCTCTTCCAACAATTCTAATGTTCCTGCGTGGAATGTTGAAGCTCTCCACTCTTTACTTGGTTGATTTTCTTTTTCTAATACAATAACTGGAATGCCCTTTGAAGATAAAATGGTAGCAGCCGTTAATCCTACTGGACCCGCCCCAGATACTACAATTGGTTTTGTCATCTGTATTCACACCTTTCTATTTCATGAAGCCTAATTTCTTTGATATGTCATTCGCTGTTTCAATTAAGGATTGAACAGCTTCTCCATCCTCACTGACATCTAAGTTTCCTTCAAAACCTACAACACTAATGGCTGCAGCCAATGAACCAGATGGATAAAATATGGGTGTACTGATTGCAGAGATTCCTTTTATCAATCGACTGTTACTGGTTGATAATTTCTTCTCCTTTACTTGCTCAATTTCTCCCTTTAATAAAGTTGGGTCAACAGCACTTTCTTCTAGTTCATTTTCTAAGATTGGGTCTGTAATCGTCTCGGGCATAAATGCTCGGAAAATCATTCCCGTAGCACTATAAAGCGGTACATAGGAACCTGTATCTAAACCAATATTGATTAAATTGTTGCTCTTCTCCCATCGCACGAAAAATGGACCATTCTCTCTCCAAATACAAAGAGCGACTGTCTCATTTAATTTATCTTTCAGTTTGATGAGATGTGGCTTCGCTTCATTAGCAACATCCAATGATGCAAAAGCCGCTTCCCCAAGTTCAATCAGTTCAGGTCCAAGACTCCATAGTGGATAGGTGGATTCTTCATGTTTGATCAATGCGCCGATATTCACCAGACTGTTCAGATAACGATACAACTGACTCTTGTGATAGCCTGTTTCCTTCGAAATTTCATTTAATGTGAGTTCTGATTTACTCCGTGAAAATGCTTTTAAAATTTTGAAAGCCACTTCCACTGCCTGTATCCCACTCTTCGATTGACTCATAATCTCTACACCCTTTAACACGTTTCATTATAAACTTTTGTTGGTGTTAACAACTCATTAACAATCAGGGTATTGTCAAATAACGGCCGCCCCTTTTTGTTAACGATGAGTTAACAATATTAACATGATGTTAATGAAAAGTTTAACACCCTTGTTTTCTACTAGTCAATATTTTTCAGAAAATTCATAAAAAACTGACGATCACCCCAACTACTTTTCAGCACTAAAGTGAATAAAAAGTGCCTGACCCCCACCACATTAAAGCATCATCTCGGCGGCAGGGGACAGGCACTACAAGTAATAAGGATCAACTTCATCCTATTTTGAACAGGTGTATCAAAGGGACGGTTCTCGCGTTTGTATTTTTTGCAAACAGACGAACCGTCCCCTTGTTATCACCCTTGTTATCATCTTGTTCAAGAAATTCTCAGTGACAATATCAACCAATACAAGAAACGTCCCTGCATCCTCCAACACTTCACAAACAATAGAACTCTCCCCCTTTTTCAAAGGTGCGTCCGATTAGTCGCTCGTGTTCTAAAAGGAGTTCCATCCCATACTTGTTTGGTTCCTGCTTTCCTCTTCTTTACCCCTGGTTCATCTAACAACGTAAAAAAATTCTTGGTTGGGAGCTCGCCTAGATTATGTTTCTCTGATAACTTCTTTAAATATCCTTGCATCGAATCTACATTCTTGGATTGATTACCATGACTATCAGAGAAGTCATAAAGGACGCCTGCCACAGGAACGCGATTGACTCGGAACTTTTCTGACACACGTAAAAAGAAATCCCAATCCCAGTAATGATGCATGTCGGCATCAAACCCACCGATTTGATCGTGAATTTCTTTTCGATATAAACATCCAGAAGGAATAAAGGTCGAGAATGTGCGCATACCTTTTAAGTCTAACTCATAAGCAAATAAAAAACGTGCTTTAGGCACACGTACTTGATGAATCCATTCATAATTAACAATCTCTACATCAGAATAGATCAAATCATATTCAGATATAACCTCGAGCATGGTTTTAAGGTGTGTAGAAACAATTAAATCATCATCATCGATTAACATGATATAATCACCATTTGCATGAGCTACGCCTACATTTCGAGCATGAACATGCTTTACATTCGTGTCCATTTCGATAATCGTTATCAACAACTGAGGGTATAACTCTTTTACAATATCCACCTTTTCTCCACAATCATTCACAATAATAATTTCAAAGCTTTGAAAGGTTTGTCTACTTAAACATTCCATTAATTCCGTCAAGTATAGCAACCGATTATATGTGGGGATAACAATAGAAACATATGGACTAACCACTATTTTTTCTCCTCTATTCATTTCATCGTAACCTCTTATTATAGAATTTATTCCCATCAACCCAAGCCTATGGTTATCAGTTAAAATGTATTAACTATTTCCATAGGTTATAGGTAATATTTACTATTTATTTTAACAGAAATATCTATTTTTATAAATAATAAGTATGCGATCGTTTTATCAAAGGGACTGGTATATAGATTGGCAGTGTTCGGTGAATTCATTGGCGTTCATTAATAATAAACGTGTAAAGGGTAGTGCAGTTCTGATGATTGTCATTAGGATTATTCACAATAATGATCTTTAACCTAAAATGAGATTGCTTGCAGAAAACAATTAAGAGGAGCATTTATGAAAAGAGTTTTTGAGATTGTACAAAAATATGAGGATTAGTTTGCAGAAAATGACCTTATGAACATCTCGGTTAAAAAACAATATAAAGGGACGACACAAACAGACGAACCGTCCCCATGTTTCCTTCCCATGTTTCCTTATGCTGAAAAGATGTTTTCAAAGTTGATAATTTGAGCAGAAAAGTCGACTTCATTTCTATCGTTCACAAAATCAACTGTTTTCGTTTTTGGAAGGTTGGAATGATTAAAGTGAGAACATCCCTTAAATGATGGACAGTTGTCTTTTATATGATTATCTATTTCAGATAATGTTCTTTTACTTACCTCAAGCCATGCCACTAAATTTTTAGCTTCCATATAATCTTCAAAAATCATCAATTCATACGGATTTTCCAAATGAGGTTGAGATTCTAAATAAAAAAGCACTGCACCCTCGGACAGTTTCATATTTGGGAATTTTAGTTTTTGTCCTTCAAAATCAATTGTTATGTCAGTAAGACTATTATCTTTTTTCACTTAATTCTCTCCTTTTAGGATAATGGGTTCTGTCTTTAAAATTGTTATATTATATAACAGCTGGTATGCCTTTCATCCTTTAGCTGTTAATAATCATTTAAACATAGTGATATGTTTATGGGTTTAGAAAAGACAACCTCATAAAAGGTTGTCTTCTTTATGACCACATCACTTTCATAAACTTCGGATAAACCTCATCAGCAGTATTTAGCGCCATAACCATTAATCTGAAAACTACATTAGGATTGAAATTGTCTTCAAATATTAAAGCAGCACTGCTACTTATTCTCCCCTGATTATCCATATAAAATTTATTAAATCTATAATCTATATTAATTTCATTTAGTAATTTATGTATTGACTCCTTTTTTAATGGATCTGTTATTTCAGCAATATCAAAACCATAAACATCAACCATATGCTCTTCGACTGAGAATGCTACAACTAAACCGATTGAACCACCATTTTTTAATTTTTGTTCAGTACGAAAAAACACACTACCGTCTTCATTTGTTCCTTCGTTCATATAAATTTCTTTTTGCCTTAATAATTCTTTGAATCTTTCAACATTAGACATGGTGTCACCCCTCAAAATATAGTATTCATTTACTAGTTTACAACAATTAAATGAATCAAAAAACCCAAAAAATGTGATTTCTCTAAATGATTTAATAAGTATATAAGCTTATATGACATACAGATACATACATAGGGACGGTTCTATTCCCGTGTTTATTTCAGTTCTTCATATGAAGTAATAGGAATCACTCCATCTAAAACCGACTTAGCAGTATCCCAGCTCACAGGATCTCCACCTTGTCTTTTTTTTAGAAAATTTCACATCAACGACTCGTTTATACCATTTGTTTAACTCTATATCCTTAGGAAGGTTCGTACCAGATGTAAACCGGATATACTGCATGCCTCTTAAAACAGGCATGTAAGGATCGTCTTCTGTCTCATAAAACATTGATAAATCGGAAATAAATAAACTCTCGGGTGTGGGTTTAATCCAACATTATCATCTAGTAGTTCAGAACTTTTAGTGTTTCCAGTTCCATTTATCTCTTTATAAAATGTTATAGGAAATAAATTATTAAATACATAAGAAGAGACTCCCCAACTAATACCTCCACTATTGAAACAAAGGAAAAGAATAGCATTACCCCTTCACACCACCAATCCCATATATGTATTTAATCTGAATCCAGAAACCTATCCTTCAAAAAATTCTGTATGAATAATCTCCCTAATATTTCGATACTCCAAAGAGACGATGGGCCTATCCCTTTATAGTATTAAATTACTATATGGTATAAAATAACTAATAGAGAGGATATAGAAAATTAGCAGGAGGAGATTTTATGTTAAAGAAGATTATATCCATATGTTTGATACTCTTCATTTTTCTTGTATGTTCACCAGTAACTAATGCCGAAGTAGATTCAGTTGGGAAGCTTACTGTAAAGGCTGAAACAAATGTCTATTTTAATTCTAAAGATTTCCCTAAATCAAGAACGATTCAAAAAGGGACAACTGTGAAAGTCTTAGGTGTTGTGTATGGTGAGGAACACATATGGTATAATATAGGTAATTTTGAAGTAATAAAACACAGTAGTAATGTAGAATATGAAAGTAAATATGAAGCTGAAAAAGAAAAAAGAGAACAAGAAGAACTAGAAAGAGAAAAAATGTTAGACACTATAAAAGAGTATAAAAGTCTTCCTACAAAGATTAATGTGGGTAAAGATAAAGTGTGGTCCATAACCTTTTCTACTAAGTTAAAAGAAAGTACAATTAATAGGGATAATTTCTATGTCATCGATAAAAATGGAATTAGACATCCTGAAAGTAATGGGCAGCTTGAATACACAACAGATGGGCAAACCACAGTCAAGTTTAAGCCATTTGTAATGGGATGGATGGACAAGACTCATATCTTGGTGATAACTAGCGAAGTACAGAGTAAAGACGGTATTGCGTTATCTGAGGGGGTTAAGATGGAATTCACACCATAACTTTATATATAGGGAGGACGGTTCTTACGTTTATAAAAGGAAGATGAAACTCCCCCCTACGGCTAACAGGAGAACCGTCCCCATTTCCTCACACTGTCTGAAAATCATCTTCTTCCTTATACTCAAATAGAGGAAACTTAAACTCTCGTCCATAAATATCCTGTTCTTTTGAGTCATGCCAAAAATCCACTCTTACTAATAAGTAATCCAGGTCCATCCCCATCAATTCGGAAGGAGAATAAACTGTATCTAATTCCTCAAGCGTGAAATGACTAGAAGCAATCGCCTCTCCACCGAGTATTCCTTCTTCAGTGTCGAACACTGTTACCTCATACTTAAACTCCATTTTATTAAAAGGAAAATGAAAGAATAACTTAATACTACTATCATCTTCAAAGGATACTTCACAAATTGTTGTTTTCTTCAAGATTTGTAGCATGTCCATTTCTGTTTTGTCTTTGTGATTCATTGACATTAATTCATGGTAGCTAGGTAACTTACCCAAATTTTTATTATCATTTAGTTTAAAGAGCATATAACTAAATGATAATAAAACAAGAATAGATCCCACCATAAAAACATTTAATGGAGAACTTAGATCAACCATAAGTGTAAAAGTAGTCCATGAGAATGCAACAAAACAAATTGTTATTATTGCTAAATATGTTACAACATCGGTAGGTTTACTCTTACTTACTAGATTTTCATAGTGTCGAAACCACCATCTTATTTCTTGTAATGAGTCAGTATTCTCTTCACTGAAATTTTTTTTAATTGAAAAGTTTAATGATTGCAAATTCCATAATATCTCTCTTGCTTTTTCCACACTCTGCTGACTATTTAATGTTATGTACACTGCTATCAAACCCACAATAGTTAACAATCCACTAGAAACACCAAAAAGTACACTTGAAACTTCACTAAAATTCTCAATCAAATAAATCAGTCCAATCAATTTAATAAGTAATGATTCGTAATATTATTATAAATCCATTTTTTATCGCCTTATCATAGGGACGGTTCTTGCGTTTGTATCTTTTTCACAAACAGACGAACCGTCCCTATGTTCGATCGATTAATAGACTAGTTCCATCACTTCATCGTACATACCAAATCGCTCCATATACTGTTCAGTTGCTTTAAGTTGGGCTTTATTCTCTGAATCGAGGTTCTTTTGATAAATATCAACTAAGGCTTGTTTAATTCGTTCTTCAATTTCATATTGATATTCCAAAATCCAGTCCTCAAAAATATGAGGGAATGGTTTAGTAGGGTAATCATCTAAGAACTTGAATAACTTGTCTCTTAATACATCATTATCATCTTCATCAGTAATGAGCTTTAACTGCTCCCATTTCGTGACAGCATCACAAATTACCGGCACTTCGAAAGAAACAGTTTGATGATCAATTGATAGCATATTTTCTGCATTATTCTCTTTAAGCAGTTGTTTTATATGATTGAGACTGACTCGCAAGGAGTTTTTCGCATTCTTCAAGAGGGATTCTGGCCAAATATGATCGCAGATTTGGTCTCTAGACACTTTTTGATGAATGGATAAAAACGTTAAAATTTCTTTCATCTTACGCTTCGACCAATTGCCTTGTAATTGATGGCCCTTATAATAGAACTCAAACCCATTTAAAATACGCACCTCTCCTGGAATGGATTCATTCTTAGGTTGGGGATGTAAGTGGTGGCCTAGTTCTGCTAAGTAAGGAATTGTGACGACTGAATGATCGTTTTTTAGATTCTCGTAGAAATCTATTAACCATTTTGCCATGATAACTGGCTGTTCCATGGGAATTAAATTGGATGCTGCAGGCACAATCAAGGTTCGTACATTTTTAATGAAATGAGCGTTATAAGTTAACAATTGTGGTGGATAATTCAGGTCATGCTCACCTGAAAGCATGAAAACTGGTACTTCAATATTTTTCAACTTCTCAATTGAAGTATTTTTGTATAGGAACTCTAATACTTCAAAATACTCTTGCAAATTAACTTTTCCAAAAGCATCTCGAATGTACGCTTCATGTTCTTCAGTTTTTTTAGCTAATAAAAAGTGAATCATAAGATCAGCTAAATTATCTGAATGATCCCTCCTATATTGAACTCCTTTTTTCCCTGGTTCAATTGGATAATAAAAGGGGGTGGAAACAATGGTAAGACTCTTTGAAGGTAATATTTCTTTATGTATGATTTCGTAGGCAAGAAACGCCCCGAGTCCATGACCCACAATATGATCAACTTTTATTCCTAGATGTTCGACTAACATCACAATATCATCAATAAATAAACTCCACTGAACAGGCGTCATACTTCCTTGTGTACGACCATGCCCTCGAATGTCTAGCATTAAAATATTGTAATCGTGTAAATAAGGGATAAGTTTCTCCCACATCGTTAGTTCAAGACCAATGCCATGTAGTAGTAAAAGCGTTTCTCCATCCTCTTGTTCACCTTGTATGTACTTATAATAAACCGCTTCTTCGTTATCTTTGGTGTAAAAACTCACATTCTCCCCTCCTACGCATATTACGACGCACATAAATAACTTTTAATTCCATTTTATGAGGTAGAGAACAAAAAATCTATAGATAGTAAGCAAAAAGGACTAACATCAATTATTTGAGATATTCTTACTTTCGAAAGAAAACAGGTATCTCCGATGGTTAATCTTAAAAGTTTTTCTACCAATCACTCAAGAAATTAAATAAAGCTTAAGAGTCTATGGACCTACCCCCTATTCTTCCCAGTAATGCTTTGGTAACGTTTCTTTTTATACTATGAATAATTATAGGATATTAAAAAGGAGGAAAAGTTTTGAGAAAAAATCTAATAAGAACCTGTTTTATTTTTGCAATATTGGTGATCACAGTATCATTAATTCCTGAGGTTGAAGTAATGGCTAATGTAAAGGATATCGATCCTGAAGCATTGTGTGGTGAAAATGAGTGTGAGCTTTATGCGCAATATGAAGGAAATGTTCCTGATTATAACCATACAATACAGATATACAGCTATAGTGAAAATTGGGATGATAAAGATAAACTAAAAGGGATCTTTCAAGAACTATTACAGAATTCGTATAGTGAAGAAATCAAATTCCTCGATTTTATCGTGTTGAATGATAGAGTGGATACGTTGGATGGTTACTATCATCCCGTTTATAAAGATCGCAAACTCACAAACGGTAACTGGATTGAATTGTTGAATATGAGACGCTTTGATTCAGATGATATTGCTCAAGCCGACAAATACCTTGCTGGTTTAATAGCACATGAATACGGTCACCATGTTACTTATTATTATTTAGATAAAAAAAACGATGAATACTTAACCGATAACTTGAGAAATCTCAGTTACGCTAAATACCGTAGCCATAAAAATGTGACAACAAACACAAAAGTGGATCACATGTGGAGATTAAATGAGATAGCAGCAGAAGACTATGTTCAGTTGTATGGAAGTGAAAAGGCTTTAATTAATAAAGAATATCAAGAGAATACGTTTATTCCTTATCCTCAACATGTACCTGGATTAGTAAAATACTTTGAAGATCTCACAGGAATGAAAGCAAAACATCCTACTCTGGAAGGAAAAAGCGAACCAATAAATTTAGAATTCATTGGAGGCGACCCTGAAAAGAACGAAATATACTTCAAAGCAAATCGCCCTATAAATGATTCGGAACATGTATATGGTCAGAGTATAAATTTATCAGAAACACATAGTTCCATAAAGAATGTATTCCAGTTATTTGGTTCCATCGATGACATTACTCTCAGCTATGATATGGATCGTAATCCCATTTACCAGGACACTGTATATAAATTTTCTTATATCGTTAAAGATGAAAAGAACAGACCTACTGTTTTTTGGGAGAACATAAATATGGGAGAATTAATCCAATCCTTTGATTCAGAGGAAATCATAAAAAAACCTGAGATTGATAATATTCGGATAATGCGTAATATATCAGGAACAACTCTTGATATACCACTCAAACATTTAGATATTAAAGATGAACTCAAATATTATTTTATGGTTGAATATGAAAGTGGAAAAACAGAAAAGGTGTTCAATCTTCCTATTGGAATTAAAAACAAACACCTAGACGCAACTCGTAATACCTTAAAAGTTTTAGATTCTGGAGAAGGTAAATTTAACGTTACTTATAAGGGATTTTCCAAAACATTTCCTTATAAAGTCCATTCCAAAGCCAAGGAACTGGACACAAAGTACAATATACCTGTGGATAAGGAGTGGAATGTAACTTTTAGTCAAGACATAGATTTCTCTACTGTAAATACAAACAACGTATATGTAAAAGATTATGAAGGGAGTTTTATTGACCTCAATACAGAAGTACAAAATAAACGAACATTACTTATTCGTCCTAATTCTAAATATGAATCAAAACCTCATTTTCTATATATACGTAATATCAAATCAACAAGCGGTAAAACAATCACCCCCATCGTAATGAGGTTTAATGTTGTTGACGGTTACCACCCTAATGCTAAAAGTGTAAAGGATTTGAGTTTTTTAACAGAATTCAACAAAGATTATACAAAGCAGAGTGTCACTGATTTACTTAAAGTAAAACCTAAACGCATTAATCATCAAGGTGATGGTGATTACCAAATCACTTATAATTTAGATCAGCTTTTTGGATATAGTGGTAAATACGGTCTTGGGTTGTCAAACTTCTACCATGGTGACAATCTCTACAGTTACACAGTTAGTGGTTTTCATGAAGGCACAGTGAATGATATAAAGAAAAACTATATAAACCATATAAATGAAGAATTTAATACTGACAATCCGAAAGAAACAGATAGGTATATGACATGGGATTTAGAGGATAGAACGCTTCAATTATTAGTTAAAAGACACTCAGCACAGTTAGTTTTAGCAGAACTGAATATTGAACTAAAATAAAAGGAAATAAATATCTCCTCTCCCTTTACGTAAACGAAAATGTTTGTCTTATCATTACGACCTAACCCAAAGCATGTCAGACTAAAAGAACCGCATCCTCAGATGGATGCGGTTCTTTTAAATATTAGTAACGTAACAAAACGATGTAGAAATTCAGATAGACTATGGACCTATCAGTAACCATAGTTTATCATAACATATCCAAACTTTTGCTTATCACGATCAAATCGAACCCCTACACCAACTCCTGTATGTTCAATATTTGTCAAGAATCCATCTTGAAAAACATCGCTAATCATTCCTTGGTAACCTTGAAAGACATTTTCAGCAGACACATTATAAAGTAAATCACCTGAAGTTATTTTTTTATCAACAGTTTGCAACATCTTTTGTGTATTCGTTATAAAAAGTTTTCCATTTAGTTTCTTTTCAGCATGTGTATCGGCTAACTCAGACACTTCACTATTTCTTTCAAATGGTTCTAGCCCAAGCTTGACTCGATCCACATTTAATAAATCATAGAGAATAGTTTTTTGTCCTTGTGCAATTTCATTAAGATTTTCCTTATGAAAATCAGGCGAACTATCCACATCACGCTTTATCCATTGAATAGCAGTTATTTGAAATTTATTCGGTATCCGCTTATAAAAGTAATAATAGGTATATTCCTTATCCCATTTGTAGCAATAGCTATTAGTACAAATACCTAAATTTTTTGTACCTATCGCTTCATAAACATCTCCTACAGATGCTTCATGGAAAGTATCTCCTTCGGTTTTCGAATAACCTCCAACTATCTCCCCTTCTTTTTCATGTACAACTCTGTAGCTTAGGTAATCATCACTCAGAAACGTTTGCCAACTTCCACTATTCGGGTGAGGTAAGGTACGGTCTGGTTTTTGTGAATTCATCACCTCTTTAAATTCTTCTATACCGTGGACTACATTCTGATCACTAGATTTTGGTTTTTCAAGGGCTGTTTCAAAAGGCTGCAAGTAGTTATTTTTTATAAAATCTCCTTGCTCCGTTTTAGCCTTAGCCGTAACAATCACCATATATTGTTTATAAGGTTTTAAAGGTTCTTGTGGAATTAATTTGATGACCTTGGTCCCATCTACAAATTCAATGTCTCTCTCCATTCCGGCGTTATTTTCGTCTAGTAATAAAACGGAATTCTTTATCGACTCTTTATCCATAGGTTCCTTAAACGTAATTGTCCATTCTTTATCTATAGGCACACCATATTCTACATCGGCCTGCAACATGCCTTTTCCTTGAATTTTATTTTTATAATTCTTTCTATCTTTCCAATTATCAGCATGTATTGGATTGTTGATAAAAAACAAACTGAAACTTAATAGAAAGAAAGCTAATAATAACTTTTTCATTTTTCATCCTCCCATGGTGTAGACGTTTGTTATGAACGTCCGATCTTATAGACTATAAACATGAAGCTCCCAAATACTATAAAGACTAAAGTAAAGAACAAACCCATATTCCCACTTGGGTCAAGGTTTGGGAAAAGTGCCCCCAATAAAATCGACACAATGATCATAGATAAGAAAAATAATCCGGCTATCACCTTTAAAGCTCCCCCAGAGGATCTTGATTCTTCTGTCTCAGAACCAACTTCTCCAACCTTTTTTCTATGGGGAGCAGGTGTTGGGTGCGATTTCTTCCTGTAGTAGTATGGTGCGGTCTTCTTAATATTCCCATATTTTCTTTGACGACTTCTTTTTGTCACTTGTTTATCTTTCATGTTAATACCTCATCTGCTAATAAGTCTGATGAATTAATTTCAGAGAAAAATGTTGTATTGATAAACAACAAAAGCTTTTCTTGTTCTACCTGAAATACCTGATAATGAAGAGGTTCAAGGTTTACGTGTTCTTTTAACATATAGGAAGGTCGGTTTTGACGTTGAACAAACTTTTTAACCCATAAGGCTAAGCTTTTATCAGACAATATATGATCGAGGTTTTCCTCAGCGGATTCAGCTTGATACCTATACTGGTCTGCTGGAATAGAAGTATTTTCTATTTGATTTATGAGTCGATCAGATACATAATTAAGCTCGTCATAAATTTTCTTAGATTCAAGTCCTTCATATACTTTAGATGTAACCTTTACAAAATGATCTTCAAACTGTTCCCCTGTTGCATTACATTCCTCACAAAAATGATATCCACCTCCATTACAATCATCACAAATTTGGATCCCATTATGACATTCTGCATTAGCACAACGTACGTAACCATCACGGCAGTTTCGGCACTCTATCGTAATATGCCCTTCTCGGTCACACTCTTCGCAATAGAATGCGCCATGGCCCTCACACCCCTCACATTTCAAATGGTCTTCAGTTGTACCGATAACAACAAGCTTTTTTTGTTCAGGATCGTACCTTTCCCATACTTTTTTAAAATAACCAGACCTGGATTTACTAGGAATTATCATCTCTCTTTCAAATAATAACTCTCCAGAAACACAATGTTCACATTTATGGGTATCTATTCCTTCACAATATATACAATCCTTAATTGTACAGTCTACTTCTTGCTCAAATGAACAGGACGGGCATTTGTAGGTACCTTCACTATTACAAACATCACATTCTACTTCATATTCCCCACAACCATCACAGGTATCACATATGGTTAAGCCTCTATCACATTCTTTACAGTCAACCCTCTTCCTTCCATCACAAGTTAAACAAGTTATTTTTCCATCTTGACAATGACTACAGTTTACCTTTACCGAGCTGTTGACGTACTCAATTTCCTTTTGATCTTGATAATGTTTTTTAAAATGCGCTAACATCTCATCTTTTGAATAGGTTGGCGAACCATATAAGGAATCTTCTACCCAATGATCAATTTCTTGCATATAATCATAAGAAGCGTGCGCTCGTACCAACATTCCTTCTGCAGCTATATCAGGAAGCGTGTTAGAACTCCAGACAGATTGGATCACATTCTTCCATTTTTGTACATTATCTTTAATTAACTCCAAGCAAAACGTTTGGAGATCTACATTGCCAGGTACCTCAATAGAATCCCACATTCTTAATGAATAAGCTTTTGTTTTTCGGGGCTCGCCTACCTCATTCGCGATCTTTTCAAGAGCTACAAATCGGGAGTTTACTATCGCATATTCTAAAGCAGATGGTTCATTCTCATATGAGTGTGTTAGAGATATCCCTTTTTTATTAAGTAGAATAACTAAACTATCCTTCTCTTCACTGACTGCCTGGAGAAGGAAATTATGAAGAAAAGCATAGTTCTCAGTAATGTCTATAGTATCTAAGAATATTTCTATTTGATCGTAATTGTTTTTTGAAAAGGCATGATCAAAAGCATTATAACCTTCATCATCCTCAAGAAATGGATCACTCCCATTCTTTAAGAACAGATTAATTATGGAAAGATCGCCATTATTCTTAATAGATTTTTGAAAACGGTCATTGAGAACTTCTCGGGCAGGATTCATAGTTTGAAATAACTTCTGCAACCCTTCTAAATCATGTTGTCTTTCACTAATTACTTCTTTTTGCTCTTCCACAGTTAACACTGCCCCATAATTCTTAAGTGTTTCTACAATGGATAAATGATTAAGTTCATATGCTTTTCGTAATAAAGATTGTTCTCCCCATTTCCCCTCTTTAACAAGAGATTCAACGTTCCGAAAACGGAGAAGGTCATTTAATATTTCGTTATGTCCATAATAGATCGCAAGCTTTAATGCATCCCATCCATCCTCTTCATAAGATAAGTTTTCAGGATCATCTTTAAAATGTTGTATGTATTCTTGAGCAAGACGTCGATCCCCAAGCATAATCACCTTTAAAAAATGTTGAGGATTGTTACGCTCAAGTCCAAGTTCCTTAAACTTATAACGTAAGACGAGATTGTTAAGGGCGTTCGCTTTTAACACTTTCTTATTCGTATCAAAACTAGAAATAAAATAAGCCATTAACAAAAAGATTCCACCTAGTGCTAGGGTTATAAAAATGAATACAGGTGAAGGAACAAAATACATTAATGCCACTGGAATGAGTAACCCACCTAAAAAAGCTCTAGCTGTATTGGAGCTATAAAATATATAACTTAAAATACCAATAAAGGTGAGAACAGGGGACAAAAAGATACTTAATAATATAATTGCAAATACACTTGCCCTCCAAGAAAAGGATTTACTATGAACCCATCCCTCCTTCGTAGATATGTGAAGTCCATGACTTCTACATGGAACACACGCAGTTTCTGAAAAAACTAACTTACTTTGGCATTCCCTACATGTTGCCTCCATTCGCTATACCTCCTTTACGATTACCATTCAGTTTACAGAGAAGGGCATTACCAAATCATTACTGCTTTTTAATCACTTTTCAAAAGGAATAGGGCTAGGATAATTATTTCAATAAAAAAATCCGAACTATAGAAAGTAGTTCGGATTTTCACTTATTTATCCCATGCTTATCATATCTAAAGGGGTAATTTGAGAAATTAGGAAGATACTAATGCGAACAAATATAATTGAATACTTGATACCTGTTTTTTACTTTTTAATAAAGACTTTCACAATATTTCTAGTCTTTTGTTTAAATAATAACTCTTTCCCATTAAAACTCACCGTAAACTCCTGACCCCACTTTTCGTTTAACGTTTTGATGAGCTCATCCACTGTTAGACCCACATCTAATTTTGTTAGGAAGGAATCAATTACTCTATATCCCTTTTCATTCCATTCATCATCTCTTAAGACATTATTAAATTCCCTCATAGTAATGGTTATCCCATCGTTATAAGAAAAAGAAGTAAGATAAAAACCAAACATGGTTCTCCTTTTACCATATACTGCAGTTTTTTCTTGCTTCACCACACTTGCATAACCTAAGTCATTATTCATACTATGGGATACATTTTCTTCTTGTGCTATATCCACGAATAACTTGTACCAATCTTTATTATTGGTTGGATCTATATTTATTTTTTTCATCTTTGTATAAATAAGAATTTTCAGAGATTCCCTATAAGCTCCCATTCCTTTTAAAACAACTTTATGACCATTGATATTTTTATGAATATCAGATCCATCTACTCGCAGCACTTTCCTCTTAATGTCTTCAACTGACGTTTCAATCCCTAAACCACGAAACACTCCTCTCGCCACTTGATCAACAACTTTATCTTTTTCAAGTTTTCTCTTCATTTCGTCGGTAATTGCTGATCTATTTAAATTATCTCTATACATTGCATCTTTAATCCCTTGCATCTTTATAGACTCACGAAAGTCATGGTTAAAATCTATAACAATACCTGCTTCAAAACGGCTAGCAAGAACTTGGTACTCTTCATCGATCCACGGGTTATCATTAATAGGTCTTCTTGTTATATACTCCATAATTGAGGCATCTTCATGGTCTTCTGCTAATTCAGCTTTAAAGGTGGATTCTATATTATTATTATCCTCATCCTTCATAGGATCTGCTATGTCTTGAAACATTTCATATAAGCCTTCAATTTCACCAATATCATAAGCTGATTCAATCTCAGACTCTACTAACTTAAATTTAAAAGTAATACCTTGACTTAAATTGGAACCACCTTGAGCTTTTACTCCACTATAAACCGTAAGCTTGTACACTTCTCCAAGTTGATATCCATTAGAAGGAGGCTTTATAATACCACTCTTCTCTCCTTTGTTATAACGTAATTCTGTGCTGATCACCCTACCTTCCTCATCTGTCACTTGTACGTTCTTTTCATTAAAGGTTTTACTTTTCATAACTTTATTAAAATCAATTGTCCATACTTTCATAGGGTTAGATATCTTAAATGACTCTAATTCCTTTAGTTCTGATTCAGCATGTACTGATGTTCCCAAAATGCAGACTAGAAAAGTAGTTACAATGAATACTTGTGTGACCATTCTTTTATTAATCTTCATATAAATCCCTCCATTAAATTTATTGTAAGGCTCATTTCATTACTGAATCATTACTGAGAGTAACTAGATCAGGTCAGTCATTAAGTCCCATGTCTTGTTGCCATTTAAGTTGGTTTTGGTCCCATTTCTTGGCCTGAAATCGTGATTGCTGACTCTCTTTTTCTTTTTCAAACAGACGAACCGTCCCCATGTTCTCTCCTAGCTAGAAAATCATGGTGACATAGTTAAATCACTATATGGTATAATTTCAAAAGACTACCATCTTAATTAAAATTTAAATGCGAAGCAAGAGGGAGTTAATATGTACATAACAGATTTCATACGAAATTTATTTAAAATAAGCAAAATCGGAGTTCTTATCTACCTTATTCTTAATGCCACTCTAATTATATTGATATTCCAAGATATCTTAACAGGTGTTATTTTTTATGTAATCTCTTTAATTCTTGCATTATCTCCAATAGGAGAGTCTCTATTAAGGTTGCAGCATGATTGTAAACCAATTCGGAGGAAAGAGCATATTGAGCGTTTAGATCCATTATTTAATGAAGTTTATACTAAAGCAAAAGAATTAGACCCTACTATTTCTGACAATGTAAGTTTGTTTATTAGTAAGGATGAAAATCCAAATGCATTCGCTACAGGCAGAAAAACTATTTGTCTTTCTAAAGGATTTTTAGATTTTACGGATAATGAAATAAAGGCAACATTAGCACATGAATTTGGACATTTATCAAATAAAGATACTGATTTAATCCTTGTTGTAACAGTAGGAAACATGTTAGTTTCATTAGCTTTTACAATTTATAAACTAATATTTATGGTAGTAGGAATGTTTTTCAGTTATCTTAATGAAGATATAGGTTCAAGAATTATTACAATCTTCATTGACTTATTGTTAACTTTTATGGTGTTTATATGGACTAAGCTTGGAACGCTTCTTGTGCTAAAAACTATAAAGAAAAATGAATATGAGGCTGATCAATTCGCTTACAAGTGTGGTTATGGAATGTTGCTAATACAAGTACTTGATCAAATGAATGAACTAGAATTCAATAAGTCTTCTAAGGGGTTGTGGGCAACATTATCATCAAACCACCCTGATGCAGATCAACGTATAGGAAGTTTGCAGTTTTATAGTCAGACAGGCACTTAAAAAACCGCATTAGGAGCGTAGTAAAAATGGTTATTGAATCAGAAGTATGGATAACAGCAATTTCAGGACTTTCAGGAGCAATTATTGGCGGCCTAGCTTCTTATTGGGGATCACATGTCGAAATAAAACATCAGAATAAATTACGTGAAAAAGAAGATTTAGAAATAAAAAAAAGAACATCAGAAATGATTAAAAGCTTCCTGATAGAGGAATTAAAAATGAATAATGATAAAATTAAAAACTTGAAGCCTTATTTAGAATTAGACTATGACACCTTTATAGCAGATTATCAACAAACTGATATTATATTGCCTAACGACTTACGTGTAAATGAATTCAATAATTTGAAATACGAATTAATAAAGATCAACATAATTCCAGTTAAAAATATATTTAATTTTTACAGAATGTTTGAGTTAATTAATAATACCAATAAATTGAATGTAGCATCTAAACATGAATTTAATTACATAAAAATTAATCAAGAAAGATTAGAGAGCTATATAAACACATATGAAAAGAGGTTCATGGACCTTTATGGATCTATTTAATTATTGTACTCTGTACTCTTAGTTTCTAATTATATAGAAACAACTTATTCCCCAGCTGGTGTAGCAAGCACTATAGCTGCTTTGATTTTTTTCATATTTATCCTCTATATTAAATTTCATCATATACTATTAAAAGTTTTAACCATTTGTCATTATTCCAAATAGGCTGCGATCAGTCCAAAATAGCCGCCAAGCAACAGCTAGCGGCTATCTAGTATTCACCAGATCATAGGGACGGTTCTTTTGTTTGTTCATATTAATCAAAAATATTATATAATTGTAATAAGCAGTATCCCAAATAATGAAATTACCAATAATCCCCCATTTGACATAGGGTTATTGATGGTTTTTCTACTTCTTTGGGTTTTGTTATGTATATTTCATCTAATGAAACTCCATTTCCTCCCCTTTTTCTTTTAAAATATTGATCAATTGCCCATTGAGCTGTTAAATTTTGTGCTTGAGTATGATCCCCCTTTCTTCCTTTTTCTATCTGCTATCTCTCTAGATTCTTCAAAGCATTCATAACATAAAGCATCTACTACACCATTACGATGTTACATCGAGTTCTCTACCATAAAACCTCCGCAACCACCACAACGGGTGAACCATGTTTTGACATTGATCCCTCCCTTCAAATTTGCTGAGGAACTACCAAGTGTTGCCCAAAAACTCTTTTGTTCTCCTTACTTCCTCAGTTAATCTTGTTCTTACCTCTTTACTTTCTATTTGATCTAAAGAATAAGTAACATTTTCTATTGCCAAACAAAACACCCCAAACTATATTTGCTTTTATTATTGTCGATTTTCCTCTTCTTGTTAAGTTATCCATTAGAATGAAGACAGAGGTTGTGTATCATAGGAACGGTTAGGTCGATCTTACTACTTACAGCAAACCTCTTAGGTTCTCACCTTATATGTTTACATAGTAAATACCGCTTATTTGTCATTTAATTCATATAAAATAGCAGCATGTTTTTTGTATATAAAAAACATTATAATAGAGAGCAGTAAGCACACTTGGGTCTACATTTAAACGCTTAACTGGCCACAGGGATGATGGACCTATCCCTATTAATCTAACTTCCATTTTAACCTTATGATACAATAGTCTTATAATAAAAGAATGGAGGAAATAATACATATGAAGAAATTATCATTCATCCTGTGCCTTATACCCTTCTTAGGCATTACAGTGGATGAAAAGGTTAATGCTAAAGGCATGACAATTATATTTAATGGGGACAACATAAACCTCAGTTCCCCTATTATTGTAGAAAACGAATCAATTCTCGTTCCTTCACATGACATTTTTGAAGCTTTTAACGCTAAAGTTGAGTGGGTTGATGGGAACAAGAAAATCAAAGCAACAAAAGATAATCAAATGTTATGGGTCATCATGGACAGTTATGTAGGATTCATAGATGGTAACGTCGTGAAACTTCAAACACCTGCTAGAATGAAACAGAATGTTAAATATGTACCTCTCAAATTTGTTTCAAATGCATTCAACTTAACTGTAGACTGGAACAAGCAATCCAACACCATCTTTATTAAAAAAATAGAAGACGGGATAACGAAGGAATTTGTCCCTGATAAAAAGAATACTTCTAAGGTTATAAAGGCTGTCGCAGGTCGGTTTTTTTCCATGGCCCTAAGAGAAGATGGGACCGTAACAGCCTGGGGATCCAATTATAATGGTGTATTTGGAGATGGTACGAAAAAGAATCGAATGTACATAGATAGTGTTGGTAATGTGAGAGATTGGAAAGACGTTGCAGCAGGAGCTTATTCTGTAGCCCTCATTAAAGAAGATGGCACCTTGTGGACCTTAGGTATGAATGATGTTGGCCAACTGGGTGACGGAAGCTTTAACGACCGAGCTACCCTTAAACAAATTGGTACAAGCAATGATTGGGACCGTGTCTATTCAAAATCATGGCATGTAGCTGCCATTAAAAAGGATGGAAGCCTATGGATGTGGGGGATGAATTCAGCTGGGCAGTTGGGCGATGGAACGCTAACTAACCGAAGCACTCCAGTGAAGGTTGAAGGGAATGATTGGGAGTATGTTGCACCCGGTTTCGCCCAAACCCTTGCAATTAAAAAAGATGGAACGCTCTGGGCTTGGGGGCATAACCGATCAGGACAATTAGGGCTAGGAGATTTAAATCGACGAACAAGGCCAACTCAAGTTGGTACGGGGCAGAATTGGAAGGACGTTTCCGTTGACATAAGCATGGCTTTAGCCATAAAAGAGGATGGAACACTTTGGGCCTGGGGAGATAATCGAAGTGGACATATAGGTAATGGTAAAGCAGAGTTTAAGAAACTCTATAAGTCCCCTGTTCAAGTTGGAAACGAATCAGACTGGGAAACTGTATCTACTGGTCAATCAAGTGTATTTGCTACAAAAGAGGATGGTTCACTCTGGGCTTGGGGAAAAGGGAGATTAGGAAATGTTTCTGATGGAACTTACTTTTCAAAGATGTCTTATGTTCCTATTCAAATCGGTCAAGACCAAACATGGACTTCCGCTTCAGAAGTCGGTGCAGAGGGCAAACACACCTTAGCCTTAACGGCAGATGGAGAAATATATGGTTGGGGAATGAATACAATGGCACATGCAATCAATGGTACATTTATAGAACCACAGGTCCCAACTAAAGTTAATCAAGCAGGTTCTTTGAAGTTTACAAAAGAGGAAAGCCATGAACAAGAGTATAAAGCTTTTCCAGCTAAATCTGATATCTCTAAAAATAAACAATGGACAATAACATTTAATAATCCTATTCAAAAAAAGTATATCAACCAGCAATACATCTTTTATATGGATGGAAAAGGTGAAAAGATCCCCCCAGAAAATGTATTCAGCCATTCAAAAAAACAAGTTAAAGTCTCTCCTGTAGAGGGAGGGTTTAACTCTGGAAAAGACTATACGTTGGTTATTTCACATAAAATAAAAGGTGTAAATAGCAATGAGATCACGAACGGAGTTAAGATTGACTTTACTATTAAACCTTAAGGATATAGCAAATATACGAAGGTTCCAGAAAAATAATTTTTAGCTATTTTTACAACAGATCTATTTAACTAGCAATAAAAAGAAGTCCTACACTCTTCAACAATTCTTCTGTAGGGCTTCTTAATTTATTGCTAAATATATAGGCACTATGTAATAAGTTCCTTGACGTTCTGTAGTAATTTAAATGGAAAAGATGTAAAAAAAGATGAATATATCGGGAATTAGACGCCTTTGTCCCTATTCCAACTATCTGTAAATCCTATTAACGTACTTCGGTAATTGACCGTAATCATTTCTTATATCTTGGTTCGCACCCATATTTATTAAAAGTTCAATCATAGGTTTATTACTAACTTTATATGCGGTATGTAAAGGGGTTTCATTAAAGTCATTCTTTTGATTTACATCTGCCCCTTCTTGCAGCAGATACTGTGCAAAGCTTTTTTTCCCTTCAAGAATTGACTTAGCCAATAAGCTATCCCTATGACGAGTCGATAGAACCTTTGAGTTTAGACTTATTCCGTTTTCTAGTAGCAATCTAAACATTTCATAATGACTGTGTTGTAAAGCTAAACCAATTGGAGATTCTTTCTTCTTATATAATTTCCTTAAATCAGCACCAAAACTCACTAATGATTGGAATATTCTACTGTTATTATCCATAACACAAAGATGAATAGGTGTTTCTTGTAATGAGTTTAACTGATTCGGATCGGCACCTCTCACCAAAAACTTCTCCATCATTTTATAGTTACCGTTTTTATAGAGAAACGTAAGCACAGTATCGTTATCTATATCAACATTCAATACATCCTTACCATAGCAATCTAGAACATGGTTTATTCCTCGATCATCGTTTTGATATAGGGCTTTTTCAAAGATCTCTAATGCCAAATCGAAATCTGATGGTAATGAATACCCTATACCAATCATATGTCGAATAGCTTGATAGTCATCTAATTTCAGTGCTTGTTGGTAGCAATAGACTACACAAGAATACAATCGTTCATCATCATTTAAAGCTTCTAAAAATATCTTTAGATACTCATACAACTTCTTCTCCAGAGCGATCTGTAATGCTCTCTTTATTTCGTTGTCGGATAATTTATATCCATAGTTCATAAAGTGGTTCACCATATGTAAATTTTCATTTTCAAGAGCAGCAGAAACATATTCGCTTTCTATCCTAACTTTGTTGGTCTTAAGAGCTTTACCTAACAAATCATGATCATTCGATTTCAGGAGAGGATTCATAAATATATTTGGATCAGCATTTATTTCTTCAATAAAAAATTCTATATCCGATGGGGCAGTCACTTTCTTTAAATATCTCGTGATCTTTCTCTTGATATTTTCATAGTCAGTAGTTTCATATAACAACCTAAAGCACCACTTCTCATTCTTTAGCAAGGGTCTCCAAGGCTGTATTTTAGAGAACATAAGATCAATTGGGCACTTATTGTCATGGTTTTTTAAATTAGGATCAGCACCCTGTTTGATCAGGAATACAATAAAACTAAATTTTGTCTTTGACGGTATTTTTTCCATTTCTTTGTAAAGCTTCGTATTCCCTTCAGTATCCCGACTATTAATATCAGCGCCTGCCTTTATAAGAATCTTAACTGTTTCCTCATCCAGAGCTAACATCATCAGTTTCTCAAGATTTATACCATGTATGTTTGCAAGTATAAGTTCTAATAAACCTTTATCTTCCTCATTATAAGGTCGAATATACCATTCTTGGTATTCAGTATTTTCTACTGTCTTGTGGAACCCATTAGAAATTAAGTATCTAAGGGTGAGATAATTCTTTCCTCTTAAAGCCTCTTTTAATATAGTTGGAGGCAGTTCTGCTCCATTAGATAAGAATAATTTCAGATATTCAACTGAATATTCTCTTCCTACGACATTCATCAGCGACGCATTAGGAGTTGCCCCCAATTCCAGAAGTTTTTCACAAATCTGATAAGAAGATCGCAACGCTCTACCTAGTGGAGAACCGCCACTACCGACTTCATTCACATCAGCTCCATACTCCACTAACAATTCAGTAGCTTCTAATAATTCAACATCCCCGCACACCATGTTAAGGGGGGTTCTTTTGCCAATCCCTTCTTTGTTCGGATCAGCACCATTTTCAAGTAAGTAACGAATGTCACCTGTGTTGCCATTTTTACAAGCTAGCGTTAAATAAGTTGAATTTGGATGAAAAAATCTAAACGGCTTATTTAGTAATTTTTTAGCCATTTGTTTATTATTATTCTCGATAATGGTTTTGGCTTCTTCCATTTTTTCTCTATAGGGAGTCAATGTATTCACCTTTCTCTCTTGATCTATTAGGTAATGAGAAACAATAATGAAATATATTTTAGCAAATTTTTGTTGAAAAAGGCCTGAGTCAAAACTATAATACTTTTCTCTAGCTGCTCCTCCGTAGTAAGTTCTTTTGAAGAGGGACGTCCACTACGTTCCTTGTAAAAGCCCTCTTCCCCAAATTTAAGATAGGTTTCATCCCAGTGTCCAAAGCACTTTTGAGGTTTATTGACAGTTCAAATTTATCACCAATGGTTTTCTAGTAGATAGTACAAAGGGCCTCCCCCTAATTTGGGTAGACCCTTTTATTTTTGTTTAATATTTAATGTTCAGTACGATTTCTAATGACTCATCTTCCTGATTATCATCTACTACTATAAAGTGCATGTATTATAGCTGGAAAAATGAAAAATAACCATAGCAATAGATTCAACAAAGCTTTTTTGGGTTTTCCTAACAGCATTATAGCAGCTGGCGGGAAAAGAATTGCTAGAGCATATATCAAGTTTTCCCTCGTTTCATACTTCAAATACTTTTACGGGATAATTTTTGTTGGTCTAAATGACCAAAATGTGTGTCTTCTTAAAAAGTCATTAGTGTAAAGTACACCTTTTTCAGCATTCCAATCAAAATAAGTTACCTTAATCTTGTAGTCTAAGGCTGAGGAATGTACTATATATTGCACTTTATCCTTGCCTTTTAATTTCATGAATCCCATTTTATCTATTAGAAGAACTTTACCGTTATCATAATCTATATCAGTAAAAGGGTAATTAGATTGGATTGATGTATATTTAACTATATATGATAGTTTATCTAACACCTTATGGTTATTTTTCAAATCTTGGGTATAATAACCCTCGTCATCATTAATTATTAGTTTGTCATCTTTAATATAAGCCAGCATTACAGGATTTTTATAATTATCTCTATTATCTAAAAGAACACGTGCTAATCGTTTTGTTCTCTTTTCCTGTATTAAAAGAATATCATTTACTTTTCTATATGGACTTTCTATTTCTCGACGTTGCACAAAAACAATTTTATCGTCATGAAATGTAAACCTAGGAAGTGATATATTCTTAAAGTGTAAAATAGGATCAAAATATCTATCTTCATATTCTGATGGTTCTCCCATTGGCATTCCAGTAGCATTATCATGAACAACATAACTATTGTCATTGCCGAGATGAGTCTTTGCTAACCCAATATGAAGGAGTTCATCTTCTTCTTCATTCACTTTAAAAAGGATTGAATATGTTTCCCCTACTACATATTGTCCTCTTAACTTTTTTCGGTCTGATTGGGCATCACGAAAGATCAAGCCTGAAACATATAAATCACCGTCTTTTATATCCATGTCTCCTAAAATAAAACTATTAATAGAGTTATTAAGATGAAGGTCATATGGCTTAAGTTCATCTTTTAAATTATTGAGCTCATAGAGAGTACGAGATTTGCCTTTTTTCAATTCTTTTATTTTTCTATTATAAAAGTACACCATTCGATCTTTTTGTGTTATGAAACCTTGCAGCCAAGCGCCAGACTTCTTAGCGCTATCTTTCTCTGGAAGAGGGTAATTCATATATAATATTTCCGCAGATGCTGACATAGGTACTAATACAACTAAACATATCATAATAAGTATAATTTTCTTCCACATGTTTCTTCTCTCCTTTAATAAAAAAACACATACCGATAAGGTCGATACGTGCTTCCTTCCTCGGCAACCAGGCTACCATAACAGAATGATGCATTAGGCCCTATAGCTTTGCGTCCTTATCTTTCAATAAGTTTGCTTTTCTCAAATTAACCATCTTTAATTAGTACAATGTTACCATGAAAATAGTCGTGTTGCCAAAAATTATGAAGTTTAGCAGTAATAGTAACACCGGTAGTAACACCGGGACGGTTCTCGCGTTTGTATCTTTTTCACAAACAAAAGAACCGTCCCCATGTTTTGTTTCCATGTTTCAAGCCCCCGTAACTTCATCACATGCTATTGACATATACTTGTCCATTAGCACATATATTTATTTCGAACAAATTAAAGGAGGACTTTTTATGGATGCTATTGGATGGTTTTTGTTATTACTGATATTGTTTTACTGCATATTTCTAGATGAACTAGGAATTGTGAATCTAAGTCGGTTCTTTAAAGTAAACCCACAAAAGTTGAAAGCACACAATGTGTCTGTGTGGAAAAGAATCTTAATACTTCATAGCGGGGTAAGTTTAAATGTACTTTCTTTTTTTCTTTTTTATAGTATTATTCATTTCTGTTCGCCAATCTTCTTTAATGAAAGCATTAGTCTAAGTCAGATCAATGAATTTTCCTCCACTTACTCATTAATTGATTTGGTTTCCAATATGAATAATAGTCCCGCCACTTTACTAACAGTATTATTATCAGTTCACTTGTTTGGAGTTATCTTAATCTTAGCCCTTAACCTTGCAAGAACCATAATTTCACTTGTAGATTCTGCTTTTGATTTTCTTCAGAAAAAATTTGGCTTTTTTGATTGAGAGGATGACGGATATTGGCTATATTTTCATATGAACCTTCCCCTTCTATGGAAGGATTAGACTATGTAAAATCCATACTACCCTTTATTGGAAACATTACTCATTTCGAAATTCATAGCGATGATACACCCTATCACATTGCGAGCATTAAAAACTCACATCATTATCATGAGAATCACTATTTTACAGATTTAAAAGAATTCAACCGAAATAGGCATCAATACTCCTATGAAAACCACAATGAATACCACTTTATACTAAAAGATGATTCAGGAAATCAAATATGGCTTAGTAACATGTTCGGAGGCACCAGTGAAACAAAACATATCCTCAATGTTCTTGGACTTAGAGACTATTTTAACCTCAAACATAGAGATCACCCGTATGTTTTTACAAATTTAAAACCTAATCATGATATTAACCTTTTGATACCTGATGAAACTGATCACCCCAGATTTATCTTTAACTTAGGATGCGATAAAGCATCACATAGATTTAATTTCTTATACGACTTAAAGTTTTATGCTTATACTAATGGATTGGTTTATAACTTTGATTACAAGGGTTTAGAACCTTATTTTCCAACAAATACAACAAACATTGATGTAGATTGTAATGATTATGCTATGAACTTTAGTTGTAAACCTAGATTCTTTATAGATAGTGCGGAAGACTTAGTGGGTGTAATAAAAGATCTTTCCCATAAACATGAGCTGTCCTTTGACTATGAGGAACATATACGCGAGTCATTACCACACGAGCCCAGCAGAAAGAAAAAAGTATCTGTCTCTAGTTTATCTAACTATTTTTTTACTGGTTGTGATCGACAACTTTTTCTCAATAGTAAAACCAATAAAGAACTTGAGGAACTGAATATTAAGCGTACCGAAGCTAATGGGATTCAACAGGAAGCGGGCAATCAATGGGAACAACAGATCCGCTCTGAACTAATTGTAAAAGGTCATAAAGTATCAGATAGTACCATTGATAAACATAGGGATATTACCTATCAACTCGAAAAATTTCTTCATCAAAAAAAACGTCTAAATCTTGATAAACACAACTATTATATTTACTCTTCTATTTCTACTGTACCTGAAGAATTTTATAAAGAGTTTAAAGAAGAAAATTTACCCACTATAAAACCCATTGAAATAGATTTTATTGAAATTTCAAAAGATGATGTACACGACGATCAATATAATCTACGTGTAATAGATGCAAAGTCTTCAGAGGAAATAAAACCATCCCAAAAGATTCAAGTAACTCTATATACTATGATTTTAGAGAAGATTATTGAGCACACCCCAACACTTAGCCATCACTTTAAAATTCGAAATAATAAAGGCGGGATTTGGACAAAGAATAACGTCAAAACTTACGAAACATTCGACCTCCTCCCTGTAAAAGAGGTGGTTCATGCCTTCTTCAATAAAGAATTGAGTGACATAATTAACACCGACAATCAAACTTACGCTCAAGATCTTAACTATCATATTTATAGACAATGTGAAAATTGTTCTTTTTTAAAGCACTGTATAAAAACCACGGAAACAGACCAGCATATATCGCGACTTCATGATCTCAGCCCTTATACAAGTCGTTTTTTAAATTCGCTCGATTCAAGCTACATTCCAAATGGGCAAGCTTCTTCTACTCTTAGTACCTTACAATTTTTAATAACAGAAAATCCAGAATTACTTGCAAAGAACGATAGTTTTTTCAAGAGGCGTGACGGCTTGGAGAATGAAATTACATCACTTAACACCAACAAAATCATTCCTACAAATCAAAAATTGGTGGATATGCCCAAGAAAGAAGATAACAGTGTGTGCATAACAATTGAAAAAGATCCTATTAGCGGTAGCTTTTTTGGTCAAAGCTTAGTTGTTTATAGTGAATCATTTCAATTAAAGAAGAGTTTCGGTCCACTAATCCCAGAAAGTGTGGAACTTTCATATGAACTGAACAAAGAGTTTGTAGATGAATTTCATAAAATTATTCAAGATATAATCTATAGGAAAGAGACCTTTCATTTATATTTTTATACTAGTTATGAGAAAGATCTTTACATCGATTTACTATTACAGATCATTCAAGATGCCACAATAGAACATTCTATTAAAGACAAAGCAAAAGCTCTTTTATATCTCTGTTACTCTCACAAGCTATTAGAAATAGGAGGCCCCAATACAGAGGAACAACTGAATGACTTTGTTCCATATCCCTATACTATTGTTCAACAGGCAGTTCAAAGGTTATATGCATTGCCAATCCCTTTTGCAAACACTATAAAAGAAGTATCGCAACAATTTTATGAATATTTACAGGGAATAGTGGGTTATCGCACCCTTATAGGAGCTCCTATTGAAGACCGTAACGGTTTATTATCCCCTTTATCAGGTCGTGTCAAAATTGATGCATTATATTCTTACTGGGATGGGGAAAAAGAAAAGGAGCGAGAGCTTTCTAAAATTAAGTCAATTTTAGAAGCTAAACAGCATGCGTTATCCCTAATAGTCTACTCAATAAAAAAGCTTTGTGGTGACAGACTTGTACTTGATGCACGTTTTAAAACCTTTCCGATTGAGACTGAATATTCTAATAACCTGAGTGAGAAACTTGCTTTTATAACAAACTATGAATCCTATATACAATTGCAGGATTTAGTGAAACAGCGACAATTACCTATTGAAGAACAAATTCATAAGGGAAATGTTTTGCATGTTAAATATAAGGGTGAAGAGAATAATATAGCGAAATTTAACATCTTAAATGATACAGGTATAAAAATGTATTCACCATTTAATAGATGGATGATTTTGAACGATGACGAGAAGGGCTGGGTTGAGCTTAATAAAATTAAAGATAATACCATGAGCCCATTAAATCCAAAAGAGGTCAATCTTAGTGAGAGATGTATATATTTCAAAGCAAGTAAATTGCCAAATCAATTAAAATCCAATGAAAATTATATATTTGCACCTATTTATTTTAATCCTATGAGAAAGAGAACCTTGAAAGCCATTAGAGAATTTGACAATAATCCTGAAGAAAGTTATCTCTTATTGCAAGATCCAAATAAATATCAACAGCCCATTAATAATTCTATAGATAACGACTATTGGGAGGAAGCGAAAGAATTAGTAAATTTCACAGACGATCAACTAAACACATTCAAACATTTAGTTAATAACAAGCTTACTCTTCTCTGGGGTCCTCCTGGTACCGGCAAGACAACCTTTATTTCACTAGCGTTGGTATTGTTTATAAAACTTTATCAAGAACAAGATAAAGGGTTAAATATTTTGGTGAGCGCCCAAACGCATACAGCTATCGAGAATTGTTTGGCAAAGATAATTGATGGTTTGAAAAAGTTTATTACTGACTTAGACTTAGATCAAATAGGGGTATGTAAACTTGACGGGTTAAAAGAAAGTAAATCTGATGAGATAGCTAACGCTTTTCCAAACTTTGTTAATTTGGAATATCAGAGTAGAAGAAATATATACGATGATTATCAAGACTTTCTCGAGGATTATCCAATTAGTATCACGGGTACAACACTTTCTCAACAACAAAAAATAAAGGAAAAAGGTTATGAAGTTAATTACGATCTCATTATTATTGACGAAGCATCTCAAGTAAAACTAACAGAAGGGCTAATGGCCACAACCAAACTTCATAATTCCGATAGTGCCAGGCTACTCCTTGTAGGGGATCATTACCAACTCCCACCTGTTTTTAAAGGTGACTTTCAAGAGAAAGAACCATTCTCTACCCATTCATTATTCAGTTTATTATTAGAGAAACATCATATTGAGCCTTGTCAGTTATCTGACAATTTTAGAATGAATGATTACATTTCTTCTTATTCCGCAAAGAAGATTTATAACACTGATGACAAGGACTACAAAGCACCTGAACGTTCAATAGCAGAACAAACTTTAGATCAGTCTAAAATTCGTAAAGATCCTAATAGCTATACATCGAAACTTTTAGATCCGCAGGCACCATTAACCCTCGGAATTACAAAAGGTGCCTTAGCTCGACGTGATAACGAAGTCGAAGCTACGATTATTCTTGAAACAGTGAAGAAACTAGTTTGTTACTATAGTGGCAAACCATTCAAAAATCAAGCAAACATCAATGAAGATATTTGGAAAGGGAATCGTTTGTTTATCGTCTGTCCTCACAAAGACCAAATTCAGCTGGTTAAGGAAAAGTTAATTGCTAATCATATACCACTTCCCAATATCGGAACGGTAGATAAAGCCCAGGGCCAAGAAGCTGAGGTAGTCATCGTGAGTTATGGTATAACCGATGAAGAATTGGCTGAAAGGGAAGCTGATTTTCTTTATAGTTTAAAAAGGCTTAATGTCTCTATGACACGAGCTATGAAGAAACTAATCTTACTCATACCTGATACCTTATTTAAACCAAACTATTCTACTCTTTTGGAAGAAAGAAACATCCATAATTATAGCTTTTTCTTGGGTATTAAAAATCATTTAAATTATACTGCCCCTAGTTTTCATCATATAAGCGATAGAAATATTACTTTAGAAATTTATCAATAAACCCAATACCTTATACCATAGGAACGGTTCTCGCTGTTTGTGAAGTTATAAACATACGCGAGTACCGTCCCTATATTTGTGCAAGCCCCTGAAGAACGACTGAAAAGAGGTTTTGAGATTAAGAACATCTCTATTAAAAAAGTGACATATAGGAACGCCCTCACGTTTGTGGATTATTTCACAAACAGAAGAACCGTCCCCATATCAAGCCCTGTTCCCATATCAAGCCCTGTTCACCAAATAAACCGAAACACCAAGAATCCTAGCTGCCTGACGCTGTGACAGCCCTTCAATTTTCTTCACCCTTTTCAGTACCTCATCCCGCTCCCTCCCCGGAAGCGACTTCACCTGTGGAATCTCTAAATCGCCAAGCACCTCCATAATTTCACCTCTCGCCTCCTCGTCTCTTAACCGGACTCGCTTCTCTCCCCATGCACTCAAACACTTATCGTCACACTGCCGCTCATGAAACTCCTTAATCAGCATTTGAGCTTTTTCTTTCTCCGGGGAAAATAGAGCGAAGACTAATGACGAGGTGAGAAGGTCCACTGGATAGGAACGCTTTCCATAATAATTACTACAACTGCTCCACACATACTCCTCCGGTCCACGGACAAGACCCGCTTTTACAGGGTTCATATGGATATAACGTACGACCGTCGCAAGATAGCCATTCGTTTCAACGTTCTCGCTCTTGAATCGGTCCTGAAACAGATGACCGTTTGTCCCGTATATCCAGTTGTAATATGAAGCATAGCTGATTCCAAGCCGCTTCATCAGATCCGATATAGTCTTGTCTTTCTCCTTTAGCAAAAGGTGCACATGGTTATCCATCAGACACCAGGCCAGTACCTCAATATCATTTTCGATCTTGTATCGTTTCAATGTTTCCAGAAAACGTAGTCGGTCTTCCTCCTTATGAAAAATCTCCTGACGGTTCGCTCCTCGTACGATCACATGGTAAATGCCGCTTCTACTCTTTTTTCTCGCTCGCCTTGGCATAAATTCCCCTGCCTTAAAAAAAAATCCTGTTCACATTCAAACGTTTCTTCATGATTGGGACGCTCGGGTAAAAAATGAAGCTTAGACTGACCAGAGAGATGATCGATGACGTCCTAGATATGCGAAATGTACACAAGCTCAAGTCCTCGTACGCTTATATCAGGTACATCAGGGTCAAATGGCAGAAATAGACGCTCGATACCCAACCTCCCCGCCGCAAGAACTGCTGCAGTCATTCCTTCAACAGGGATCACAGACCCATCCAGAGAAACCGCACCGATATAAGCTGTATTCTCTGGAATCTCTCCTTTCAAAAAACCTCCACTTTTAAGCACGCCCAGAGCAATTGCAGGGTCAAACAGAGGTCCGTTCTTTTTTTGTTCCCCAGGCGATAAATTGACCACCTTCTGATCAACAAGCGAAAAACCAAGATTCCTGACCGCCGCTGAAACCCTTTCCTTCGACTCCTTCACCGAAGCATCCGGCAGCCCTACAACTACCATCGACTCAACACCTTCCGTCACTTCCGCTTCCACCTGGACCCGGTATCCATCAAGTCCTTTCAATCCAATACATGTTACTTTTGCCGACATTCGGTTGCTCCTTCCGAAGAGAAACAAGCTCTCCTCCGTTTGATTGTGTGACTAGTTTACACGTTTATCTTTGGAAAGGCGAATGGGTCTTTTTCGATTTTATGGGGAGGAAATATAGTCAAAAGTGATTTTTCTTTTAGTTAAATTGATCTTTTTCCGTCCTTTTATGGGATGAAAAAGCGAAATTGCAAACGCGGGAAGCAAACGCGGGGACGGTTCTTTCGTTTGTATCTTTTTTCACAAACAGAAGAACCGTCCCTATGTTATTCCCTCGAAGCGACGACGGACCTGTCCCCGTGGATCTACCCAGTGTCCCACTACTTACTCAAACGAAAATTCATTTTTACGCCCCGCTCAATATTCTCACCCATCTTGGTTTCGATGCCTGGATGGATGATCAGGCTGTATTGCTGTCCAGATTGATAACCATCAATAGGAGCTTTCACCGCACCCTTTTTTGTCCCTTCTTGATATTGAAGTGTTATCCCTATTGAGTTTCCATTTCCATCTAATACAGTTACCTTCTGATAAGAAAAGTCATCTTCATCCATTTCATCACTAAATTGGATAGTCCATTCTTTAGAGGGATCTTCAATGGTCCTATCAGATATGTTGGTGTAAGCATTCATGTCTACATTCCTTTTAAGTTCTTCAATTTGATCACAATCTGATACAACTTGTCGTACATTTTTCTTGATCCATTCGAACTTAACATTATTGTTTTGCTTCAAATATTCTCTATCACCAATTCCATAGACCGGTTCAGCTCGGGCAGTTAGTCCTTTGAAGTAAATGCGGAGTTCTTCTCCTGGTTTGATCATTCTATCAAAACGCATCTTCTTCGTTTGTGGATCTAAGTGATAAATTTTGGTTTCTTTAAGGACTTGTAATGTGCCTAACTGTCCATCTTTTATTGCTTCTCCATTCTTGACGACACGATTTTCATACCTTTTACATTTTAATATCTGTTCAAATTGTTCTTCCCGCTGCCTTACTTTTTCAGGGTCCTCCATAGTAGAAAAACTCCAAGTCTTATGATGTTGTTTACTTGAGCTATCTAACGTATAGGAGATCGAGACTGTATAAGTTTCATCGTAATCCAATTCCTGCTTAGGGTATAAATAGATATTAGCTTCATTGAAAAAAGGAATACTTTCTCCTCTACTATTGGTTATCGTTGCTTCCATTTCATCTATAAATTCAGCTGTCGAAATTGTAATGATTGTTCCAGATTTTTCTACATTAAACTGTTCTAATGGATTCGGGATTTCCATGCCATAAAAACCTATCCCAACTCCTTCTTGACCATCATACGGATAAACAGCTATGTTAGCATCTGGGTCTTGAGATGATGATGCATTTAAAACCACTGTGCCATCCTCATTGATTCCAACTCCAATTTCATCTGTATAAGGAGATGTAAAGGGACTATTGTGATAAGCTGTGGTCATCCAGCTATCAACAGCTTCGATAAGATTTTCCTTTTGAAAGCTTATAACTTCTGAAGCTCCTTTACTATATCCCGCAGCTTTAGCACGATTGTGAGCTGCAACCCCTGTGAAACCCTCTTTTCCTTCAGTTTCATCATGTACTGCTAGTCCACTATCTTCCGTATTATGTAACTCAATATAATCTGCATGGTTTTGTGCGGCTTGATTAAGAAGTGGGTCGTATTCGATTTCATTTAGCCCCATGCTTTTGCGGATTCTATTAATATACTCCAAACCCTCATTTAACTCCTGGGCTGTAAAATGGCTATTACTGTCTGCAAACACATTCGTTTTTATTGGAAAACTTATTACAAAAACAATCAATATGAGCATTATGCATTTCTTCACTTATGAACCCCCTCAAAAATTTAAATTATCCTTTATCAGGTTTATTCTACCATAATTTTGTAAGAGGAACGTAAAATAGATTCATTGTCCTTTTGTTTCCTTGATCAAACGTTTGATCAAATAAAAAAACGCCTAGTACCAATCTAAGCGGCTAAATCTTATCTTTCACTCTATCAAATACCATCTTTAGCTATATTGGCTAATTGCTCTCCATCATTCCCAAATAAAATCTCATACATTTTATAAAATCTATCCTCTAAGTTTGAATCAAAGTTTTAATACGTATCGCCAGCTCTCCCATCCCATAAACTGTTAACTGTCACTGAAATATCACTAGGTCCCATGTGATCATTTTCATAAAAAGTAAGCACAAAGTCGAAGAGAGTTCCAAAGATTTCTCGAGACAAAGCAACCCCATGGTCCAATCTATCCAACAATTGAAGATCTATATAACAACACTATTGACTTAAAGACTTGATGAATAACGCAGATGACGAAACCGTTCGTTCAGAAGCAGCAAAAGAACTAATGAACCATCTACGTAGGTAGTTCTGACACTTTATTTAATTTGGAGGGATTTACTTGTTAAAGAACACGGAAGGTAAAATGATAACTGAAGTGGCTTATAAAACGAATTACACAAGTTTGATGAAGAAACTCCCCCAAGATAAACATAGAGCAATCGTTACAGAACTAAATAGAATTGCAGATCAAGAGGAAGTTATAACCTCAAGTTGGATTCCAGGAAGTGACTGGAGAGGGACTGTCTATGAGCCTATCTGGGAAGCCTGTGGACGGAATGATGAAGTAGCAGCTAAATTTTATGGGCAAATCTTATATAAGGTGATCATAGATCATCCAGCAGAATGGTTATTCGGGAAATACGATCACGCTAGAGGGAAAACGTACTTTAGAGTACGTTCTCGTTAAAAAATGCGGGAACGGTTCTCACTGTTAGTGATATTATTCACAAACGCAAGAACCGTCCGAGATCAGTGAAAAAGTAGGCTTTTTTCGGATGAAATGGTAGGGTGAGAAGTTCAAATTGTTATATATACCATTAAATTTGGATTTGGCATCAAAAAAGAAGGAGTTTTGGAGGATAGTAGGGCTGCTATCCTCTTGAAATTAACCGCTATGGCGGTTAATTTCGCCTGATTGTCCATGCTTAAGAGGCCATACCCCCTAGCTCGGGATAGACCGTGGAATCGTTTGAGCTCCGCATTCTTTCCTTCTATGGAAGCTCGCTTTTTATACTTTTCCTTAAACGCCTCTGTCTTCTGGTATTGGGAAATGCGGTAAAATTCAGGCGTGTTTACCCCTACCGTTAGTATTCTTCTAGCCGATCTCTTGGCACACTGGTCATGGAGGGGACAAGCTTTACACTGATTCATTTCAAAATAATACTTATACCCTTCTCGTTTGCCATCTTTATTATTTGAGGTGTAATACTTCTTCTTGACTGTCGTATTTCCCTGGCTACAGTGCCATTCGTCGGCATCCTTATTGTAAGAGAATTGTTCTTCATCCATTCGGTACACGAGAGGACTCACAGGAATATATGCTTTCGCTCCAAGCGATTTGATGTCATCTAAAATATCTTTTCTGAAATAGGCTTTATCTCCGAACACTTCTTCGACACACAGCCCCGATTTCTTCGTTTCCGTCAACAAATCCTTCGTATCACTACCGTCGATTGCGGCACCATCGGAGGTGCGCACGGAGGTAATGATTCGCTCGTCTGTTGTCATCATAAATTCTGTTTTGTATCCATAAAACGATTGGTTCTTACCTTTTCTTCCTACACGAGCATCCAAATCAACAAGGGAACGAATACCTTTTTGAGCCATAAACTTCGGATCAGCCAGAATGTCCTTAGCCTCTTGAATTGCCTCAGATGTTTGTGGTTCGGTAGATGAACCTTGATTTTCGGCTTCATGAATTACTAATTCTAAATGGTTTTTCATGACGGCTTTAGCTTCTTTGTGATCTTCAATCTCTTGATAATCAGGGGTTTCAGGGATGTTGGTTAACGCCTCTTCCTTTTCTTCTTCAAAGAGCTGTTTAATGTTTCGTGCTAAATGTTTCATCATTCGTTCAGGGGTCTTTTTAATCGTATTCGCTTCGACATGGGTGGCATCAATACTGACGCCAGTTCCCTTGATAATACCTAATTCCACACACTGTTTGGTGATTTCAATCATCATTTCATCTAGTGTGGAATTACCTAGACGATGTCGACGAAATTTGCATAGAAGGCTTTTATCCGGAAGTTCATCTTCAGGATTGACGCCGATAAAATACATATAAGCTAAGTTTAAGTTAGCTTCCCGTATCGTTACTTCATCCGAAAGCTCGTAAAGATGTTGTATAAACAACAACTTACACATCAATTCAGGTTCTTTGGCAGGACGTCCAAAATTTGTACAGTAGGTCTCTTTGAGAAGCTCATTGATAAAACTGAAATCGATATAGGTATCAATCAATTTAAGGATATGATGTTCTGGAATTTTACTATATAATATAGAGTGAAGACTGAGTTGCTTTGGCTCTTGTCGAAGCACAAGAAAAACCCCCTCATGGTTCGGTATTTGGTCGTACTCATTATACCATGTAGGGGGTTTTTATTTTATATTGGTGGACTTTTTCACTGGTCTCGAAC
>NZ_KE384331.1:202808-230955 GCF_000425225.1 Pontibacillus marinus BH030004 = DSM 16465 | reverse complement strand
ACGGAACCGCCGTAGTTCTGGTGGAGGATGTTCTGATTCCAGGTAGTATATTCCTATCATGGCAAGGGTCTAAGCAACTTCTCTGACTTTAATTTCCAATAAAGATGAGGTGGGGAAAGCCAAATTATGGTCCGTTAGTTTCCATAATCGCGTGGAGGGAAGGAAACGGCAAACTGTCGTGGTAACAAAGGCAAGACGAGACCCCGCAAGGAGCGTAGCGTATGAGGAGGCTCGGCTTGTCTTCCACAACAGGCTTGCCGTTTCACTGACCGCAACAAACTACTCAACAGCAACGGACTCCTCTCAATTTCAAGTCTTCCACAATCCTGCCATTTAACGGCATAAAAACTAGGTGAATATGTTTTGAAAAATCTATTTCAAATAAATTGATATCTCCTTAGTATTTAATACCTGCTCTTAAAAGTTGATAAGTAGTTCATACGATGCACTAGATTAGGTGAATCGACACAGTATGATAAATTCGCCTTAAATAATTAGAAAATTGATAAAGTTCCACATTTGGTAACAAAAGATCTAAATATATACCAAAAATACCCATGATCTTGTCGGAAAATACAAACTTTTGGTTTATTAAGAATATCAAACTGGGAGCGAGGTGGACGAAAAATGAGTCGAAGAAAATAAGAACGAAGATTGATAGGCAAACCAAAAGCCTAGTTGTATGATGAATGTATCAGATTCAACGACAGTTTAATTTATCTCATCTGTTGAATCTCGATAAAGGCAAACCTGGTGAAAACCAGCGACGCAAAGCTACAGGGGCTACCGACTCTAGTGATCACACATGAGTCCACGCCAGCCAGTTACCGAAAGATTTAAGGGTGACGTATATCTACAACCCTCTTTCGGTATTCGAATGAAGGGTTATTTTTCGTGGGAAAAGGAGGTTTGAAAATGAAGCTTATCGATCAACAAGATCAAACGAACATTGCATCACAGATCCGCACTTCATATAACTTTATTACTCGTTTAAAAGGATTAATGTTCGTACCTGACCTTGCTGATGATGAAGCCATGCATATCAAACCCTGTCATTCGGTCCACACCTGTTTTATGCGCTTTCCAATCGATGTGGTGTATGTGAATGAACAATTGGAAGTTGTGGCAATGGAAGAAAACATGAAACCTTTTCGATTCGGAAAACTGCAGCCACGTGCTCATTCTGTTTTTGAATTCAAGGCCGGAACCATTCAAAACAAGGAAGTGTACGTTGGACAAAAATTTTTATTAAAACAAGAGGAGAGTGAAGAGCATGGAATTGCTTAAACAATTAGTTGTAGAAGAAGAAGGACAAGGTATGACGGAGTACGGTTTAGTATTAGGTGTTATTGCAGTAGCAGTAGTTGGAATTCTAGTTTCTCTACGTGGAGAAATTACGACAATGTTCCAAGATGTATTAAATGACATTAAGAGCCGTGACGGTTCTACAACGACAACTGGCTAATCGCTAGTTCGCCCCACTTCACTATGAAAGGGCGGTGTATAATGAATGGAATCTCTTATCGAAAGTTTCTTACATGATGAGGACGGTCAAGGTATGACGGAGTACAGTATCGTTCTCGGCGTAATATCCATAGCGGCTTTTGGAATCATCATTCTGTTAACAGAAGAGCTACAACAGGTTTATACCCGAGTAGTGGATGCCGTCCAAAGCCGAGACTCTTAAGAAGTTTGTTGAATGATTTCCCCTTATCTCATACTGTAGGCCTTGCGTTTTTGCGACGTAAGGCCTTTTTTTAAAAAGGGCTTCAGAAAAAATAGAGAGGTGGAACAACTCTCATGTGGTTTGATTTAGCTATGATATTGATCTTACTTATATGTCTTGTAACCGATTTAAAAAATCGGAAAATTTATAATGCAGTGCTTTTGCCAGGGTTTTTGCTTTCACTCGTTTTCCACACTTTTGTGAATGGGTGGGCAGGTCTTGGAAGTTCCTTGTTAGGAGCACTAATCGGAATACTTATTTTATTTATTCCTTTTGCCATGGGTGGTATGGGGGCTGGAGACGTTAAACTTCTTGGCCTCATTGGTGCATGGAAAGGGAGTATGTTTGTCTTTTACACATCCATTTATATGGCACTAGTCGGTGGTGTGATTGCTTTGGCCATTCTATTATTTCAAAAAGGTTGGTTGCAACGATTTAAAGGCTTTGCCTATTTTTTTGCCTTTCTTAGACAAGGGAAGATCCAATCCGAATGGATCCAAACAAGTGCTAGGAAAACAACGTACCCATACGGCTTAGCGATAGTTGCGGGAGCTTTTTGTTCGTTGTGGTTTAGCTTCTTGGAGGTGATATAAGGTGAAATTTAGAAAAGAAGATGGCCAGTCGATGGTTGAAACGGCACTTGTTTTGCCTGTATTAATCATCTTACTCGTCGGTATGTTTGATTTTGGTCGAATCTTTTATACCTATACTCACCTGCATTTAGCAGCTCAAGAAGCTGTTCGAGTTGGAGGACTAGGTGGAAATGACTCTGAAATCACAGCTTTTACAAAGAGCTATGTAAATATCAATGACCCTGAAAATTTGGTGGTGGGGGTTTCACCTGATGATAGCACGCGTGTGTCAGGAGATTATGTCACCGTAACGCTCGATTATCCGATGGAATCATTCACTCCATTTATATCATCCCTCTTACCCTCGGCGTTTACGGTTCACACAGAATCGACCATTCGGGTGGAGTGAGGAGGTACGTGATGAAGTTAATAAAGCAGGAAGAAGGGGCAAGTCTCGTTCTTGTTGGTGTAGCGTTTATGGGAATAATGATGATGGCAGGCCTTGTACTTGATGGCGGCGCCCTTTTTATGGAAAAACGGAATCTACAAAAAGCGGCGAATGCGGCTGTGCTATCTAGTGCACAGGAACTGACGATGGACCAAGCCTCCGTTCAAGAGATCGTAGATGATGTGCTGCAAAAACATGGAGAGCTTACGAGTCTAGAAAACACACAAATTCAAATCGATAACCGAGTAGATGTGTATTTGACAAAAAACGTAAAGTTGTCATTTGGAAGCTTATTTGGAAAAGACACAACGGAAGTTAAAGTGCATGCTGCAGCAGAGCTTACTTCTATGGGGAAGGCTGTAGGGGCTGCACCTTTAGGAATTGATGATCGTGTTGAGTTAGATTATTACACAGAATATAAGTTGAAGGTTGACCAGACAGAAAATGAATATGGATACTTTGGTGTTTTAGCTTTAGGCGGACCAGGTGCAGCAACGTATGAGGATAACTTGCGAGATGGCTATCAGGACCAAATTGAAGTGGGGATGGTTCTCGATACAGAGACAGGAAATGTAGCTGGAAAAACGAGGTCTGTTATTAGTGAAAAGCTATTAGATGGCTGTGGTTACGAAGCAGGATCGAAACAAATCGACAGAGACTGTGATCGGATATTATTAGTACCGGTTTACACACCTCACACACAGACAACTAATCAGTTAAAAAGTGTAGAAGTGACTGGGTTTGCTTACTTTTTCATAACAGAACCGATAGACCCTAAAGATACAAGTATCACTGGAATATTTATCAAACGTGCTGGAAAAGGCGTTTATGAAAGCGGAGCCTATGATAAAGGTGCTTACGCAATTCGACTAACAAGGTAGGTGGACAGAATGAAAGGAAAAGTCATGATGACGTTAGCCCTAATCATGGGGATTATGACTACATATTTATTTTATCAGTACACAAAAGATATTCAGGTAACGAAAGCGAAACAAGGAAATATGGTCGAGGTCGTTGTTGCAAAAGAAGCTATTGGGAAGAACCAACGAATCGATAAAGATGATTTAGAGATCGTCTCTAAACCTGAGGGGGGGCTTCATGCAAGTGCTCTACAAAAGACGGACGGGATTCAAGGTCAATACGCCACAGCAGCTATTGCTCAAGGGGAGCCGATTTTATCTCACCGATTACAAACGAAAAAAGAAGAGGAACTCATTGTAGCGAAAAAAGTTTCACAAGGTAAGCGTGCGTTATCTCTTGGAGTAAACATGGTGCAGTCCGTATCAAACTTAATTGAGCCAGAGGATTATGTAGATGTATATGTTTCGATCGCAAAAAAGGAAAATGGAGAAACGAAGGTAGAAACGGATCTAATCGAGCAAAAAGCACGTGTGCTTGCTATTGGTCGTAAGCTCGTCGAATCGAATTCAAAAGAAGATTATGTAGAATACAGCTCGATCACAATTGAGGTTGAACCTCACGAAGTTGCGAAAATCGTAAAAGCTTCAGAAGAAGGAAACATTCATATGGCATTACGTTCGAGATTAAAAGAAGAAGTTGAACCAAAGGAAAAAGAAAACTAATTATCAATAAAAATATGAAAGGAGGTATAACGATGGAAGAGGGAGTTCAAAAAAGAGGCGAACTGATTGTTGTAGCGTCAGCAAAAGGTGGCGTTGGGAAAACGTGCTTAAGTGTGAACCTAGCCACAGCCTTTTGTAAGAAGAACATACGCGTGTCACTCGTTGATGGTGATTTTCAATTCGGTGATGTTAGCCTATCTCTCGATTTAAAATCCTCTTTTACCATGAAGGATATCCTTGATGAGGGTGAAAGTATTGATAAGCCGAGTATATTAAGCTATTTAAACCATCATGAAAGTGGATTAAAAGTATTGGCAGGTCCGGATCGTCCAGAGTATGCAGACCTCGTAACCCCTGAAACGATTGAGAACGTATTAAATACATTGCTCGAAGAACATCATTACGTATTAGTAGATTGTGGCGTAGGATTTCACGAGAATAATTTGAAGATGCTGGATATGGCTGATCGAGTTCTTCTCGTAACGAATTTGGAAATGTCTACGTTAAAAAATACGCGCTTAATGCTTGAGACTTTTGAAACGTTAGATATTCGGCATAAGGTAGAGCTTGTCTTAAACCGCTCTACGATGGAATCTGTGATCAAACCAAATGACGTGGTGGGCATTTTAAATTCAGAGGAACCGATCTATTTACCGAACGACTTTCAAACAGCAAGTCAGTCATTGAATATCGGCATTCCTTTTGTCATGAATCAAGCAAAAACAGATTTGGCGAAAGCTTACTACAAAATGGCTGAACGACTGTATTCAAAGAGAGAAATTACGATGTTTAATGATAAAAAGAAGAGTGGTCTTTTCGAAAAACTTCTGACGAAAAAAGACGTTGAAAATGAAGAAGAGAAGGTAGAAGCTGCTCCGAAAAAAAGTTTATTAAAACCGTTTGGGAGGAGGCGTAGCACGTGAGCTTATTAAATCGGATTGAAGAGAAAAATAAACATAAGGTGGAACAAGATCCACTTGGGGAAGAACAATCCTCTCAGATGAATCAACAGGATTTGTTGCAAGCTTTTCGCGATAACCAACGGCCATCTCAACCTAACCAGGAAAAGAAAAAGCCAGAGCGTCAAAAGCTAACGAAGCATCAGGAATTAAAAAATAAACTGCATAAGCAGATTCTAGATGATATCGATGATACAGAGATTGAAGAAATCATCCCACAACTAGATCAAATGGCCATTGAGATTATGAAAGAAGACGAGACGTTTCGCGGTCAAGTTGATCGAAAGAAAGTCGTAGAAGAACTCATCAATGATCTAACTGGTTTTGGCCCGATCAATCCATTATTGTTAGATCCTGAAGTGTCAGAGGTTATGGTAAATGGACCTGATGCCATTTATATGGAACGTAACGGAAAAATTGAGCTATCCAATGTTCAGTTTCGTGATGATGAGCATGTCATGAATGTCATAGAAAAAATCGTAGCACCCATTGGACGTCGTATTGATGAAAGCTCTCCTTTGGTAGATGCGCGCTTACCTGATGGTTCTCGTGTGAATGCGATTATCCCACCTCTTGCGTTAAATGGACCAACCATTACCATTCGTAAATTCTCAAAGGATCCATTTACGATTGATAACCTTATCGAATTTGGTACGGTGACACGTGAGATGGCGACATTTTTAGATGCTTGTGTTAAAGCAGATTTAAATACTTTCGTAAGTGGTGGTACAGGTTCAGGTAAAACCACTACTTTGAATGTCTTATCGAATTTTATCCCATTTGATGAACGTATTATTACGATTGAGGACTCAGCCGAGCTGCAATTGGGGCAAGAACACGTTGTCTCTCTCGAATCTCGTCCACCGAACATAGAAGGAAAGGGTGGCATTCCAATCAGAGAGCTTGTGCGAAACTCCTTACGTATGCGTCCTGACCGTATTGTCATTGGTGAGGTTCGTGGTGGTGAAGCGCTTGATATGCTTCAGGCCATGAATACGGGTCACGATGGTTCTCTCGCCACAGGTCACTCGAACTCACCACGTGATATGATTTCACGTTTAGAAACAATGGTATTAATGGCAGGGATGGAGCTTCCGATCAGAGCGATTCGTGAACAAATTGCAGGTGCGTTGGATGTAATTATTCAACAGGCTCGTTTGAAAGATGGAACGCGACGAATCACCCACATTACTGAAGTTCAGGGGATGGAAGGTGACGTCATTGTGTTGCAGGACATCTTTACATATAAGCAAACCGGTGTAGATGAAAACGGCAAAATCCAGGGTCGTCTCGTTCCAACGGGTGTACGTCCAAAATTCTATGAGCGATTGGAATCCTCAGGTATTCATATTCCGGCTCAGGTGTTTATTGAACAAGAGGAGTGGATGTAAATGTTCTGGTACATTACCTTAATGGTTGGAATCACAACGCTCCTATTTTTCTACGGTCTATTCCATTTTCTTTTTATGAGAAATAAGCGCTTGGAAAAAAGAATGAAGCGTTACCTCGAACATTCTGATTCCAAGAAACTAGATAAAAAGAAGCTGCGTTCTCTTGTTGATATTCGCTTAGCTCGTGAAAAGCTTGGCAAGAAAGTTTTATCAAAGGAAAAGTCTTCGAAGTTAGAAGCGTTAATTAAAAAGTCAGGGCTCCCGATTAAGCCTGAAGAATATATATTTTTCCAAATCATCTCCGTTTTTCTTGTAGGGATGTTGCTATTTTTAATTTCGGGAGATCTAATCATGCTGTTCATCGGTGCGCCAATTGGATATTTTATTCCGTTATGGTTTATAAAGAAGAAGATTAAGGATCGAGTGAAAGCATTTAATGAAGGGTTACCGGATATGCTGAGCACCATGATTGGTTCAATGCGTGCAGGCTTCAGTTTACCTCAAAGTCTCCAAACCGTTGTGGAAGAAGGGGAGGCACCCATTAAGGATGAAATTGAGCTTGTCCTTAAAGAGATGCAATACGGAAGTACACTGGAGGATTCGCTGAATGGACTTTATGAACGCATGCCAAGTAAGGACTTGGAGTTAATGGTACAAGCCATTATCATTCAGCGAACCGTTGGTGGAAATCTGGCCACCGTTCTCGATAAAATTGTGAACACGATTCGCGATCGAACGAAAATCCAGAGGCAGATTACAACCTTAACTGCTCAAGGTCGCTTATCAGGAGTCGTTATTGGGCTCTTACCCGTAGCACTTGCATTTATCCTTTACTTAATTGAGCCGGATTATATTGGAGCGCTAATTTCGCACCCAATTGGCTTGATCATGCTGGTTGGCGGTGCTGTATCAGGAACTGTAGGGTTCTTTATGATTAAGAAAATCACTACAATTGAGGTGTAGTTTATGATTTACCTTAGCTTTTTTTTAACCATGGTGTTATTCATCTACGGTTTGCTCAGTGTACGTGATGAAAAGAAGGGACATGTACAAAGCCGACTGGCAAAGGTAACAGGAAGCTCCGAGGCTATAGTGGGTGAGCCTGATGATGAAAAAGAAGATTTGCCCATTTCTAAGCGAATCATAGGTCCATTATGGAAATCGGTCAGACGAAATTTTCGTAAAAAGATGAAGCCTGAAAGTGACCAGAAAGAAAACAATCTTGAACTTAAGCTACTTAAGGCAGGAAATCCTTTCGGCATGACGCCTGTTGAATATCGTTTGATTCAGATCATTTTGATGGTTCTGTTACCTGTATTATTCGGTGGATACAGTGCTTTACTAGGAGGATCATTTGGTGCTGATATAACGATGGGGCTTTTCGGTGCTGGGATTGCTCTCATCTTCCCGAAAATTTATATTAACCAAAAAATAAAAGCAAGAAATGAAAAAGCACTAAAGGAACTTCCTGATGTATTAGATCTTTTAACTGTAAGTCTTGAAGCTGGCCTGGGATTTGACTCTGCATTAGGAAAATTGGTTTCCAAACAAGAGGGGGTTCTTTCGGATGAATTCCATCGTTGCTTGGAGGAAATTCGTCTGGGGCGAACTCGTAGAGAAGCGTTAACAGGTGTTAAAGAACGCCTGGAGTTGGATGAAATCAAAGTTTTAATCAGTAATATTTTGCAGGCTGAAAAACTAGGAATTGGGATGGTACAAGTTCTTCGTGTGCAATCGAATGAGGTAAGGGATCAGCGAAAACAACGAGCAGAGGAACAAGCTATGAAAGCTCCGGTCAAAATGATGTTCCCGCTAGTATTGTTCATTTTCCCAAGTCTGTTCATTGTCCTTCTTGGACCTGCTCTCATCAATTTCTTAGATGCCTTTTAAATCATAATTTTGGAAGTTCCCCTCCCCGATTCTTTACAATAGGAGTAATAAGAATCGAGGAGGATTTTTTTTATGGATTTAGGGTTAAAAGGAAAGCGAGTTGTTGTACTGGCATCAAGCAAAGGAATTGGACAGGCGATTGCGAAGGAGTTTGTACGTGAGGGAGCGGAAGTGCTCATCACGAGCCGTGATCCAGAACATTTACTTGAAGCAGCTCAGGAAATCAAGCGTGAAATTGGGGGAGATGTTCCAGGACCTCATACAGAGGTGTGCGATATAACAAAAGAGGAGGATCTTAAGTCATTATTCGAAGGAGCAATCGATAAGCTAGGTGGCATTGATGTGTTAATTAACAATGCTGGTGGTCCCCCAGCTGGTTCGTTTATGGATTTTGAGGATGAAGATTGGCAAAAAGCTTTCGAGTTAAATTTATTGAGTTTCATTCGGGCAACACGTTACGTACTTCCTCATATGAAAGAGGCAGGAGAGGGCAGAATCTTAAATATTGCCTCCTCTTCGATCAAAGAGCCGATTGATGGCCTGATCCTTTCGAATACGTTCAGAAATGGGATTGTTGGATTATCAAAATCACTAGCTCGTGAGTATGCAGGAGAAAACATTCTAGTGAATACATTAGGTCCAGGGCGAATTAGTACAGATCGTGTGGAAGAATTAGATCAGGTACAGGCGAAGCGAAGAGGATTAAGTCCTGAAGAAGTGAAAGCTGAGCATGAGACACGCATCCCAGCAGGGCGTTATGGAACTCCTGATGAATTTGCTAGAACTGCTGTGTTTTTAGCTTCTTTTGCTAATACGTATGTGACCGGGCAGTCTTTTGTTGTGGATGGAGGAGCGGTGAAGGCTTTATAAGCCGACCCGAGCGAAAACGTCGTCGACCCGAGCGAAAACGTCGCCGACCCGAGCAAAAGCAGCGGCAACCCGAGCGAAAGCAGCGTCGACCCGAGCGAAAACGTCGTCGACCCGAGCGAAAACGTCGTCGACCCGAGCGAAAACGTCGCCGACCCGAGCGAAAGCAGCGGCAACCCGAGCGAAAGCAGCGTCGACCCGAGCGAAAAGAGCGCCGCCCCGAGCGAAAGCAGCGTCGCCCCGAGCGAAAGCAGTGCCGACCCGAGCGAAAGCAGCGGCAACCCGAGCGAAAAGAGCGTCGCCCCGAGCGAAAGCAGCGTCGCCCCGAGCGAAAGCAGCGCTGACCCGAGCAAAAGCAGCGTCGACCCGAGCGAAAGCAGCGCCAACCCGAGCGAAAGCAGCGCTGACCCGAGCGAAAGCAGCGGCAACCCGAGCGAAAGCAGCGCTGACCCGAGCGAAAGCAGCGGCAACCCGAGCGAAAAGAGCGCCGACCCGAGCGAAAAGAGCGCCAACCCGAGCAAAAGCGTCCCAACACCCGAAACTCTCAAATAATAAAAACCCTGCCACCTGGCAGGGTTTTTAAAATTAGCTCAATACTTCTTTAATATGTCCAATCGCCCAATCCAGGTCCTCTTGATCAATCACAAGTGGTGGAGCGAAGCGTATTACATTTTCATGTGTTTCTTTACAAAGAAGTCCTTTTGCTTTTAACTCTTCGCAGTACTTACGAGCAGGTTCTTTCATCTCAACACCGATGAACAAGCCCTTGCCGCGCACTTCTTTGATCTTTGGATTATCGATTTTTTGAAGTTCTTTTTTCATATACTCACCAAGTTCTAGTGAACGAGTTGCAAGTTTTTCTTCTTCAAGAACCTCTAACGAAGCCACAGATACAGCACATGCTAGCGGGTTTCCGCCAAATGTTGAACCGTGGGACCCTGGGTTAAATACGCCTAGGATATCTTTGTTCGCTACAATACAAGAGATTGGGAAAACACCGCCGCCTAGTGCTTTACCTAGGATGAGGATATCTGGTGAAACATTTTCCCAATCACAAGCAAACATTTTACCACTACGGCCTAGGCCTGCTTGGATCTCATCTGCAATGTAAAGAACATTGTTTTCATGGCAAATATCATAAGCTTCTTTTAAGAATCCTTCAGGTGGCATAACAATACCAGCTTCACCCTGAATCGGTTCAAAAATGAAGGCTGCTGTATTCTTTGTAATCGCATTGCGTAAAGCATCAGCATCACCATAAGGAACAATTTTAATATTCGGAAGCATTGGACCGAAACCGCGTTTATATTCTGCTTCAGAAGATAAAGAAACCGCTGTCATTGTTCTGCCATGGAAGTTACCTGTGCAAGCGATGATCTCAGCTTGATCTTCTTCAACACCTTTTACATCATATGACCAACGACGAGCTGCTTTAATCGCTGTTTCAACAGCCTCAGCGCCTGTGTTCATGGGTAGAGCCATTTCCTTGTTCGTTAGCTTACATATTTTTTCATACCAAGGTCCAAGTTGATCATTATGGAAAGCACGAGAGGTCAGTGTGACGCGCTCTGCTTGATCATTTAGCGCTTTGATAATCTTCGGATGACGGTGTCCTTGGTTCACCGCAGAATAGGCACTTAACATATCCATGTAACGATTGCCTTCTGGATCCTCAACCCATACACCTTCTGCTTTCGCAACAACGATTGGCAGTGGGTGATAGTTTTTCGCACCGTACTCCTGGGTTTGTTCAATAATTTCTTCACTCGATTGTGTACGTGTCATTGTATCCCCTCCTAGTTAATAAGATGACTCCAATAGTGTCATTATAACAGTTTTTCTGAATTATTTGGTTATTGGACTGTGAGGATAGTAAACATTCGCTTCAAAAGCTAATTTTTGATATGATGATAGGGCTAGCTTGTACGTTTATGTTAAGGAGGAAAAAGGATGACACACTTACATATCACATCGTGGGTGCTTGCGTTAATCCTACTCGGCGTAGCTGTGTGGCTATACCGTTTTGGAAAAGCAAAACCAGGCAAAATTGTTCACATGATTTTGCGTTTGGACTTTTTATTAATCTTGTATTCTGGCGGAAGCTTAATTGGAAATTACTTTGAAGGTATTAGCGGATTTACAGGTGAGTTAATCATTAAAGTAATCGCTGGTATATGGACAATTGCAGCGATTGAAATGATCGCTAACAAAGCGAAAAAACGCCAACCAGCTCGTACGTGGTGGATCCAATTCTTCATCGCTTTCATTATCGCGGTGGTACTTGGATTTGGGCGCTTACCATTAGGAATTATGTAATCTTAAAAACTGTTCTTCTCATAACGAGAGGAGCAGTTTTTTTATTATTACAGAAAAAGACTGCACTCACCTTGGCAGCTAGGTAAGTGCAGTCTTTCTTATAAAAAAAAGGGGGGTAAGTAAGTTTCGATATATTCATTATAATGAAATTGAGAATCATTTTCAAGTGTGAGTAATAATTTTTCTCAACTTTTTAAGATGAAACGAATTTCTCAATGTGCTAATAAACGGTTTTCTTTTTCACATCTTTCTCATCTAGGCATATGTATGAAAAGAGATGCATCACGAGTTGTAGAAAGGGTGAGTTTCAATGTGTGGGATTAGCGGATGGGTCGACTATCAAAAAGACCTTAGGCAGTATGAGCAGATTGTGGAAGATATGGCTAAAACGCTTCACTATAGAGGACCGGACGAATCGAACTCCTGGATAAAGCCTCATGTAGCCTTTGGACATCAAAGATTGGTCGTAGTAGATCCTGATGGTGGTCATCAACCGATGACATTCCAATTCGGAAACGATTCTTATACGATATGCTATAACGGCGAACTTTATAATACAGAAGACATACGAAAGAAGCTAGATCGACTGGGTTGGAGGTTTCAGTCTCATTCAGATACAGAAGTTTTGTTGAAGAGTTATATGCAATGGAAAGATAAATGTGTAGATCATTTAAATGGAATTTTCGCTTTTGCGATTTGGGATGGAAGAGACCAGTCGCTTTTCTTAGCACGAGATCGTTTAGGTGTTAAGCCTTTATTTTATACAGAAAATGCAGGAGGACTTCTGTTTGGATCTGAGTTAAAGGCGTTACTTGCCCATCCGGATGTGAAGCCTATCCTGGATAAGGATGGACTAAGTGAAATTCTAGCCTTAGGGCCATCTCGTACGCCTGGGCATGGCGTTTTTAAGGGTGTAAAAGAAATCCGACCAGGCCACCGCGCTCGCTACGACAAAAATGGATTAAACATCGAACGGTACTGGAACGTAGAAAGTAAGCCGCACACGGAAAATGTAGAAGAAACAGCAGCAAAAATTCGAGAGCTTTTTCAAGATGCCGTAACAAGGCAGCTTGTTTCGGATGTTCCGGTTGGGACCTTCTTATCAGGAGGGGTAGATTCAAGCGCCATCACAGCCATAGCGGCAGATCATATGAAGAAAGAAGGAAGAGATACTCTCAAAACATACTCGATTGATTATGAAGATAATCAAAAATATTTTAAATCGAATACATTCCAACCAAATAGTGATGAAGCTTTCATAGAGCTTGTTTCAAATCGTAATGGTACAGATCATAAAAATTGTGTATTAAATAATGAAGTACTCGCTGATTACTTAAAAGAAGCAGTAGATATGCGGGATTTACCAGGGATGGCGGACATTGATTCTTCCTTACTCTGGTTTTGCCGCGAAGTCAAAAAAGATATCACGGTAGCGCTATCTGGAGAATGTGCAGATGAGATTTTTGGAGGCTATCCATGGTTTTACCGTGAAGATGAACTTGCACGAGAAGGGTTCCCGTGGATTCGCTCATCTCAAGTTCGTCAAGGGCTGCTCAAGCAAGAGTGGCAAGAAAAACTAGATCTCCAAGGGTATATGATGGATCGTTATCATGAAACGATTGAGGAAACGCCACAACTTGAAGGGGAAGATAAAGAAGAAAAGCAACGTCGCCAGTTATTTTATCTGAATATGCTATGGTTTATGACAACGCTTTTAGATAGGAAAGACCGCATGAGCATGGGCGCTAGCTTAGAAGTACGTGTTCCTTTTAGTGACCATCGACTTGTAGAATACGTTTGGAACATTCCATGGGATATGAAGCGTTACGGGGACAGAGAAAAAGGGATTTTGCGAAAAGCGTTAGAGGGTACTTTGCCAGATGATGTGCTGTATCGTAAAAAAAGCCCTTATCCAAAAACGCATAACCCAGTTTATACAAAAGCCGTTGTTAGCTGGATGCACGAAATTCTAGATGATCCGAAAGCGCCGCTTTTCCAACTGTTTGATCGAGGCCGTATTCGGGACCTTGTTGAAAGTGAAGGAAAGGACATTGATGCACCATGGTTCGGCCAGCTAATGACGGGACCACAGCTTTTAGCCCATTTAGCTCAAATTAATTATTGGCTACAGAAATATAAAGTTAAAATTGAAGTCTGATATAACAAAGGTCTGAACCTCCCGAGAGAGGATCAGACCTTTTACTATTACTCGGATAACGTAGAAATAATCTGTTTAAACTGCTGTTCAGACAACCCTTTTGACTTAATCGCATAATGAGCTGTCGTTTCCTCTTCTACAAAGCGCTCAGGAATGAATTGAAAGTTTAATACTTTGAAATCCTCTTTCTTTGTAAGCTTTCCAACAAAAGAACCGATTTTTTGATACGGCTCTAAATCGATTTCAAGTTCTTCATCGAAATCATCGTTGATGTATTTGTAAATATGCTCGTTTACATCTCTGACATTGTTGTGATCAACATAGATATCGACTGCTTTTTCTCCATCCTCACTCTGGTAGGATAAGAAAAGAGATCCATTAATAAAATAAGAGTCCGAAGCATTTAACGTAAAGCCTTCAGGTAAATAAGTTGGTGTGAAAATCGGAATGTCTAACTGACTTTTTGCATGGGATACGGGATCTGCTGTTGTAGCGCCTGCACTACAACCCGCGATTACGAGAATGGTCATGATGCTTGTAAGAAATAGAGTAAATGTACGTTTCATATAGAAGTGCCTCCCTGCCAATGATTTATTTATAGGTTTTGAAAAAAATATGAAAACCATACGTAGGAATCAAAAGCAACTTTTGGTAATTATCTTCTATTAGTATAAACGAAATAGGGACAAGACATAAAGGGAAATATCTGTAATCGTTATCAATTCCTAGTCCTATTAAACAAATCGTTTATCAGTCCATTTCTTCCCGCGCCAACGATTGATCATAATCAACCCACGTAACCACTCATCCGCAATAAACCCTATCCAAATTCCAACTAAACCCAGACCCAGAAAGAGGCCAAAGAACCAAGCGAATGTGACAGAGATGCCCCACATAGATAAAATCCCAACAATCACAGGAAATTTAACATCACCAGCTCCGCGAAGAGAGTGAATGACTACCAGATTTGTGGCACGTCCTGGTTCAAGCAACACCGTCATCAGTAGTAAAACAGAACCCTGTTCGATAATGCTCACATTATTCGTAAACAATCCTAGTAAAAAGTCACTTCCCGCATAAACCACAAGTGCCATAGAAACTGAAATAATAATAGCGATCTTCGTACTTCTTAAACATCTTGAAAAAGCCGATTCAATTTTGTCTGCTCCCATATAATGGCCAATTAAAATTTGTGTGCCTTGGGCAATGGCAATGGCTGCAAGGAAGATGAACATCATAATGTTTTGTGCATAGACTTTCGTTGTAATCGCTGTGGTACCCATTTGGGCTATAAAATATGTGATCGCCATTTGACTAGCATTATAGGATAATTGTTCACCAGCAGAAGGCACACCGATCTGTAACAGATTGCGAATGTGTTCTTTTTGATAACGGAAAAATGCTTGTAAAGGAAGTACCACTTCTTTACGTCGTACTAATAAAATAACCAATGCAAATAAGCCAAGCGTTCTGCTACCGGCTGTTGAGATTGCAACACCCTGAACACCTAGTGAAGGGAACCCCATTGGACCAAAAATAAAGAGGTAGTTTCCGATCACATTTAAGATGTTCATTCCAATCGTGACGTACATGGCATCCTTGGTAAATCCATAGTTTCGTAGAATCTGTCCAGCCGTCATAATGAGTGCCTGAACGAACATAAATCCACCAACGATATTCAGGTAGAGTCCAGATTCACTCATGAGTTCATTTGGCAGGTCCATAATATTCAAAATCTGTTGAGAGAACAGCACTAAGCCAATGCTCATGACTAGGGAGAACAAAAGGTTAAGAGAAAGGGAGCTCATTGCAATCGTGCCCGCCTGTTCATCTCGATTTGCGCCTAGATTTTGAGCCACAAGAATACCAGCTCCTGTCGCCACAAAACCGAACATCACAATCACAACAGATAAAATCTGATTGGATACGCCCACGGCAGCTACCGCATCATCCGAATACTGACTTAGCATGAGTGTATCCGCATTTCCCATGAGCATGTGTAACAATATCTCGATGAAAATCGGCCAGGTTAAAGAAAATAGCGTTAGTTTTTTTGTTGTATCAGCTTTTGATTCGCCCATGGGATCCCCTCTTTATAATAAAATCCTACCACTGTATGGCAGGATTTTATTTTATCTTATTGGATGTAATAAACCTTTGCTTCATAAGGGTTTAGTTTTATGTTTTCATTAGGATTCAATTCTACAATTTCTTCAGTAAGCAGTTCTTTTGCTTGATAGGTTTCAGCATATGGAAGCCCTTGTGTTACATGATGTTCAGAATTATTAATGACGAATAAAAGCTTCTGTCGATCATTAGCTTTCTCATACATAATTGAATTTGTTGCATCATCTGTTTTGATGAAACGGAAGGCACCATCATTACTAAAAGCAGGAATTTCTTTTCTCAAGGTCAAAAGCTTCTGGACATGTGAGAATAAATCAAGATCTTGTTCTTCTTTATCCCATACCATACATTTACGACAGCCAGGATCACCTAAACCTGTCATACCAACTTCATCTCCATAATAGATACATGGTGTTCCGATAAAGGATAGTTGGAAGAGATAGATCAGTTTGACAACGTCCTTATTCTCATTAGCAATTGATAGAATTCTTGATGTGTCGTGACTATCTAATAAATTAAAGGATACTTCATTCACGTTTTCCGGATATAATTGAAGTACGTTTGTGATCTTATTTGAAAAATCCGTAGCAGATATGTTTTGTTCAGCAAAGAATTGTAGAACACCGCTCGTGAATGGATAATTCATTACTGCATCAAATTGATCTCCTTGTAACCAAGGCATGGAGTCATGCCAAATCTCTCCTAAAATGTAAGTATCCTCTTTTGCATCTTTCACTACTTTTCTAAATTCTCTCCAAAAAGCATGATCAACCTCATTTGCAACATCTAGTCTCCAACCATCTATATCAAATTCCTCAATCCAGTACCTTCCTACATCTAGAAGGTATTTTCGAACTTCAGGATGCTCAGTATTTAATTTCGGCATTGATGGGACATACGCAAAGGTATCATAACTAGGAATCGGTTCCTCTTGAATTGGAAATTCTCTCACATGGAACCAATCCTTATATTTAGACTGTTCACCATGCTTCAATAGGTCTTGAAATGGTTCAAAGTAATAACCGCTGTGGTTGAATACTGCATCGAGCATAACGCGGATACCACGGTTGTGACACTCCTTAACTAACCTACGGAATGTTTCTTTATCACCAAATTGTGGGTCGATCTCCATATAATCGATCGTATCGTATTTATGGTTAGATCGTGCTTTGAAAATAGGAGTGAAATAGATTCCATTTACACCTAAGTCAACAAGATAATCGAGGTTTTGAATAACACCTTCAAAATCGCCTCCAAAGAAATTATCCGGTTCAGGTTCAGTACTTGCCCAAGGCACAACTCCCTCAGGGTTTATTGACGGATCTCCATTAGCAAAACGCTCCGGGAAAATCTGATACCAAACAGTGTCTCTTACCCAATCAGGAGCATCAAAAACATCTATTGGGTTTAAGAAAGGAAAACTAAAGTGATCGTTCGTTTCTCCTGGAGGTTCTTCGAAGTATCCTTTTTCAGTAAAGTACACAGTTTCTGTTTCGTCTGTTAATTCAAAACCATATCGAAGCCGGCGGTGAGGAGGTTTGATGGCGATAAACCAGTAATCAAAGAGTGAGTCACTCCCGCTTTTCTCCATATCATCTAGTTGATATTGCCAACCATCTTCTGTCCAGTAATACGGATCTCCATGTTGTAGACGTACGTGAGTTAGGTCATCTTTTTTTGTACGGATTCTTATATGTACAGTTTCCTTATCATAGGCGTAGGCAAAGTTGTTTTTAGGCCGATGATAGATCGCTTCCTTTAACATAATATCTCCTCCTTAATTTGAGCAAACGTTTGCGCTTTTTTGTTCATTTCATAATGTCATGTAAGAACTAGGAATACATAAAAGGTATATATCACGAGATTAGAGCAAGCGTTTTCAAGTGTCAATTAAAAATCTATGAAATTACTTTATAAGTACTGTGATTTCATATAATAAAGGGACTAAAAATAAATTTTTGAAAGCGCTTAAAAAATTATTGCTAAAATTCAAAACTCATGTATAATGCTAATTAAGAAGTTGTGCAAACGTTTTCCTAAATTGATTTCATTTCATCATGACATACTTGCTTTTGACGTTTGTACATAAATTTATTTTTCAGGAGGGGTCAAGCATGAAAAAGGTTTTTGCACTTTTCATGATGTTGGTTTTGGCTCTAGGTGTTCTTGCAGCATGTGCACCTGAACGACCAACTAACGAGGAATCAGAAGGAAACAGTGAGGGTTCTTCAAATGAAGGCACTGAAGGAGAAGCAAGTTCTGAAAAACCAGAGAAGCTAGTAATCTGGGAAGACAAAGAAAAAGGTGTTGGTCTTGATCCAGCAATTAAGAGTTTCGAAGAGGAATATGGAATAAAAGTAGAGTATAAAGAAATGGATATGGCTACTGAAATTCGTGAAAATCTTCGGTTAGATGGACCAGCGGGAAGCGGACCGGACGTACTAACATTACCTCATGATCAAATTGGTCAGGTTGTAACAGAGGGGTTAATCGCACCACTTGAAACAAGTGATGAGGTTATTAACCGTTACACAGAATCTTCTATACTAGCAGAAACATATGATGGTACATTATACGGTCTACCAAAAGCGACTGAAACACCAATCTTTATCTATAATAAAGATTTAATGGAGGAACCACCAGAAAACTTTGAAGACCTTTATAAGTTCTCTCAAGATTTTGGTGGAGAAAAAGAATATGGTTTCCTTGCTCTATGGGATAACTATTACTTTGCTCATGCTGTTATTGGTGGATTTGGTGGCTATGTATTTGAAAACAATGACGGAGCACTTGATCCAAGTAAAATCGGTTTAAATAACGAAGGTGCTATCAAAGGTGCCAAGTATATTGAAAAGTGGTATGACAACGTTTTCCCAAGTGGAATTGTTGGCGAAAGTGGTGGATCTACAAAAGGTGCACTATTTGAAGAAGGTAAGGTAGCTTCACAGCAAGATGGACCATGGGCTTTCCAGGGTCTTACTGATAAAGGCATTAACTATGGTGTAGCACCAATGCCTAAATTACCAAATGGTGAATACCCTACAACATTCATGGGGGTAAAAGGTTGGCATGTAAGTTCATTCTCTGACAATAAAGAGTGGGCAACAAAACTTGTTGAATGGATTGCGAATGAAGAAAATGCAAAGATTCGCTTTAAGGAAACAGCTGAAATTCCACCAGTTAAATCTTTAATTGAAGATCCAATTATTGCAGAGGATCCAAAAGCGAAAGCAGTAGCTGTTCAATCCTCTCGCGCAACACCAATGCCTAACATTCCAGAGATGGCTGAGGTTTGGGGACCAATGGCACAGGCTCTTCAGCTTGTCGCAACAGATAAGGCAGAACCAGAAGAAGCTTTAAATAACGCTGTTGAAACCATTAAAGCTAACATTGAAGCAAATCACTCTGAATAAATGATAATTGTATAAGCGGTACCTCTCCTAAAGAGGTGCTGCTTATTCCATCATGGATGCTAGAAAGGAGATTCCCATATGGAACCGAACATCCAAACAGGTTATGAATCAGAAAAACCTGCATCCAAACACCGCAAACTAGCCTTGGGTTTATCCGTGATACCAGGAGTTGGACAATTCTATAATCGTCAAATATTAAAAGGACTAATCTTTTTAATTTTATGCGGTGCATTTATTGTTGCATTTGCAGATATGATTAGTCTTGGGTTATGGGGATTGGTTACCTTAGGTACTGATGTGAAATATGACCACTCGATATTTTTACTCGTTAAAGGGATTATTTCATTACTCGTTATTTTGTTAGGGGTTTTCGTGTATGCCTATAATCTTTATGATGCTTATCAGAACGGAAAGAAACGGGATTTAGGGAATAAGCTGAATTCAGTTAGAGAGCAATACCGTACATTAGTAGATAGTGGATTCCCTTATCTAATGATCTCCCCTGGGTTTTTCTTACTTTTGTTTGTTGTAATTTTCCCTATTATATTCGTAGTTTTACTTTCTTTTACAAACTATGATTTATATCATTCACCTCCTGCGAAATTGGTTGATTGGATTGGGATTCAAAACTATATTGATATTTTTAAGCTTGATATTTGGAGACAAACGTTCTTCAGTGTATTATCTTGGACAATCATTTGGACGTTTGTTGCAACAACATTACAAGTTGCACTTGGAGTATTCTTAGCAGTATTAGTCAATCAGAAAGATTTAATGTTTAAGAAAACCATTCGTACAGTTTTTATTTTACCTTGGGCTATACCAGCATTCGTTTCCATTCTTGTATTCGCAGGTATGTTCAATGAAACGGTTGGTACGATTAATGAAGACATTTTATCGGCATTCGGTATGAATATTCATTGGATGACAGATCCGTTTTGGACTCGTTTTGCACTTATCTTAATTCAAGGATGGCTTGGATTCCCATTCGTATTTGCTATGACAACCGGGGTTCTGCAATCGATTCCAGATGAACTGTATGAAGCCGCAGATGTGGATGGTGCAAGCATTTTCCAAAAATTCAAATCAATTACGTTACCGTTAATTCTTTATGCGACAGCACCTATTTTGATTACTCAATATACGTTTAACTTTAATAACTTTAATGTAATCTTCTTGTTTAATGGTGGGGGTCCTGCTGTACCGAACCAAAATGCAGGAGGGACAGACATATTGATATCGTGGATTTACGAACTGACCATGACAAGTGCTCAGTATGGAAAAGCAGCTGCCATAACGATGATGCTTTCATTAATTGTAATATCAGTAGCCATTTGGCAGTTTAGAAAAACAAGGTCATTCCAAGAAGAGGATATGATGTAATATGAAGAATCAAAAAATCTTAAAATTAACCCTATCTTATTCTTTTATTCTAATTATGTTTGCAGTGATTTTGTACCCGGTTATTTGGATCGTTGGCTCGTCCTTTAACCCAGGAGATAGTCTATCAAGCTCTAAACTTATACCAGAAAATGCTTCTCTTGTTCACTATAAGAGTCTCTTTAACCTAGAAGAGAGTGACTATCTGTTATGGTACTGGAACACGTTGAAAATTTGTTCCATTACTATGGTTTTGTCTGTGACAATGGTTTGCTTAACTGGATATAGCTTTTCTCGTTATCGCTTTGTAGGAAGAAAAAATGGTTTGTTAACATTTTTAATTCTACAAATGATCCCAAACTTCGCCGCTTTAATTGCAATCTATGTATTAGCATTAACTACAGGTTTATTAGATACACATTTTGCTCTGATATTGGTTTATACAGGCGGAGCGATTCCGATGAACACTTGGCTTATGAAAGGGTATATTGATTCCATCCCAAGAGAGTTGGATGAGTCAGCTCGAATGGATGGAGCAGGACACTTCAGAATTTTTATTCAGATCGTTATGCCTTTAGCCAAACCAATAGTAGCTGTAGTTTCGTTATTTACATTTATCACGCCTTTTACAGATTTTATTTTGGCGCGAGTGTTATTAAGATCTGAAGAGAAATTTACATTAGCAGTAGGTCTTTATGATTTAATAGCAGATCAATTTGGAAATGAATTTACGAAATTCGCAGCAGGTTCAGTATTAATTGCAATACCTATTTCAATTCTGTTCTTATCCTTGCAGAAATACTTCGTTTCTGGTTTGACGGCAGGCGGTACAAAAGGATAATCTTAATGGCGTATGAAATTGTTTACATTGGAGGAGCGGAAAATGAAAATCAGAGTGTTGTGTACGCTTATCATGATTCCGTTTCTTCTTTTTTACGCCTTTCCACAAACAGGATCTGCTGAAAAAGAAGAAGGAAACTGGCAAGATGAGTCAATCTATTTTGTAATGGTGGATCGTTTCTACAACGGAAACCAAGATAATGATTATGAAGTCAATACAAAGGACCCTAAAGCCTACCATGGTGGTGATCTTCAAGGGGTTATTGAAAAGCTAGATTACATTAAGGAGTTAGGTTTTTCTGCAATCTGGCTTACCCCTATCATGGAGAACCAGCCAAGGGGTTATCACGGGTATTGGATAACCGATTTCAAAAAAGTAGAAGAACACTTCGGCACGATGGCTGATGCCAAGAAGCTTGTTAAGGAAGCTCACAAGCGCGATATGAAAGTAATTTTTGACTTTGTTGTGAACCATACAGGTCAAGAACATCCATGGGTAGATGATCCTGAGAAGAAAAATTGGTTTCATGAAGAGTCCATGATTATGGGGAATAGTCAGACACAGCTTGAAGAAGGCTGGATTTATGGGTTACCTGACTTAAAACAAGAAAATCCAGAAGTAAAGCAGTACTTTATGGATGTTGCGGAATACTGGATTAAAGAGACGGGTGTTGATGGTTTCCGTTTAGATACAGTGAAGCACGTCCCGAAATCCTTTTGGGAAGATTTTAGTGATCATGTAAAAAGTATAGATGAAGATTTCTTCCTTTTAGGAGAGGTTTGGAGTGAAGATCCAAGCTACTTGGCAGAATACCAAAAAATCGGTATCGATTCTTTAGTGGATTATCCATTTTTCAATGCAGCAACTAAAGTGTTTCAAAAGTCAGGTGTTGATCTGGATCCGTTAAATAGAGCGTGGAAACGAAATAAAGCATTTTATGAAAACCCTGGCTCACTCGGCACATTCTTAGATAACCATGACAATAAACGCTTTACTCGATTAGCTTTTAACAATAATCAAAACCCCATCACACGATGGAAACTAGCTTTAACGTATATGTACGGTGCCCCAGGCATTCCAATTGTCTATTATGGAAGTGAAATCCCTATGGATGGTGGGGAAGACCCAGATAACCGTCGCATGATGAACTTCAAGGCTGGGGATACAGAATTGAAGCAATACATGGAGCAGCTTTCCGCGATACGTAGTAAGTTTCCAGCATTAACAAAAGGAAGCTTTGAACAAGTCGTAAGTGATGGAGCTTTTGGAGTATTTAAACGTACTTATAAGGATGAAACAGTTTATCTGGTCATCAATAATTCAGAAGAAACGAAGGTTGCTCACCTTAAAGATATTCCTGAAGGCAAGCAATTACGTGGATTAATCCATGATAACGTAGCCCGAAAAGATGGCAATGGTGAGGTCAAAGTTGCAATAGATCGTGAAATGGCTGATATCTTTATTCAAGAAGAAGAGCAAGGGATTAACTTCTTATTTATCGGTGCCATGGTCGTTATCATTGGAGGATTTGTAGCCTTTGTTGCCATCGTCAGTCGCAAAAATAAACAAGAATCAACTGACTAGTATATAAAGGAGGGAATGGAATGCTTGAAGATACAAGCTTTGCAATCCACCCAGGAAACAACCAGAACCTATCCGAAACATCATATCAGGATGTTGGCAATGTCACGCACGTTGACAAAGACGAAAAAGGCTACACATTTTATTGCGAAAATGGCTATGTAACCGTAACATTCAACCGTGCAGACATCATCCGAATCGTAATGAATCAAAAAGCAATACCATCGCTGAAATCAACACCAGCAGTAATCGCACAACCTGAAACCGTCGAACAAGAGTTAAAAGAAGAATCAGACAGTTATATCATCTCGACAAGCAAGCTTGATGCTTATATTCAGAAAGCTCCTTTCCGTCTACGCATACAAGATAAAGAAGGACATATAATTGCTTCTGAACAGGAAAAAGGACTAGGATTTCAGGAAAACGGTGAAGTCATTTGCTATAAAGAAATGTTAGAACAGGACCGCTTTTATGGGTTTGGTGAGAAAACAGGCTTCCTAGATAAGCGTGGGGAATCTTACACCATGTGGAATTCCGATGTTTTCGCACCACACAATCCAGAAACAGATCCACTCTATCAGTCCATTCCATATTTTATGTCTTTAAGAGATGGACGCGCACATGGTATCTTTTTCGACAATAGCTATAAGTCTACATTTGATATGAAAACAGAGTCTGATCATTACTCTTTCCGTGCTGAGGGTGGTCAACTTGATTACTATGTGTTTATTGGACCTTCTCCTAAAGATGTAATTGAACAATATACACATGTCACAGGTCGTATGCCTTTGCCTCCAAAATGGGCAATTGGTTATCACCAGTCCCGCTATAGCTACAAGAGTGAACAAGAAGTACGTGAAGTAGCCAATGCATTTATTGAAAAGAACATTCCTGTAGATGTTTTATACTTAGACATTCATTATATGAACGAATATCGCGTGTTTACGTTTGATAAAGACCAATTCCCAACACCTGAAAACATGATTCAGGACCTAAAAAATGCAGGGATACGCGTCGTACCGATTGTAGACCCAGGAGTGAAGAAAGCTCCTGAGTATAGCATTTATCAAGAAGGTGTTCGAGAAGATCATTTTTGTAAGTATCTAGAAGGCGATATTTATACGGGAGATGTTTGGCCGGGGGAGAGCGCTTTCCCTGATTTTACAGATGAACGCACACGTAAATGGTGGGGTGAAAAACACCAATACTATGCTGATCTTGGTATCGAAGGTATCTGGAATGATATGAATGAACCAGCTGTGTTCAACGAAACAAAAACGATGGATACCAATGTGATGCACAAAAATGACGGAGATCCTCAAACACACCGTGCCCTTCATAACCTATACGGATTATTAATGGGAGAAGCGACGTATAAGGGGATGAAGGAACAACTAGGTGGTAAACGCTCATTCCTTCTAACACGTGCAGGTTATTCAGGCGTACAGCGTTATGCATCAGTTTGGACAGGAGATAACCGTAGCTTCTGGGAGCACTTACAAATGGCCCTCCCAATGTGCATGAACCTTGGTTTATCTGGAGTCGCATTCTCAGGACCAGACGTTGGTGGATTTGCTCACGACACAAATGGTGAGCTTTTGACTCGCTGGACTCAAGTAGGAGCGTTTACACCATACTTCCGTAACCACTCAGCATTGGATACTGTTCGTCAGGAACCATGGCAGTTTGGTGAAAAATATGAAGCGATTATTCGTGATTATATTCAATTACGTTATCAGTGGCTTCCACAGCTTTATTCACTTTTCCGTGAAGCCCACGAAACGGGTGTACCGGTAATGCGTCCATTAATGCTTGAGTATCCACATGATGAGAAGACGTACCAGCTTTACGATGAGTTCATGATTGGGGATAACACGTTAATTGCTCCAATTATGCATCCAGAAGTAACGGATCGCGCTGTGTACTTCCCAGAAGGCACATGGGTGGATTACTTCACAGGTGAGGAATATAGCGGCAAACAAACGCATTTAATTCATGCTGAGTTAGATAAATTACCAATGTTCATCAAGAAAGGGTCTTTTGTGGCGCTAAGTCCAGTAAGACAATCGACGATGCACAAGCAAGACAGTCTCATCTTCCACGTATATGCAAACGATGAAGGTGAATACAAAACTGTTTTCTATGATGATGATGGGGAAACGTATCAATATGAGGGAGACGACTCTATGAAACTCCCGGTAACGATCTCCTCAACTCCAGACGAAGTGAGCATCACGTTTGGTGAAAAACAAGGTGGATTCAATCCATCCTATCAAAATGTAGACGTGTACGTGCACGGTTTACAAGACAATCAGACAATTACATTGAATGGTGAAAAGGTTTCTGGAGAGCGTTCAGATCAAGGTGTTCACTTCCAGGCGAAACTATAATCTCTTCGCTGTTCGTCGTTAAAGGGTGAAGAATAATGGGGATTACAATCAAGGATGTAGCAAAAGCAGCAAACGTTGCACCCTCAACCGTATCAAGGGTTATTGCTAACAATTCAAGAATAAGTGAAAACACAAAAAAGCGCGTTCGAAAAGCGATGAAGGATTTAGGGTATCATCCAAACGTCAATGCGAGAAACCTAGCGAATAAATCGACTCAGGCTTTAGGCATCGTCATGAAATCTTCTACAGATAAGGCGTTACAAAACCCTTTCTTCTCAGAAGTCCTTCGTGGGATTAGTGCCATCGCCCATGAGGAGGAGCATTCTCTATTTATCTCCACGGGTGAAACAGAGAATGAAATCTATGAAAGTGTGGAACGTATGGTCTATGGGAACCAAGTAGACGGTATCATTCTATTATACTCCCAGGTAAACGACCCAGTTTCAGACTTCTTAATCGAAAAAGACTTCCCGTTTGTTCTCATCGGCAAGCCTTACAATCAAGTAGACAGTATTACACATGTGGATAATGATAACGTCACAGCAGCTGTGGATATTACGAATCACCTGATTGAACAGGGTCACGAACGTATTGCCTTTATCGGAGGTGACACGGATCTCGTGGTGACATTAGACCGTATGAGAGGCTATGAACTCGCACTTGAAAAAGCAGGACTACCAATCAAGGATGAATATCATATCCACCAGGAGTTTCTGAAATCAGGTGGGCGAGAAGCCGTTCATCAACTGTTCCAACTCGATGAACCACCAACAGGTCTGGTCATTGTCGATGATCTGATGAGCATTGGTGTAATGACCATGCTTGAAGAACTAGGCTATCAGGTCCCACAAGATGTTTCGATCGTAAGCTTTAACAACGTGTATTTATCCGAAATATCCCGACCACCCCTAACGACAGTAGATGTAAATATTCACGGCCTAGGCTGCCAGGCAGCAAAATGCGTCATTGAAAAAGTGAACAATGTTGACGAACCAGCCAAACGCATCATTGTTCCATATGATATCAAGAAAAGACAATCCACAAGGGAAGCGAAAAACGCTCCCTTGTCCGAATGATTACCCCCTAATCATTATATATATGAGAAGCCCCTCTTTGGTTGGAGGGGCTTTTTTTGTTGGGGAGATGCTGCGATGTTGCGTACCGCCTGAATATGGGGGAGATCGCCTGAATCTTACGCTAGAGCGCCTGGATATTGGAGTTAGCCGCCTGAATAAGGGGGTGGTGCGCCTGATTCGATTTTCGGACCGCCTGAAAAGGCTTCAGGAGCGCCCGAATCCTCGATCAGAGCGCCTGTAAAAGTGCCTACTCCTTAATAAAAATCTACAAATGCCTCAAAAATTGCTCAGGATGATTCAAGAAATCCTTCGTAAGCTTCACATGCTCAAGCTCCTCATAGGATTTTCGAATAAGCTCACCGTCCTCAATCGATAAAAGCTCTGCCTCTGGTAATGCCATCAACATGGGCGAATGAGTTGCGATAATAAATTGAGATCCTTCTCGAACGGAATCCATAATCAATGAGATAAGCGAAAGCTGCTTTAATGGAGACAAAGGGGCCTCAGGCTCATCTAATATATAAAAACTATTCGGCCTTAGCCTTGCTTTGAATAGGTCTAGAAAGCTTTCCCCATGAGACCGCACATCAAGGCCATCACCATAAAGGTTATTTAGCTCACCTATTGTTCTCGCATAAGGAAGCACTTCATAGCTATGTGGGTCCTCTCTTCTAATGCGTTCAAGCTGTTGCTCTGCATCTTCTCTATACTCCGTTACCTTTTGGACATAGTTTCGAAAATCTTCCGCACGAAAAAAGAAGCCAGACTTTGTACGAGCATGCCAAGTGAGGTCAAGGTGGGGCGCTATTTTCCTAGCTGCCTGTAGTGTAGGATCCTGATCAATCATTTCTCCACCAATTAAAATGCTATCACTCTCAAAAGCCATCGATTCTAGTAGAGTTGATTTTCCGGTACCATTTTCCCCTACAAGAATGGTGATAGATTTTTCAAAAGAAAGTGTGTCGAGCTGTCGAAATAGAGATAAGGAAAAAGGAAATTCCTTTTCTTTAAATGAGGGTTGCTTGTACTGTACAGATTTTAAGTGAAGCACGGAAATCCACCTTTTACTGTTTTGAACTTACTATATCGTAAAAAATTCCTTTACACAATTTGGTGGTTTGGATATAATTAGTTCAATATATGAAAATAGCCTATGAAAAAGAGAGTAATCGTGTGGATGCTAAAGCGAGCCAGGGTTGGTGCGAGCCTGGTAGCAGAAGGATGATGAACCGGACTTTTGAGGCATGACCCTGAATGCGTAGTAGGGGCATCGGCAACTTGCCGTTATCAAGTACAAGAGCTGACCTTTCGTATGTTTATTTGCGAAGGGTAATGAGAGTGGTACCGCGGATAACAACCCGTCTCTTTTCCTGATTTTTGGGGGAAGAGGCGGGTTTTTTGTGTTTTAGTCAGGTAAGTGAGGGAGAGG
>NZ_KE384331.1:191113-202597 GCF_000425225.1 Pontibacillus marinus BH030004 = DSM 16465 | reverse complement strand
AAAAGTGAGGAAGTAGCTGTAATAAGTGAAGAAGCCATCCATAAAAGTGAGGAAGCAACCACAATTAGTGAAGAAGTTGCCCCTCTCAGTACGGAAAAGAGTGACTACAAGGAGGAATTACAATGAACTACCAAAACGAAATCATCACAATCCTACACCAACCATTACAAAACAAACTATCAGCCGAACAAATCGAAAACTTAATCGAAACACCAAAACACACACACATGGGTGATGTGGCACTCCCATGCTTTGAACTATCCAAAATTGAAAGGAAAAATCCAGCCCAAATCGCCCTAGAGCTTGCACCTCAACTCAACACTGAAAACACAATCATCTCACAGGTTGAAGCAGCAGGCCCTTATGTGAACTTTTTCTTAGACAAATCCCAATTTGCAACACAGCTACTGAAAACGATCATCACGGAAGGTCAACAATACGGAACACAATCCTATGGCGCGGGTAAAACGATCACGATGGATGTCTCCCACCCAAATATTGCAAAACCATTTTCAATGGGTCACCTCCGTTCAACAGTGATCGGCAATGCAATCGGAAACCTTCTTGAGAAAACAGGCTACAACGTCGAGCGTCTCAACTACCTTGGGGATTGGGGGACACAGTTCGGAAAGCTCATTGCTGCCTACAAACTTTGGGGAGATGAGGAGAAAGTTCGTGCTAACCCCATCCAAGAGCTCCTGAACCTTTATGTATATTTTCACGAAAAAGCAGAGGAGGACAGCTCACTTGACCAGCTCGGTCGTGATTGGTTTAAAAAGCTAGAACAGGGTGATGAAGAGGCAACGAAACTATGGAAGTGGTTCCGTGAAGAATCTTTAGAAGCGTTCCAAACGATTTATGATCTCCTTCATGTTTCATTTGATTCGTACAAAGGTGAATCTTCCTTTCATGCTCAATCCGATCAGATCATTGAGATGCTAGACCAAAAAGGATTGCTAGAAGAGTCAGATGGGGCACAAGTTGTTCGTCTTGATGACTTAAATATGCCGCCAGCGCTTATCAAAAAATCTGATGGAACTACACTTTACACAACGCGTGACCTTGCAGCTGCAATCTATCGTAAAGAAACTTATCAACATGCTGAATCTCTCTATGTGGTGGGGAATGAGCAAAGTCTTCACTTCAATCAGGTAAGAGCTGTCCTTCATAAGCTAGGGTATGATTGGTCCGATGAGATTACCCACATTGCATTTGGGATGATGCTAAAAGACGGAAAGAAAATGTCTACACGTAAAGGAAAAGTGGTTTTCCTAGAAGAAGCATTAGAAAAAGCGATTCAATATGCCAAAGAAAATGTGGAAGAGAAAAATCCTGACTTAGCACAAAAAGATGAGGTCGCACGAAAGATTGGTGTGGGAGCGGTGATCTTCCACGACCTGAAGAACGATCGTCGTAATGACATTGAGTTTTCCTATGACGAAATGCTGCGCTTTGATGGGGATACAGCACCGTACTTACAATACACCTATGCACGTGCCAAATCCATCTTACGAAAAGCTGGGGCCACTTCTACAAGCTATCAATTTCATGAAGCCGACTGGAATTATGCATGGCCGATTATTCAAAAGCTCGCTTCATTCCCTGAAGTGATTCAACAAGCTGTATATTATTATGATCCCTCCAAAATGGCGAAGTACTTGTTAAAACTCGCCCAACATTTCAACAGCTATTATGCTAATGTGCGTATCTTGGAGGAAAGTCCTTATCAACCTTCGCGCCTAGCTTTAGTTGAATCTGTGAGTGTGGTTATCAAAGAAGGATTATCGCTACTCGGAATAGAAGCACCTGAAGAGATGTAAAAAGGAGGAAAATGGATGAGAGCTCCAGAATCTATTAGGAGGGTGTTTAAGAAGTTTGATGGAATTGCATTAGAAACGCTAACAAAAGCATGGCGTTATCCACAACAACCTGAGACGTATCAACGCACTGTACCCTTAATTAAAGAACAGCATGAAAAATACAATACGACAGGAAACTGTTTTGATTTATCACTATGGTTGTATGAATCTTTTCAGCATGAAGGAGTTTCAACATATTTTATTGGTGAATCCATGGGGACACCAGATGCTCATGTAGCTGTTTTAGCTCAAGATGAAAAAGGTTTTAACTATTATTGTGATTTAGGTGATCAATGGATTGAGCCTATATTGGTAGATGCTCGTTCAAAGGCTTTCACAGAAGAGATACAATATGGTTTTTTTCCAGGAGCTAATATTTCTATAAAAGCTGATGAGGACCAGTTTCAGGTCACGCATCATCGCCCAAATGGGAAGAAATCGACTCATACTTATTCCATGAATCCAGTGAGTTATGGAGTATTTATGGAAGCGGCTGAGGACTCTCAGACCTTGTTTCGTGCTCCTTTAGTTGAAACCCGATTTTACAACAAAGATTATGATGAAGTTGTTCACTGGGAATTCAATCAAGGTGAGTCTTTTATGAGTACAACGAAGGGGTTGATCAAGGATGAACCACCTGAAAATTTGGAGGAACAAGTTGAACGAATCTATGCTAAAACAGGGATGGATCCTACGATCATACGTGATGCCTTAACTGTATATGCAGATGAAATCAAAAAAGGAGTTGAGGATATGGAACAAACTTTATTAGAAGACTTTAAGGGTTTTTTAGGTGAGTATCGAGATTCTTGGAATAGCTTAGATGCAGAAAGAATGTCTTCGCATAACTCAAAGCAATTTAAGGCTGTATGGGCTAATCCAGATTCTATTACTTCTGATTGGGGATATGATGAAGCGAGAGAGGGATGGATCCAAGCTTATGAACAGTATCAAGGTAAAAAACCTATATGGCATTTTGAGGACGTTTTGATTGATATCAATAACCAAGAAGAAGGCGTTGTAGTTTGTTGGGTGAGCTTTGAACTGGATGGAGAGATGACAGATGTTAAATTATTATTCACTCAAACCTTTCAGAAGGAAAATGGAGCATGGAAGAAAATTAGAGAATACGTAGAAAACAGTTTTACGTATACACGCCAGGAAATACATACGTCATAGACAAAAAGCTCAGAGAATCTCTGAGCTTTTTTACTACTTGATATCCATGTTTAGTTCCATATCCTTAACATGAGCAATCGGGAAAAGAATGGACTCTGCATCAAATTCTTTTAACTCAAGACCTTTCTGAACCCGATGCGGAGTGTCAGGATTAGCAAGAGCGCCTGTACCAAGGGCTACAAAATCGGCACCTTCTTCTTCAACAGCTTTTAATGCCTGATCAGGGTCACCGAGTTTTCCATTTGCGATCACAGGCTTGCCACCGAAATCTTTTGCGGCTTTTGCCATAGAGCGAGATCCTTCTCCAAAACTATCAGCTGTACCGTCACCATCCGTTACATGGATATAGTCAATAGGAAGTTCACCGATTGTAGTAAAGATCATTTCGGCTGTCTCTTCTCCACCTGGCCATTTGTAAGCCTGATCGGATACTTTTCCTTGAGAAAGACGAATTCCAACCACAAATTTATTTCCGACTACTCCGCGGATTTCTTGAATCACTTCTTTTATGATTCTCAAACTGTTTTCAACATTTTCACCGTATTCATCTGTTCGTTGGTTCATGTAATCCGTTAAAAATTCATCCAGTAAGTAACCGTTCGCTCCGTGAATTTCTACGCCATCAAACCCAGCCTTTTTCGCTTTAATTGCTGCTCGAGCGAAAGAATCAATAACATTTTGGATATCATCAAGCGTCATTTCGCGTGCGGTTGGGAATGGACCTGATCCACCATAAAAACCGAGTTGTTCTCCTTTAGGCGCTACGTTAGAAGGGGCAATGGTTTCATCTACATAAGGGTTGCTTTGAACCTGTGCACCTGCATGCATGAGTTGAGCGATCATTTTCGTACCATGCTCGTGAACGGCTTCAACGATAGGCTTCCAGGCTTCTACATGTTCTTTTGTCGCAAGCCCAGGCTGATTATCGTAACCTTGACTATGTTTTTTATCTGTATAGATTCCTTCTGAAATAATGGCAGCAAAACCGCCTTTTGCATAACGTTCATAATATTGCTTCATACGATCATTAGCTCGTCCGTCACTCTCTGCTGTTACACGAGTCATGGGAGCTACAATATATCGATTATCAAGTGTTAAATTCTTTATCGTTTGTTCAGTAAAAAGGGATTCGTATTTGTCTGTCATATGGAAACCTCCTGTGATCTTGATGTTGAAACATGAGCTATTATAATGAAAACTTTTAGATAAAGCTAAATATGTGCTTTGGTTATTATGTTCATTATTGTTATTGATATCCGTTTTTGTGAGGAGATAAACTATTTCGCTTTGGGAGGGATCGTACGTATGGAGAGCCAAAAATAAAAAAGCATGTGACTCTAAAACTAGAGTTCACATGCCTTTGTTCCTTGTCTAGGAAATTATAAAACTTGTGACTTGTGTATAACTTTTTAACGGGAGCGGGGCCACATCCAGCTTCAGCGCCCAGCAACGAATGGACTTGGGCCCACACGACGTGGGTCAGATCGACGTTGTCACAGGACGTGACGAGTTTAGTCGATCATTCTTACTCCGTACGATAAGTCAACATCGATTCACCAAGGCTCATCGTGTTTCCTTTACACGTTTGTGAAATGAAATTTTAACAACGAAGAAAGTCGACGTAGTTAAAATTTCTAGGTGAAAGTACCACGGCAACTAAGCTTCTGTCTGCGCCTGTCGGCTTGCCAATCAGCAAGTTTGGTTAATCGTACTACGGGCTCAGTCCAGTCCCTTCGTTGCTAAACGGGCGCTTGCGCCTTTGTTCCTACCCATTAATAATAATCCCACCATTCACATGAATCATCTGACCGCTCACATAAGAGGAATCTTGGCTAGCTAAATAAACATAAGCAGGTGCTAGTTCCTTCGGTTGCCCTGCTCTTTTCATTGGTGTACTTGTGCCGAATTGCGCTACTTTTTGTTCATCAAAAGTAGACGGAATTAGTGGTGTCCAGATCGGTCCTGGAGCTACACCATTCACTCGAATACCTTTTTCGATAATCGATTCAGATAGGGAGCGGGTAAAGGCGGTGATGGCTCCTTTTGTAGCGGAATAATCCACAAGGTCTTTTGAGCCTTGGTATGCTGTCACGGAAGAGGTATTAATAATAGAACTCCCCGGTTTAAGGTGTGGGATCGCGGCTTTGGTCATGTAAAAGTAGCCAAATAAGTTGGTCCGGAAAGTCTGCTCCAGCTGTTCACTCGTTATATCCATAAAATCCTGCTGTGGATGCTGTTCAGCAGCATTGTTTACGAGAATATCAAGTTGGCCAAACGTATCTATTACTTGATTTACAGAGGACTCACAAAAGGCTTGGTTTCCCATGTCACCACTAATAAGGAGGGCGCGTTGACCTTCTTGTTCCACAAGGGATTTCGTTTTTTCTGCGTCACTGTGTTCATCTAAGTATAGAATGGCTACATCTGCGCCTTCCTTTGCAAAGTGTAGGGAAACAGCACGTCCAATACCACTATCCCCACCTGTGACGAGTGCAACTTTTCCTTGTAGCTTTCCACTACCTTTATAGTTTGGATCCATATATTCTGGCTGAGGGTTCATATCACTTTCAAGGCCAGGCTGCCTGTCTTGATGTTGAGGAGGTTGTCCTTGACCTTGTTGTTTGTTTTGATTACTCATAACATCAACTCCTTTTCTATACATCTTCCCCTGATCTGTACTCCGTTACACTCGATCTTTACAGTAATAAAAAAGCTGGTGAGTATCATCACTCACCAGCTTGAATAAGTATAAAGTTTTAAACAGGTTCGATTTCTTTGTGAGGTGATTCTGCACCTTCTTGGTGGAGTTGCTGAAACAGTTCTCGGTAAGATTGAGAAGAAAGGCTGCCATTTACATATTGCTTTTGGCAAAAGTCCAGTAATTGATCAGCGGTTTCCGGGGCTTCCTGTTTCTCTCTCTCATAGGCTTGAATCAGCTCGTTTAGGTGCATAGGTGAAATCCTCCTTTTGATTATTAGTATCATCTTAACATAAACGAAAAGATATAAAAGGGGATTTTTAGGATTGGAGATATCCACCAATTAGGAGCTTGTTTACTCTTCTTTGCTTCGCTTTTTTATATACCTTCTAACGAAGAAAATCAGTAAACCAGCTAAGACAAATAAGGCTAAAACAGGAGAGTATCCAACGATTCCGATAAACAAGAAAGAGAAGAATTTTTGCATGTTTTGTACGGAATTGATAAACGTTTGCTTCGTTTTCGCCCATGTTTGTAGCTCTTCTTTTTCAGCTTGTGGGACAATCACCTTTGTTTCTTGAATATGAAGAGTGATGGTAGAAAAGTCACTTTGATTTTTTAAGTAATTCATCTTGCCCTGGATTACTTCAATTTCCTCTTGGATGCGCTCTAAGTCTTTTGAAACAGCTAACAGGTTATCGGTATTATCTGCTCTTTCTAAGAAAGTTAGTAGTCGTTCCTCAACCTTTTTCTTAGCGGCTAAACGAGATTCGAGGTCTACATATTCCTTCGTTACATCCTGACCATCTGTATTACTTGAAACAATTTCTCCATTTAATGGTTTGAGTCCATTTTTAAAAGGATCAAATTACTGTTGTGGTACTCGCAATTTAATTGTAGCTGTTGTTTGATCATTTTCTCCCTTATTTGTAGAGGAACTCACCATATATCCATTATGTTTTTGTATAAGCTTTCTGAGTTCATCATTATATTGTTCATAATCTTTTGTTTCAATTCTGATGTTGGCTTTGTAAATCATCATTTTCTCTTTTTGATTCGTTAAGTTCACGTCATTTTCTTCACTCCCATTTGTGACGGAATCATACGATTTCTTTCCTTCAGATTGCTTTGATTCTTCTCTGTTCATTTCACGATCCTGAGAACTACCTGACTCTCCTTCTGCGCTGCCGTCATTTGCGGCATTTTCATTACTTTGATCATTGCTGCAAGCGGCGAGCAAGAGGAGTAGTAAACACATTGACCCTATGATGATCTTTTTCATTTTGTGACCCCCTTTATATAAAATTAGACGTCTCGAAATAAAGGAGGTTACACAAATGGAAAAATTTGAACAATAGAAAAAGCTTGGGAAGGCTCCCAAGCTTTAGATTTTCGTATTTTTCTTTTTCGCACGTTCTTCTAGTTTTGATTTGGCTTGCTGGTCAGCTACATCCTCTGAGTTTCCTTGAGGATTCACACTCGATGAGATTTCTTTTCCGCGGTTTTGGTTTTTGCGTTTGCTCATTGGGGTCACCTCCACGCATTAGTGTGTGAAAGAGGTGATGGCTTTATCCAATAACAATTTTGGTGTCTATCCCATTAGCTGTAGAATAGGTTTTCCAACCCCCATCAACATTTCGGACTTCAAAACCGTTAAGCCACAAAATTTTAGAAGCTAGATATCCTCGAAGGCCAGCCTGACACATGACGTTAATACGCTGCCCTTTAGGGATTTCATCAAGACGATCACGCAATTCATCTAATGGAATATTGAGGGAGCCAGATACGGATCCTTTTTCATATTCATTTGGATTTCGAACATCAATTAGCACTTCGCCATCATGTATGGCCTGATCAATCTCATCCCAGTGAATAATTTCAACATCTCCATCTAGTACGTTTGTGGCTACATAACCCGCCATATTTATCAGATCTTTTGCAGAAGAATAAGGTGGTGCATAGGCAAGCTCAAGGTTTGGTAGATCACGGACACTTAATCCACCCTTGATGGCTGTAGCGATCACATCGATTCGTTTATCTGCGCCTTTTTTAGAAACGATTTGTGCTCCAAAAATATCACCATCCGGGCTGAAGAGTAGTTTGATTGCCATTTGTTCAGCCCCAGGATAATACCCTGCATGAGATCCAGGGTGGATGTGGACGGTTTGATAAGGAATATCTAATGCTTTGAGCCTTTTCTCGTTCACACCTGTAGTTGCTACTGTATAATCAAAAACCTTCACAATAGATGTTCCTAATGTACCAGGGTAGGATTGGTCCCCGCCATAGATATTATCAGCAACAATGCGACCTTGACGATTGGCTGGCCATGCCAGAGGTACCATGGTGGGTTGTTTTAAAATATAATCCTGCACTTCAATGGCATCCCCAATTGCGTAAATAGATTCATCATTGGTCTGGAGGTGCTCATTGACTACGATGCCTCCACGGTTTCCGATCTCTAAACCAGCTTCTTGCGCTAGTGTACTCTCAGGTTTTACACCGATAGAAAGAATCGTCATATCGGTTTCGATTCGTTTTCCACTTTCCAAAATCACATTGATACCTTCGAAAGATTTCACACCATCTTGTAGTAAAAGTTCAACACCATGTGCTGATAATTCTTGATGCACATAAGCGGCCATTTCTGGATCAACAGGACCCATTACCTGATCACCCTTTTCAACAAGAGACACGTTAAGTCCTCTATCAACAAGGTTTTCAGCCATTTCAATACCGATAAACCCACCACCAATAATGGTGACATGGTTTGGCTTTTTATTGTCTACATAGGATTTAATCTTATCTGTATCTGGAATATTACGTAAAGTAAAAACATTGGCGTCATTAATTCCAGGTATAGGCGGTACGATTGGTTTAGCACCAGGGGAGAGGATGAGCTGATCGTAGCTTTCTTCATAAACCTCTCCTGTAATTAAGTTTTTGGCCTTGATCTTTTTATGATTTCGGTCAATTTCTATGGCTTCTGTTAAGTTTCTGATATCAAGGTTGAATCGTTGTTTCATACCTTCAACTGTTTGAACGAGAAGTTTTTGACGATCGTGTATCGTTTCGCCAATATAATAAGGTAACCCACAATTGGCAAAAGATATATGTTCACCGCGTTCAATTAAAACGATATGACTTTCTTCATCCAAGCGTCTAAGACGTGCTGCAGCAGTAGCTCCCCCAGCAACACCGCCGATAATAACAATTTTTTTAGTCATAAATGATCCCTCCATTAGCTTAACTTTTAATACCCCTAACCGTATTTTATGTTTTAACAGGAGGGAAGTAAATAGGTTTTGATGGATAGTTGTGACAGTTCTGTTGCAAATAGAAAAGCGCAAGCGCCGGGGCTCTTTACTAGACATCAAAAAAGAGCAAACCTTGTTTTAAGGTCTGCTCATTTGAAAATTATTTATATTGATCTTCTGGAAACTGAACTCTTGATAATCTTTCTTCAGTATTTAAATCCAGCGCTTCCATTCTGTCATCCGAGAACGTGTAGAACGTATCTCCAATGGACATCATACGTGCGATACGGTGGTCCCATTCAGGGTAGTGAAGCTCTTTGTCTGGCTGGTGTGTAACTCTTGTTTTAAAGTTAAATCCTTCTTCTGGTGTTACAGAGTATAGGTATGCGCCTTCAAAGGCAAATTCATGCATACCAGATGTCGTATCTTCAGTTAGTTCGATCTTTTCATTCACCATAATTGGGAAGCCAAATAAGTTTTTGTCCGCATGATAGTAAAGGGCTTTGTGATTGTGACTTAATTCAGAGTTCGTCCCACGACCACCAATTAATTCTACGTCTTTTTCGATTGGATTATTTACATCACTAATATCAAACAGGGATAGTTTCACACCATCTGTCGTAATGCGACCATCACTTAACTGCTTGGTTTGTTTCCCGAATCCAACCACATGATTGTCTCCGATTGGGTGCAAGTAGTTACTGAAGCCAGGGATTTTTAACTTACCTAATACCTTAGGGGACTCAGCATTTTGTAGGTCGATTACAAATAGCGGGTCCACTTGTTTAAAGGTTACCAAGTAAGCTCGATTTTGCATGAAACGAACGCTATAGATGCGTTCACCTTCAGCGAGACCTTCAAGTTGACCTAATTGATTTAAAGAACTGTCGAACGTATATAAGTTATTTTCAGATGGATTCTGATCATCCCACATATGGCCTTTCGTTGTGGCAACGCGGAATGTACCTTCACGTTCATCCATTGCGAATTGATTAATGAGCGTGCCTGGCACTTTTGCTTCTGCATCATAGGTTACATTTGTACCATCAACACCAAATTGATAGATTTTGGTATCAGGTGTTGTAACCTGTTCACGAGGCATGGTGGATGCTTGTTTGAGGTTAGGATAATCACGAACAGCCATATAGATATGATCTTTAGACATATAAACGGTTTGACCTGACCCTAAATACGTCTTAACGTTTGCTTTCTCATCAGTTTTCGTCACGTCAAAAGAAGTAATCGTTACAAATGTTGTGTCATCACTACCGGGTAACTTGTGCATACGATCATAGGATATCGGCATTGATTCTGATCCAACCGCAGAGTCTTTGTATCGTGGACGTGGGTCTTCTTGTTCTTTAGATTCATCTTCAAGTTGGGTATCACGTGTCATGATGTGAAAAGGTGGGTGTTCATTTGTGATGAAATACAGGTTTTCATCAATAAGTCTGGATGTCATATAACTTCCTTGAACGGCAACTTCGCGAACTTTTTCAGGGTTGACCGGGTTTGAGACATCATACACGTAAACGGCTGTTTGTCCTCTGTGATAAGGGAGGATCATTTCTTTTGTAACACCGTCTTCAGTCATTTGCTTTTGTTTATAAAAGGCTTCACGTTTATGGCCCATCACAACAAGTCGGTCTTCATAGATATAAATTTGATTCGGGCTGAAGTCTTTTTCTTGAATTGTGCTTAGTAGATTACTGTCTTCAGCAGGGTGGGCTTTGGTAATCGTTATGTCGGTGTTACGAACATAATAAAAGTTCTCCCCGTCTGATTTTAGGATGTCTGCTTCGTCAACACCTTCAACTTGGGTGTTTGTTTTAGAGCCTTCATCTCCGCTGCTGGAGCTTTTGGATTGATCGGTTGAGGATTCGTTTGTACTCTCAAATTGCGCTGTTTCTCCTTCAGAGAAAAGTTGGTAGCGTGATTCTTGCTTCTTTTGTAACTCAGCTAGTATGTTCATGAAGTTTTCTTTTGATCCTACTGCTGGAAGTTCATCGCGTGTTTGAAAATCAAATTCAAAGTCATTGGCTAGTTTATAACCATTTTCTGATTCAACCTTTTGAGAAATGATAAGCTTAAAATGTTGATTCATCGTATAACCCTCATCAGGGGACTGAATGGTTAAAACTTTTCCATTTTGAGATAGTTCGAATGTAACTTCAACTTCTTCATTATTTTCGTTTAATACCCGCACCGTTTCATTTGTGAAGCTGTCAGGTTTCATAGCCTTTGTGAATGTGACCGTCCAATCTTTATGGACAGGGACGACTTTGGCTTCGTCATTCACATCAGCTGATACCATGGTTTGCTGAAGAGCGAACACAGCAAACACCGCTACAATGACAGCAGCAACTCCTACATACAATCGTTTCATGTGGACACCTCATTTTCTGCTTGTTTAGTTAGGTAGTCGTTAGTGGAGTGAAAAAGTTACAGTTGAGGGAGATTTTTTATTTGGAGGAGTGGTTGGAGATATAGG
>NZ_KE384331.1:151507-190808 GCF_000425225.1 Pontibacillus marinus BH030004 = DSM 16465 | reverse complement strand
ACACTAAATGGGTGATGTTCTTCACTAAATAGGAGGGGTTCCACACTAAGTGGATGATGTTCTTCACTAAATCGGAGGACTTCCGCACTAAATAGGTGATGTTCTTCACTAAATCGGAGGACTTCCGCACTAAATAGGTGATGTTCTTCACTAAATCAAAAGGCTTCCTCAATAAAAATAAAAGCCGTTGGAGCAATTCCAACAGCTTTTCATCCATTCCTATTTATGATCGGTTTTCTTTGAAAATTGACGCTCGCCGCGTTGTCTTGCTGCTTCTCGTTCTTCATTTTTTTGAGCACGCTTCGCATTGTTGTCGAACGGCTTTTTGTTATTGTCTTTTGTATTCTTTGTAGCCATGGAATCCCACTCCTTTCTACATTCTGTCTTAGAATGTGTAGAAAGAGGGTAGATTACTCATAAGGCTTGTTTAAGAAAAAGAGTGCAATCGTTCCTGGGCCAGCATGAGCACCAATAGCAGATCCGATCTGATGGATAATGATTTCTTGTGTTCCATGTTCTTCGCGAATCATTTCAGCCAGCTGTTCAGCACGCTCAGCATCGTCACCGTGTGAAATGGCTATTGGCTGATTTCCTAGGTCCTCACCACGTTCATTCATCAGTTCAAGCATTCGCTTAAAAACCTTTTTCTGTCCACGTATCTTTTCTAAGGGAATAAGCTGTCCATTTTCCACGTGGAGTAAAGGCTTGATTTTAAGCATGGTACCAACAAAAGCAGCTGCAGCACTTACACGACCGCCGCGCTTAAGGTACTCTAAATCATCTACGGTAAAGATATGTTCCATATGATTCATATGGCTTTCCGCTGTTTTAAGTAAAGTTTCCATATCAGCGTTCTCTTGAGCGAGTTGAGCTACACGGAGCACGACTAGTCCATACCCTAACGAAGCACAGTGAGTATCAATGACTTCTAATTGAAAGTCAGGATACTCTTCTAATACTTCCTGTTGCATCATTTTAGCTGTTTGATACGTACCTGAAAGTTCAGATGATAATGCTAAATAAATACAAGGTTGTCCTTTTTTGGCGTATTCCTCGAATAAATCTTTAAACGTTTGTGGGGAAACCTGAGAGGTCTTAGGTGCTTTTCCGTTACGCATCGCATCATATACATCTTTCGATTGAATATCTACCGCATCTAAATAATCTTGATCATCTAAATGAACGGTAAGCGAAACGCGTTTGATGCCATACTGTTCTATGTAGGAATCCGGTAAATCACTAGCTGAATCAGCTATAATTTGGACGTTCATTTTTTCCACCTCTTTAATTTTAGACCTTTTGACCTTAGTTTAAGCCTAAGGTGGAAGGTAGTCAAAGTATTTATTTCCAGCTAGGACTATAGTATGATTTTACAATAAAACACAATTTAACCTAAAGAGTATTGATTTTCCATTAAAAAAGGTGGTACAAAGAAAAAAGGGAATTGTCGAACTGAAGGAGGCCTTTATGTTTTTTATTGAAATTAGACGAATTGTGATTGTTATTTTAGGAGCTGTACTTAACGCGATCTCGCTAAACCTCTTCCTAATCAAGGCAAACGTGTATGCGAGCGGGTTTACAGGTATGGCTCAGTTAATGTCTAGTGTGTTTCAAGATAAGTTAGGAATCGGGATTACAACCGGTGTGCTATTATTCATTTTAAACATACCTGTTATCATTCTAGGATGGTTGAAAGTAGGAAAAGGATTTACCATTTATAGTATGATATCGGTCATTTTTACCACTTTATTCCTAGAGATTATTCCAGTACAACAGCTGTCTACTGACATCCTTCTAAATGCTGTATTTGGCGGTGTGATAGGGGCTGTAGGCGTTGGGATCACCCTGAAATGGGGTGCTTCAACAGGTGGTATGGACATCGTAGCTATGCTTTTATCGAGAATTAAAGATCGACCAATTGGGACTTATTTCTTTATTTTGAATGGAATGATTATCATTTTGGCTGGTTTGTTGTATGATGAGGAAAAGGCCCTTTATACGATTGTGACACTTTATGTTTCTACTCGTGTGATCGATGCAATTCATACACGTCACGAAAAACTAACCGCAATGATCATTACAACCAAAGCAGAAGAGTTACAACAAGCAATTCACGCTAAAATGGTAAGGGGAATTACACAAGTTCCTGCGAAGGGTGCATTTACCAAACAGGACAAGGATATGCTAATCATGGTAATTACCCGTTACGAACTTTACGATCTAGAGCACATAATTAAAGACGTTGACCCACATGCATTCACGAACATTGTACAAACTACAGGCATCTTCGGATTCTTTCGACGTGATGACTAAAAAGTGAAACTAAAATGCATGTCATTCCGACTAATAGGGTGAATAATAAGAAAAGGATGTGTGACGAGCATGAAAAAACTTCTTGTTCTTGTCATGGCAATGCTGTTTGTCGCTGCCGGTTGTTCCGGAACAAACGAAGCAAATGGCAAAGAAGACACAAATTCCTCAGATAACACGAACAAAAACGATGGAACAAATGAGGAAGTAAACCTTGAACAATTACTGCAGCAACTAGAAATGACAGCCGATGTACAAGCAGACGCCGATAAAGTAGATTTTAATTTCCAAATGAAAAACACAGGTGAAGAAGCGGTAGAGCTTACTTTCCCATCTGGTCAGCAATACGAAGTCATCGTGAAAAATGCTGAAGGTGAAGAAGTATATCGCTATTCAAAAGGAAAAGCATTTACTGAAGCACTAGTAAATAAAGAAATTAAACCAGGTGAAGCACTATCCTGGAAAACGTCTTGGAACTACAAGCAAGACGATAAACGTGTGGAAGCAGGCACATATACTGCTGAAATCACACTATTACCAGCTAAAATTAATAAACAGACGATTGACGCTCAACCGTTCCAGTTAACTCAAAACTTTGAAGTACCATCTGGTGAGCAAACGTTCCGTAACGTGAAAGTCACTGAAAATGCCGACGGGGACTACACCGTTACAGGTGAAGCTCGTGCATTTGAAGCTTCTTTCGCTTATAACGTTGAAGATGGACACAACATGTTAGTGCCAGAGCAAAACGTAACAGCAAGCAAAGGTGCTCCAAACTGGGGAACATTTGAATTTGATGTCAACATTGCAAAAGACAAGCTTCCTTCAAATGGAACACTTACACTAACGCTTTATACAAAGAGCGCAAAAGACGGTTCCGTTGAAAATGTTAAATTTGTAAAACTAGATTCTTTCCAGCCTGAATAATTAACGGCTAATTATAAGAAAAAATCCGCTACTCCTTTTTAGGGAGAGCGGATTTTTTTGTTGTTTAATATTATGGCAAAATAATAATATGTTCAATTACCACTATTTTCATAATAAATTTTCAAGTTTTTTTGATATTGTATTAAGGGAAGGGGACACAAAACCTTTAAATGGAGGTGTTTTAAGATGAATAAGCTTTCTGAACTCCTTCGATTAAAGAGAAAAACAAGAGGGCTTTCGCAAGAGTTTGTTTGTGATGAACTTTATGAAAAATATGATATGACCATTTCACAGCATCAACTCAGTAAATATGAAACAGGGAGAACCTATCCTGATTTTGAGTTATTGCATCCATTGTTAGATGTATTACATATCTCTTATGATGAGGCAAAGCACATGTACTTACAGTTAAATCATAAATATGAAACTCTATTAGAAATGCTGGAGAAAGCTTGTATGGATGAGGATAATCCGTTTGCGAAGAACGTATTTCGAAAATTAATTCTATTATCCAAAACAAGACCTTCTATTCAAAAGATAAAAGTGCAACTGTACACCATCTGCCTTTCCTTGATCTTTACTAAAAATGAGAAAAAAATTCGCGGAAAGATCACTTTTATTCAAAACCAAATGTTAACTCTCCCTAAAAGTGAGCAAATGGCTATCATTGAATATTTCTATATAAAAAGTAAAAAGTTTAGAAGGTACACTTATTATGTGCGTGTAATGGAACAAATAAAAGACGTTGGAAAGTTCAATATCCGACAAAAAATCTTTATATCTTATCAGTTAGCAACATGTTTATATTTTGAGGAAAAGTATGTAGAAGCATTAACCCAAGCAAAAGAAGCTTATCGCTTAATGAGCCAAACGGAAGTAACTAAGCATTTTCAGTATTCTATTTTAGCGAGAATAGGACATATCTATATCTTTTTAGGACTCTATAAAGAAGCGCTAGAGTCTTATGAAGCCTTAATAGACTTAAACTACTCGGGACAAGATCCTTATACGATTAATGTCAATAAAGGCTATATTCACTATAAATTAAAGCAATTTGATCAGGCGAAGGTTTGTTGGGACAATGCTATCCAATGTGCTAAAGAAACATTGGATCTTATCTATGTTTACCCAGATTATTGTTTCGTACTTATACTTGAGAAACGTATAGATGAAGCAAAACAGTTCTTCAGTAAATCCGATCAAATTATCACTAAATTTGCTAATAGTATGGACAATCCTCCAGCTCTTTATCAACTGGCTCTTCACAAACGGAATCAGGCCTTGTTTTTAGTAATCAATAATAAACATTATGAGGAGGCCGTTCGTTTATTGATCGAAGCAGAGGGACTGTTGGAAAACTCCCCTTATAAAGAGGAAATCATTACGACATGGTTAACGATTACCTATACGTTAGCCAAAAATGCAGTCAGCATTGAAGACCCGATCATAACGAAAGAGGACTTAAGAAAATTAGATAAACTCCTCCCTATTATTTGAAAATAGTAAAAGGAATATCAGGTTTGTCGATTTTTGTCGAAAATATGCGGTTATAGTCATTTTATGTGAAACAATCAAAATTAAAATAGAAATAGAATAAGGCTTTTTTTATAATGACTAATGATGAATTAGTCATTTTTATTTAGTTATTTAAAGCTATATGCAACTAAAAGAAGGAGGAAGTTATGGTCAAAGAATCGTCAGGAAAACCGAAGAGCAAAGCAGTGAAAGACAGCAGAAAAGCTAAATGGTCCATACAACGGAAGGTGACGTTCTTGATTATAAGTGCAACCTTCTTTAGTCTTTTGATGGGAGTTCCATTATCCTACTTAAAATCTATCGTATTAGGGTTTGAATTTATAAATCTTTTAGGACCTTTTGTTAAAGGTTTGCTAGATACTTATTTCATACTTATTGCTAACTTAATCATTATGATTGGCTTTATTGGGATTGGGATCAAGCATTTTGTTGTGAAGCCTATCCAGAGCATTACAGATCAATTATCTGTAATACAAGGAGATCAAATCGATCTTTCGAAAAAGATCGAGATCAAAACGAATGATGAATTTAAGGAACTAGTTCTCGCTTTTAATGATATGCTAGAAACCTTAAAAGGGGTTATTGGGGTCGTTAGAGATAGCTCGAATCAGTTAACCACATCAACGAGAGAAGTTTCTTCCTCCACCGAGCAAGTAAATGAAGCTTCAAGAGAGGTATCTGCCAACACAAATCAACTGGCTATACAAGCTGAAGAAGGTTTTAAATCTATTTCTGAAGTTAATAAAGAATTAGTGGATCTTTCTGGCTTAATCAAAAATAGTCAAAAGAAAGCTGTTTCCACTCATGAAAACTCTCAACATACATTTCAGCTTGCGAGTGATGGAAAAGAAAGTGTAGATATTGTTATAGATAAAATGGGGAACATACAAACCAAAACAAATGAAACCAAGGAACACATTGCGATATTAGATAAGTATTCAAAAGAAATTATAGGCATTGCTCAAATGATTTCAGAAATTGCAGAGCAGACGAATTTGTTAGCATTGAATGCCTCAATCGAAGCAGCAAGAGCAGGCGAAGGTGGGAAAGGTTTTGCAGTAGTGGCAGACGAAGTTCGAAAGCTTGCAGAGCAATCAACTGATCGAGCAGAAAATGTTAAAGAGATTGTTAACAAAATTACAGAAACATCTTCTAAAACCGTTTATCTTACTGAAGAAAGTCAAAAAGAGGTGGAAGAAGGTGTGAAAGCTGTGAATTTAGCAGGACAATCACTAGAAGGTATTCTTCAGGCTGTTCAAACTGTGGTGAAGGATGTAAAAGATATTCAGGATGCTTCGAATGAAAATATTACAAGCTCTGAGAAAATCGTAGGCTTACTAGATTCCGTTTCTGAATTTATTGAACAAACAGCTGCAAGTACAGAAGAAGTTTCTGCATCAACACAAGAGACAACGGCTTCATTAGATACGATAACAGATCGGGTTGATGAAATTAAGAAGATGTCTGTTGAATTAAATACAACTGTACATCAGTTTAAAACACATTAAAATTGGTTTAAGAGAGGGAATAACATTGAAATCGATCATTTCCGATATAGAAAGAAAAAGAAATGAGATGATGAAATTAGCTGCTGAGAAGGGGTTTTCACATCCTCAAACAGTGCAACTAAGTCAGGAGTTAGATGATTTATTGAATAAGCTCCACAAACAAGGCAAAAAGGTAGACTGTAAGAGTGTAATGGCAAGTCTTTTATTTTGCTTATGAATAAGACGTTGCATTCCTTAAACTCTCTTTAAAGAGACCAAAGTGCAAATACAGCAAGAGTGAGGAGAATGGGAAAGATGGACAAAATCCAAGAGGTAGAACCTTTAACGAAAGAAGAGATTGATCAGTTGCTTGAGGAGTTAGAAGAAACCCTTAAATAAAAGCTAAAAAAACGCGAACGCTCATCGTATTAGAGAGCGTTCGCGTTTTTTGATAAAAACTTTAGTAACCATATTTCTCAAGCGTATTTTTCACTTGATCTGTAAGTGCATCCCAATCAGCGTCGAACTTTTTGTTAACCGTGATGAAGTTTTGAAAACCGAAGACATTGTCTACTCCTTCAAGCTCCATTAAGTCATTCAAAATATCATGTTCACTTGTTTGACCAGGCATAACAGAGACTGATCCATCTCCTTGAAAAATCATGCGGTCAGTAGTGAATTTCATTGCGTTCGGATTTGGTGTTGGTTGTGCTTGTACAGCCATACAAAAATCCCTCCTCTATTTAATCCAATTTTATCTTAGCACGAATTTCTTGATCAACAAAGCATGTCCTTTTCGTGAACAATGATGAATTCTCTCTACGCTTCCAGGTATTTGTGATAAAATGGAAACGAAATTGGAGATGGGGTGAGACGGTGACACAAACGTTACAAACGTTAAAACAACAACTACAATCTTTCGATAACTTTGAACTTGTTTCACAGCAAGAAGCACAGGCCTTGCTAGACGATATGTTAAAACATATAGGAGATCCAGATCCAGTGATAAGGGACGAGCTGATTTATAGAGCACTGGCGATTTGGATTTTAAATGAGAAATTTAATCAAGATCAATTACGAGAATTATATGACCTGGCACTAAGCGATGAGTATCTCTTTTATCAAATTGGTAACAAAGGAGACGATTCCGTATTCACACGAAGCTTTTCTGTCTTGCTATTGCCACCCATATTAGAAATCCATAAACAAAAATCATTCCTATCAAGAGAAGCGTTAACAAATGGGTTAGAGGCACTGATCCATTATTTTATCAAAGAACAAGATGTCAGAGGTTTTGTATCTGAAAAAGGATGGGCCCACAGCGTTGCTCATGCAGCTGATGCCCTTGAATCCTTTGCGAACTGTGATGAAATTGAAGAACAAGAATTGTTGCCCGTTTTCGATGCGATAATACATGTTGTTACGCGACCTTCTCCATATATTCACGGTGAAGATGAACGTCTCATCAATGCCCTTGAAACGATTTTTCCAAAGGTAGCTGATTGTTTTATCATTGAATGGATTCAATCATTTAGATTCGTTCTTGAAAAAGTTGAAGGACATGAGGATGATGCCATTCAATTCAATATGAAGACGTTTCTCCGTTCTTTGTATTTCCGGTTTGTTTGGAAAGAAGAGAAACGATACAGAGAGGCAATTTTGAATACACTACAACCAATTGAGAAAATAGGAGCCTATTAAGTTGTGATCATCTATCAAAAAGGGAATGGGTAAGGAAAACATAGAAAAGAAGGCGATAAGATGATTAAAAAGGGACTCTGGTTAGGCATTGCTTCAGGTTTAATATTAGGTGTCATATTGTGGTTTGTAGAAGCAATGACAGGTGAAAAAGTTTATACACTACTGATGAATATTGATTTCATACCAGTGTTAGGAGACATCGCATGGCCCGTATGGATGGAATGGGTATTTCATCTGTTGCTCTCTTGGGCAATTGCCATCGTATATCTTGCCTGGATTCGTTTTCAAACAGAAGGTGAAGCAAGTGCTCGCTGGGCAACTTCACTCTTATTATCTGTCATGGCAGCACTCACCTATTTTCCATTAACAGATTTAGCGATTAAAGAGACACCACCCATTGATGATATTTCAGCGATTTTATATTGGTTTATCGCTCACTTCATTTATGCGGTGAGTTTAGTGAAACTGGACGAATGGAGCGAATGATGTGAAAGGGAATAAAATTGTGTTTTGGGATGTCATATGTTACATCGTATTTCCACTCCTTGTGTGGAATTTTATACGTGATGACATTGGTGATTATTATGCGATGCTACTATCCTCTGTACCAGGAATTCTTTATACCATTATACGGTTCTACTATATCCGAAGCCTGCAATTTTTCGGGATATTTATGCTTGCGAACCTAGTGCTCAGTACACTCGTTGATGTGTTGTCGGGATCAGCCATCAATCTGTTATGGAATCGGGTTTATTTTGCGACGGGTGTAGGGCTCTTCTTCTTAGGAAGTATGGTAGTCAAGAAGCCTGTGGCACTACTGTTTGCTCTGGACATTATGGAAATGCAGGGACAGCCTAGAAAACCTCTAAAGGAAATCTTTTATAAAAAGAAAGTCTTTCTCGTATTTCAGGCAATCACATTTGTATTTGTGTTTCGTGAAGGACTTTTCGTAGTCTGGAAAGCATGGCTTATTAAAGAGTATGGGGTAGAAGCATTTGACCAGGCCTTAATTTTACGTCAGGTGTTGAGTTGGGTTCTGACTGGAGTAACGGTGCTTGGTTATCTGTATGTCGGCAAAGTGATGCATGATCAAAGCAAGCGATCGATAGATCCTCCGGCTTCGACCTAAAACAATTAAAAGACACTTAAAACTTTATGACAGCTTTTTAATATTCAAGAGCAACGTATATAAGAAGGCTTTGCTCTTTTTCATGCATAAAAAAGAGCATCGGATTACGATGCTCCTGATTACTAACCTACACCAATCGTCTACGGATAAACGCTGATATATAATCGATTATGGTTACAGTTACAATAATAACAATTAAGATTAAGCTAACTTCTCCCCAGTTACGGTTTTGTTGGGAGATAATGATCATAGTTCAAATACCGCCTGCACCAATTACCCCAAGGATAGTAGAAGCACGTACATCAATTTCAAATCGATTGGATAGAGCGTTTCTGATTCTAGATAGGACGCCTATGTTTTTGGATACGATGTGATTAACCTTGGATAGAACATCATAAAAACAAAAAAGCAGCCGCCCCAAAAGGCGTGCTGCTTTTTTCGTGAAAGAGTGTCGACTCCTAAATGTGAGTCTTTGTCCAACTCAGGCTTCCTACGGCTAGTGAATAGGCAAAGTCGATGGCTTGCATATTCCAACGCCGCTAAACGGTCGCCTTCGCTTTTCTAAACTACTTCAACCCTTCGTGGCGTTCGATTTGCTGTTGCAGTTGTTGTAATTGCTGCTGCTCCTCTTGGGAAGCATTAGCGCGTGCAGAGTTGATCGCATTGCGTGCTTGATGGACCTCTTCTTCACGAGCTTGACCATTGCGGTTGGTGATATTGCTGACAGCTTGTTTCGCTTGTTGGAATAAGTTATTGTTGTTTTGCAACTTAAAACCCTCCCACAGTATGATTGTCGACTTCTTCATTTTTGCGCTCTACATCAGAGTAGCGCTCACGATACGGAAATCGTTCCGCATGTTTTTGAACGGCATCTTTTCCTTGCTGAACAAAACGCTTGGATTTACTTTTTTTGCTCAACTTGATTCCCCCCATGGAATAAAAAAGCCTGAACGCAATGTTTTACGTTCAAGCTTAGTATAGGCTGATATCGCACTTTCATAAGTCGCAAATACTGGGATAGGTCTCAGTTAAATGGCTTTTGAGGATAAATTTAGATATTTTTCTAAAAAGACAGCGATACCGTCACCCTCGTTTGATTCAGTTGTATAGTTTGAAACGTCTTTCAACTCTGAAATCGCGTTATCCATCGCAACACCGACACCAGCATATTCAAGCATTTCTAAATCGTTATCTTCATCTCCAAAAGCGATAATACGATCCTGAGGAATGTGGTAGTAGTGAGCAATTTTATGAAGACCAACCGCTTTATTTAAGCCTGTTCGAACAACCTCTATAACGTGCCAAGGTGCGCCCCACTTGCGGTGATCAATCAATTCTGCATGCTGATCATCCAAATGCTTTCGTAGCTCAGGCACTTGTTCTGGATGTGGATGAATCAAAATGGAAGTTGGATCTTCTTCTAGATGCTGCTGTATATCACCGATCGTAATAGGTGTACCAGACGTATGGAAAATCTCTAATAACTCTTCATCATGACGGTCTAAAAATACATCATCACGTACTTCAGCGAGAACATTTTTAACCCCTAATTCTTTACAGGTATGTACAATTTTACGTGCTGTACGAATAGACATCGGGGAGTGTATGGAGTCCCACATGCTGTTTTTTGGATGGTGAATCAGTGCTCCATTAAAATTGACCATCGGCGTATCGAGATCCATCTCATGATAGTAATCAATACTTGCACGATGCGGTCGACCAGTTGCAATGGCGACAATGTGACCTTCTTGTCTTGCTTTAGCAATGGCTTGCTTATTTCGTTCGCTAATCTTCTTATCATCCGTTAACAAAGTTCCGTCTAAATCTAATGCGATTAAATGCTTTTCCATTAATTCATCACCTCGTATGACCTTAAGTTTATATCTTGTTTCATAGCTATGTAAAGGATCATTTTGCTTTCTTTTCCCAATTTGGAGTGTTAGCATATGGATATCAATATGCATTTTGTGAAAAGGAAGGGACCAACAAGCATGATTGGAATAAAACGTGAAACAATAGCACACATACCTGCCCTTATGATTGAAGATTCAAGAAAAGAAGGACAGCCACTTCCGGTAATAACATACATACATGGAATAACAAGTGCAAAGGAACAGAACTTACCTTTAGCTTTTTTATTAGCTGAGAAAGGGTACCGCGTGATTTTGCCCGATTGTTACTTACATGGAGAGCGAGCAGAGGGGCTTTCCAATCAGGAAATTTCCTATAAGTTATGGGAAGTAGTTTTACAAAATCTAAAAGAACTTCCAATGCTCTATCAAGAACTTCAAGCACAAAATCTTATCCTAGATGATAAGTTCGGCTTGGCCGGAACAAGTATGGGTGGTATTACAACAAGTGCCGCCTTAACTCAGTATGATTGGATCAAAGTCGCAGCTGTTCTAATGGGATCGCCGCAACCTGTGCGTTTTGCAGAAGAACAAGTAGCAATGCTGAAACAAATGGAAGTAGATGTTCCATTAACAGAGGAAGAACAGCAAAAACTGATTCGCTCGTTAGAAAAAATCGATCTCTCGAAACAAGTGGATAAATTAGTAGGACGTCCAATCTTTTTCTGGCACGGTGAAGAAGATCAAGTTGTGCCGTTCGATCATTCATATAGCTTTTACAATGATGCGATTTCCCATTACAAGAACCCAGAAAATATTCGTTTTTTACGTGAAGTAGGACGAGATCATAAAGTTTCGCTCTATGCGATCCATGAAACTGTGAACTGGTTTGATCTACATATGTAGGGGTTACGGCGATCATACACGTCACAACCTAGACGCTTGCGCTTTTAAGAGATTTTTCGTTATAATGGTGGTTAAGAATGTAACGAAGGGGGATAAACCAAAACTATGACTACTGAAGCAATGAAAGAAAATATGTTTGGTGCACTTGAGAATGTAATCGACCCCGAGCTTGGAATCGACATCGTCAATCTCGGTTTAGTATATGATGTAGAGCTAGACAATGAAGGACTAGCAAACGTAACGATGACACTTACAGCTATGGGGTGCCCACTAGCTGCTACAATTGAACAAGATGTGAAACGTTGCTTAACAGATCTTCCAGAAGTAAGAGATGTAGACGTAAACATTGTATGGAATCCACCTTGGACGAAAGACAAAATGTCACGCTATGCGAAAATCGCTCTAGGTATTCCGGATTGATCTTTTCAACCATTCCCTTGTTGGCACGTCCGGCAAGGGAATTTTTTATTATGAGAGGAGATAGAAATGAGAGAATACCCTTTTGTCGTTCTACAGGTTGTTGGATACAAAAACAGTGGTAAAACCTCTGTGATCACATCATTAATTCAAGCATTGCAAAGAGAGGGATTAAAGGTTGGTACCCTAAAGCATCATGGTCATGGGGGCGAACCGGACAAGCTTAATGGTACAGATAGTTCACAACACTTTAATGCAGGGGCTGTAGTAAGTGGTGTAGAAGGGGATGGCGTCTTTCAGTGGAATGTGCGGCAAGAAAGCTGGAGTCTGGATGTACTACTTAATCTTTACCGACCTCTAGGGTTAGATATTGTACTAGTAGAAGGGTTTAAGTCTGAACCTTATCCCAAGTGGGTGTTGTTGCGTGATGACAACGATTTGAAGATGGTAAAAGAGCTGAAAAACGTTCAAGGCATTGTGTCTGGTGGATCGATTTCACATGAGACTGTCCCCTGCATACCAAGGGATAAAGAAGAAGCATACATACGGATGATTAAGAATCAGATCAAGGGGGAGTTGGATGGAAAGTAAACAGTTTTGGATTACCGAGAAGTTTATCTCTATTGATGATGTGGTAAAAAACGTTGTAAGGCCAGAGGCTGGTGCAATTAACACATTTATCGGCACCGTACGCGAATTTACAAAGGGGAAACGCACCCTCTATTTAAAGTATGATGCGTACGTGCCTATGGCTGAAAAGAAATTAGCACAGATCGGAGATGAAATTCGAGGAAAATGGCCGGAAGCTAGATGTTCGATTGCCCATCGAATTGGCGAGCTTTCTATATCGGATATAGCTGTAGTTATTGCGGTATCTACACCTCACAGAGCGGATTCCTATGATGCTAGCCGATATGCCATTGAACGAATCAAAGAAATTGTTCCGATCTGGAAAAAAGAACATTGGGAAGATGGGGAGCAATGGATCGGGGATCAACTCGAGTCAAAAGCCTACCCATCCGGACATCCAGAACAGGAGGATCTATAAATGGTTAAAGTATTATTATTTGCACAATTCCAAGAAGCAGCAGGAACTGAATCTGTAGATGTAGACGCAGTGGGACAACCTGTTAGTCACGTAAAATCGGTTTTAAAAGAAAACTACGGCTTACTTGATTTGGACAACGCAACAGTAGCTGTAAACCAAGAATACACAGACATGGATACGGAACTGAAAGAAGGAGACACAGTAGCCTTCATTCCACCGGTATCTGGAGGTTGATTTTCATGAAAGCTGACCGCTCATTAGAGTGGTCAGTTTTTTAATGCACGTTAAAAGTATAAAATTTTAGCAACGGGGCGATTCGAAGTAGTGAAAATTTTGAAAGTATGAAGTATAAGCCAAGGCTAAGCCTCTGTCTGCGCCTTAAAGGCTTGCCAATCGGCAAGTTTTCTTTAGAGAAAGCGGTGTTTAGCCAAGAAAAAATAAAAATTCCAACCTACAGAAAAGTGTAGGTTGGAATTCTTTAAAGTTTACGTCAAGGCTTTCTTCCTTGGATAAGGCGCACAATAAGTAAGACAAGTGCCAATACGAGCAAGAAGTGAACGAGGCCATTGCCAATGATTGTGAAGCCAAGTAACCACAAGATAATTAAAATAATTATTGCCCAAAACATGACTTGAACCTCCTTTTAGTATGTATTTATCCATAAATGAAGAAACTGAAACATAAAAGATTTGTTCAAAAGAAAACAGCACCTCAATAAGAGATGCTGCTTAAATCAATTATAGAAATAGGAAAACTAATGCCCCCACAATGAAGCAGTAGAAAGCAAAGTATTTAAGGTTCCCTTCTTTCATAACATTGATAAACCACTTAAGTGCAAAATAGGATGCAACAATAGAGCCTAGGAATGCGAGCAAGTATGGGATTAGCATTGTAGAGAAGACGCCACTGTTGATAAATTCATCAATGTTAAGCACAACCGTTCCAAGACTTACAGGGATATAAAGTAAGAATGAAAAGCGAAGAGCTGTCGCTTTTTTTGTACCAATGAGCATTGCAGCGACGATCGTAGCTCCTGAACGACTGATACCTGGCATTAATGCAACAGCTTGAGCAAATCCAATGATGAGCACGTCCCATATGGAAAGATCGCCATCACCTTTGCTACCTTTTAAGTTGCGAATAATCCATAGGGCGATCCCCGTAATAATTAGGGTGATCCCAACTAACTTGGCAGATTCACCGAACGTGTTTTCAATCCAATCGCCAAAAACAATACCTAATACGGCAGCTGGAATGGTTCCGATAATGAGATACACAATGAAGCGAAAATCATTAGACGTTTCTTGATCACGTTGATTTTGAAACAAAAAGCCCCAACCATTTTTTATGAGTCGGATCAAATCATTGCGATAGACAATTAAAACAGCAATTAAAGAACCAAAGTTAACGAAAACCTCGAACATCAAGCCGCCTAGTTCAAGGTTAAAGAGATCACGTAAAATGACAAGGTGACCACTTGAAGAGATTGGTATTGGTTCTGTAAACCCTTGAAACACGCCTAAGAATAAATATTGGAATAAAAGTATAAGCTTGTCCACAAGTTCCATCGACATTTCCTCCTTCAATATCTATAAGAGTTCGTTTTTTATGAGTCGTTCCTGTCCTTAAATCGTATATTTTCCTTTTTCACATTTTTTCCTTAGGTGAATACCCTATCGATGAGGAGGTTGTTCGCATGAAAAAAGGGAGAAAAAATCAGAATACGAATTATCACCATATGTATTCTCTATGTAATAAACATATGAATCAATATGTCCTTGCCCAAACGGTAGATGGCCAAAACATTGATGGTATTGTTACTGGTGTCGATGGTGATTACCTTTACTTAGCTGTCCCTCTTACGGATGAAGAGCGAAAACAACAAGAGCAATCCCAAACGAGAGATGCAGGTGATCGCCAATATGGGTACGGTTACGCACCAAGCGGATATGGCGGTTATGGTGGCTATGGCTATGGAGCTTATGGAGGCTATGGATATGGGGCACCATATGGTTATGGTTATGCTCCACCAAACCGATTCAGACGTCTCATCCTACCGCTCGCAGCACTCGTTGCCATAAGCGCATTGCCGTGGTACTAAATCCTTCCACCTGTATAATTCTACACCACTGAGTCAAACTAGACCTATATCCTATACGAAAAAGGAGTATGAGATATGGGACAGAGACATCAATTTAAGCATGGCGATAAAGCACCAAACAATGGGTTTTATGTTGAAATTGGAGAAACAGGAAGTATGGTTAAAGGCCCAAAGCAAATTCACTTAAATGCAGGCGAAAGTTTTCCGTCAAACTCCAATAAAGACCGTGTTTGGACATACAAACGTAAGCCTTGATTTTCTCATAATAAAAGCATCCATCACAGTAGGATGCATGCTCAAGAGTCAAAAAAATCCTCCTTCCTCAAATGGAAGGAGGATCTTTTATTCGGCTTCTTCTTTTAGAGCCCCTTCACCTAAAGCAACAACGGCTAATACAAATGCAACCGTAGACGCGATAACAGCCGACCATGTAAAGGAACCACCTTGCATGGAACTAACTACATATGTAACCATGCTGCTTAGTAAAAAACTCCAAATAATAGTCCATAACAAACGCATATCGATCTCACCTCTGTTTCGACATTCTGCTTTAAGTTTATCAAACGTTTACAAAAAAATAAATAAAATTCCACCGTTCTTGTAAGAGTTTTTCTGATCAGGGGGGGAGGAGCATTTAGTCGTTCGCCTGAAAAGGTATAATAACCGCCTGAATATTGAATGAATCCGCTTGAATTTAAACAAAGACCGACCACATCCCAGTCAAACGGCCTGAACTGGATCAAAGAACGCCTGAATCTAAGATGAAACCGCCTGAACCAGACCGCCGCCTAGAGCGCAGTTCGCACTCAAAAAGTATTCGAACAAAAAAATCGTTCACCAAATGACATTCTTTTTCATACAAAGGCGTGTAACCATACGAATATCTCATAATAACATACATTATAGAGGATAGAATCCCTTTAAAAAGGATGATCAAAACCATGTACGAATCGTCAACATCAATGACAAGAGCATTCCGACTGGATAACCAGCCTTGTCTTCTCCATATTCCAGAAAAACCTAATGGATATCTCGTTCTTTACCTCGGGGATTCAGGACACTACGTTGAAGACAATCAAGCGTTTTGGCTGGAACATCCGGAACGCTCGAAGTTTATTCACTATCTTTTAGATAAAGGATACACCTTATTTACAAGTAACCTGTATGGAAATGCATGGGGAAGTAAGAAGTCCGTACATTTACTGAATCAACTTTATCAGCACGTTCGTCGTCAAGTGACAGTGAATCCTTACATCCATGTTGTCGCTGAAGGTATGGGAGCTTTAACAGCTTTACATTGGCAGGAGAAACACAACATGGCTTTCCGTTCAATGACATTCTTCACACCATGTCTCAGCTTAAAAGCTCTTTATGAACAAGAACAAATGAACCAGCTCTATTTTAAACGCTTTAAAAAAGAATTAGCTCAATCTTATGAAATTGATGAAAACCATATAGATCATGAAATTATAAAGGACTACCAAATGCCTAAAACATCATCACCCGTGCTTATTTTTCATGATGTAGCGAACCCGTATTATACGGTTCATAATCATAGTCGACGTTTTGAAGAGCAACAACAAGAAGCGGATCACACAGTTGAATTAAAGCTGGCTATTCAGCCGATTTTACCCAGAGTCACATCAACGGTTCTTCAGTTTTTAAGATCGTATGAATCAACGCTCGAAAACCCTTATTAAACTCATGTCTGTGAATCACATTTCATAGGATGCAATAGGAGGGGAACGTTATGACGAAACTGGTATGGGGATGTTTTCAATGGGTAGGTTTTCACTTAATAAGAGAGTGGCTAGATGACGGAGAGACCGTAATTGGTATTGATATAGCTAATACGGAACAAAAGGAAACCCTTGAGATGTTTGTAGGACGAAATACTAATTTTTCACGAGTTGAATCAGTTGAAGAAGCTCTAAATGTGGATGCAGGAGAATGTATCGATGCCCTAATTGCACTTGATGACCAGCAGCACAACCCTCCATTCGAGAAGCTAAGAGAAATTTCTGCATCCCACTATTTTAGAGTGAATGTTGATGGAGCATCCCGATCAACTCAATCCTGGACCACCATAGAATTACCTCACGTTTATGGACCTTGGATGACAAGTGAATCAACATCTATAACGGAGAAAAGTGTTTATGTTTCAGATATAACCCCGGTTATAAAATCAATCGTTACTCAACCCTGGGATACGGATCTGATCAAAGTCGGAATGGAAAGCAATGAAGAGCGGAATGATAAGTGTATAGCTCCTACCATTTCTTTAGAAAAAGGGATGAAAATGTTGAAGGATCATCAAAAACGGTTTCCATCCTATTATTATTAAGTTTTAGTAAACGTTAAGATGCAAACGTTTACGAGCGTAGGGATTAACGATACAATATGACTAGATTATGTCGCAACAGGAATGACAGTTTAAGTGGGGTGCGCTAAATGTTGCCGCGTTTGCTTCTCATAACCGTACTAGTAATGGGAGTATTATCAGGTTGTGCTGATACGATGGGAAAAGGCAAAATTCAAAGTGTTGGTATGCTTGTGGAGAGTACAGTCCATGATCAAGCATGGGGTCAAAAAGGATATAAGGGCCTTCTTCAGATAAAGGAAGAGCTCGATGTTGATGTGTATTTTAAAGAACATATTCAAACGAAAAAAGCTACACATAAAGCCGTCCAAGAATTTTCACAAAAAGGTGTGAATCTTGTATTCGGTCATGGTAGTCGTTTTGGGCAGTATTTTGATGAAATTCAAAAAGCCTATCCTGATATTCATTTTGTATATTTTAATGGAAATGTGAAAGGTGAAAATATTACAAGCTTAAACTTTAGCGCACATGCAATGGGTTTCTTTGGTGGTATGGTAGCTGGTGGTTTTTCAAAGACAAACCATGTGGGAATAATCGCTGCTTATGAGTGGCAACCTGAAGTTGAAGGCTTTTATGAAGGAGTCAAGCACCAGAACCCAAATGTAGATGTAACCATTCGGTACGTAAGAAGTTGGGACAATAAAATGCGGGCGAAACAGATTTACAGTCAGATGAAGTCTCAAAATGTTGATGTTTATTATCCAGCGGGGGATAGCTTTAGCGTACCTTTAATTCAGCAGATAAATAAAGATGGTTTGCATGCTATTGGGTACGTTAGTGACCAATCAGAAATTGCTCCCAATACCATCTTAACAAGTACGATTCAGCATGTAGATCGCTTGTATGTTCAAACTGCGAAACAGTTTAACAAAGGTGAATTAAAAGAAGGCATTCTAACATTTGATTTTCAAGATGATGCAATTACGTTAGGGAAATTTAGCCCAAGTACACCTGAACCTTTAGTGGATAAAGTTAAATCAGCTGTCAAACAATACAAAAAAACTGGACAACTCCCTCATGAGATGTAAAAAAGATGGTGCCGCATACGCCCCGGTTTTTGTCGACTTAATCGACAAAACACGGGTCGTTTACGGGACCATTATTTCATTTTCTTAATTATATTTGTGATGTGTTCGAAATAAGGAGAAAGTTGGCGGTAGGTTTCAAATAGAGTAGAGGTTGTATCAAAGATATCAAATGACTCGTCTTCTTCGGCTTTTGGTTGAGAAGTTGGTTGCTTGTCATTAGCCGGACGTCCGAACATAAATTGGTTGAAATCCAGGGGCTCATTATTCTTAGATGGTTCATTTTGTTTCGCCACGGTGCACACCTCCTTATGATTATAGTATGGGTAAATGCTTGACCGAGAAAGGGCGAGTGTCTAATGATGACGAAGAGATGCACTTGCAAGTTAAAAAAAGATCACTTAAAATTAGTACCAAGTCATAAGAATTGATATTATATACTACCATTAAGGGGATGACCATATGAGGAGTGCAGGTATTTTAGGGACTGGACATTACGTCCCTGAACGAGTTTTTACCAATTTTGATATGGAAAAACTCGTTGATACAAATGATGAATGGATTCGTACCCGAACTGGGATCGAGGAACGTCGTTTTGCCACTGATGAAATGGAAACATCAGATATGGCTTATGAAGCAGCCGTGAAAGCTTTAGACAAAGCGAACTTATCTGGTGAAGACTTAGATTTAATACTTGTCGCAACCGTAACACCAGATCAGCCTTTCCCGTCTGTAGCGAACCATATACAAGCACGACTAGGTGCAAAAAATGCTGCATCCATGGATTTAGCTGCAGCATGTGCTGGGTTTATGTACGGAATGATTACAGCGAAACAATTTATCGAAACAGGGGCTTATGACAATGTTTTGATCATAGGTGCTGAAAAATTATCAAAAATAACAGACTGGACAGACCGTAATACCTGTGTTTTATTTGGTGATGGAGCAGGAGCAACCGTTCTCGGTCCGGTAAGTGAAGGAAAAGGAATTCTATCATTTGAACTAGGTTCCGATGGTACTGGGGCTGAGCACCTTTACCAATCAAAAGAAGATGCCTTTATTAAAATGAGTGGACGTGACGTCTTTAAGTTTGCTGTTCGTCAAATGCCTGAATCATCGATCAGTGTTATTGAAAAAGCAGGCTTAACGAAAGAAGATGTTGATTTCTTAATTCCGCACCAAGCGAACATTCGAATTATGGAAGCAGCTCGTCAACGTTTAGAAATTCCAGAAGAAAAAATGGCTGATTCCGTAAGACGTTATGGAAATACATCATCTGCATCTATCCCAATTGCCTTATCAGAGAACGTAGAAAACGGTAAAATAAAAGATAACGATCTTGTAGTGCTTGTCGGCTTCGGTGGAGGTTTAACCTGGGGCGCTGTTGCATTACGATATGGAATCTAATTGGAGGAGGATATTCAAATGGGTTCAAGACGTGTAGTAGTTACAGGAATGGGGGCTGTTTCCCCACTAGGTAACGACGTAAATACAATGTGGAAAAGTTTATTAGAAGGACAATCAGGTATTGCACCAGTAACAAAAGTGGACAAGGATGAATTCCCTGCAAAAGTAGCAGCAGAACTAAAAGAATTCGAGCCGGGCGATTATTTCGATAAGAAAGAAGCTCGCCGTATGGATCCTTTCACGCAATATGCACTAGCAGCCGCTCTCATGGCGATTAAAGATGCTGACCTAGACATTAATGAAGAAATCGCTCACCGTACAGGCGTATGGATCGGCTCCGGAATCGGAGGGATGACGACTTATGATGAGCAGTTCCGTAAGTACATCGATAAAGGAGCTCGTCGTGTAAGTCCTTTCTTCGTACCGATGCTTATCCCAGATATGGCTGCTGGACAGGTCTCCATTGCGACAGGAGCAAAAGGAATTAACTCTTGTTCCGTAACAGCTTGTGCATCAGGTGCAAACTCAATAGGTGATGCATTTAAAGTTATCGAACGTGGCGATGCGGATTACATGATCGCAGGTGGGGCAGAAGCGCCGATCACACCAATGTCATTTGCAGGTTTCTCTTCTATGAAGGCACTATCTACAGTAGAAGACCCTAACAAAGCAAGTCGACCATTCGATAAAGAACGTTCTGGCTTTGTAATGGGTGAAGGTTCTGGAATTCTTGTACTTGAGACACTAGAATCAGCACAGGCTCGTGGTGCAACAATCTATGCTGAAATTGTAGGGTACGGTTCAACAGGAGATGCTTATCATATCACATCTCCAGCACCAACAGGTGAAGGAGCAGCTCGCGCTATGACGCAGGCTCTTGAAGACGCTGAATTAAAGCCAAGCCAAGTTGATTACGTAAACGCTCATGGAACAGGTACAGCCTTAAATGATAAGTATGAAACAGAAGCGGTAAAATCCGTATTCGGTAACCATGCTTATGAGCTGGCAATGAGTTCAACAAAATCGATGACGGGACACTTACTTGGAGCAGCTGGTGCAATCGAAGCAGTCATCTCCATTAAGTCCATCTTAGATCAAACTGTACCACCAACAACAAACTACGAAAATCCAGATCCAGACTGTGACCTGGATATCGTACCAAATGAACCGAAGAAGCTTGATGTAGGAGCTGTATTAAGTAACTCATTAGGTTTTGGCGGTCATAATGCAACGTTAATCTTTAAAAAGTATGAAGCTTAAATAAAGTAGAGAACACATGGTTTCATTGGGAGGCCATGTGTTTTTAGTTAATTCGCTCTTAAACACAAAAAAACGGAGATCCAGCTTAGCTGGCGTCTCCGTTTTCTTCTTTCTTAGCAACTTCTTCTTTTTTAACACCTAAGAACTCTTGTAGAGCGTTTCGGTTTGTTGCTTCATCATGGGCAAGCACAGCTCCAACACCTTCATATCTTTTGTTCCAGTAGGAGCCTTCAACAGGGATACGTAATTTTTGAATGTTATCATCATGATTTGTAATGAATTTCGTTCCATAACCACCGATTTCAGATTTGGTCATATCTGTATTCACATATGATGTAATCATCCCTATAGCTTTAGGGAGTTTGTGGATTTTCGTAAGGGATAACATTTCTTCTTTTAGTCTTGTTATAACTTTTTGTTGTCTCTCCACACGTCCGAAATCACTTTGAGCATCTGCTCTAAAGCGAGCATAATCTAGTAATTGGGCGCCATTTAAGTGTTGGACACCAGGTTGTAGATCAATATTAACGTCTCCAGCGTTATCTTGGTACTTCATACGCTTTTCTACATTGATCTTAATACCTTTTGGTGAAACTTCATTTACAATGTGCTTGAAACCTTCAAAGTTTACTTCAGCAAAATGATCAATTTGGATACCGAAGTTTTTTTGAATTGTTTTTGTTAGCAATGGAATATCGCCATAAGCATAAGAAGCGTTAATTTTATTGTAACCATAACCTGGAATGTTCACATAAGTGTCTCTCATTATTGATACAAGCTTTGTTTCACCTGAATCTTTATCATATTGACCAATCATAATTGTATCAGTTCGGTCTACTTCATCATCTCGTTGGTCACTTCCTACAAGAAGGACATTGATTTTATTATCTTCAAGTTGTTGTTTATCCCCATTTTCTTTTTGTACTTTTTCAAACTCATTAGCTTCTTTTTCATTATCCTCATTATTTCCAAAGCCACCCTTTTTAGCACCTTCGTCCTGACCGGCGGCTACCTGAAATGCTGTATATCCAATCGTACCTAAGAAAAGTACAACCATGATGGAAAAGAGAAGCTTTCTTCTACGTTTTCTCACTCTTTTTCGTCTTACGATGCGGCTTCCAGCCATCTTGTACCTCCTCTACATAAAAAACCACTTAGTTATTAATTTACTCTTTCTTCCGTCTGAAGTAAAGGGTGCATTTTCAATATAACGTCAAGGGAAGTCGTTTATTGTCGTATTAAATGCCTCATTAGTTTTGACGAATAAAAGGGCATAAATGTTTCATTAAATATTATACATTTTACGCCCATATTATCACCTATTCGTTGGAGGAGTTAGGAATATGGGGGTGACCTCGTTCATATATTATAGAAGAAACTGGTGCGGACAGGCTTTAGGGGAGGGGAGTTCTTGGGACCAATATTCTTGTTTTTACTTGGCTTCGGGTTTGCGGTGTCTGGTGGTGTCACCATGATCACGTATTTAAATCTATTACCTGCTGGGTTTGGGTGGGTGGACTATTTGATATTCTTAAAATCGCGCCCGGAATGTTACCTATTTCCGATCGGGATCTTCATGATTACGCTAGCTACATTTTTTTTACCTCAAGAATCCTCCTAAATCTTACATTCATTCGAATAAAATTTCCATGCTTGGTCATACTGATGGCTACAGAAGAAAACGTTTAGAAAAAAGTGGGGGTTTCATATGCTATATTTACATGACGTATGGGTGAATTGGTTTGAAGGAGAAGAGAACGGATATAATGTTTGTCCATTTCATGAATGGCGTAAAGAAGATGGAATTGAGCTTTTGGACCAGGTACCATTATTATATGTACAAGCATCGCTTTATAACTACATTGAAAACGACCTCCAAGACTTACCACAATCATTGTTAGATCATGTTTATAAACGAGCGTACCTTCGAAAAAATCAGGAGCGCATTTCTCTAGAATATGCATTCGTGGTTACAGATGGATCGAATGTGTTAGCGGTAGACACAATGGGATATAATCTTCCTGTACGAAAAAGCAGGCTCATCCCAAGACAGGAGAGACTTGTCTATGACATGATCGAATCACATGATCCAGAGTCCTACCAATTTAAAAAGGCCTTGGATAAGAAGGAATATCACATTCTTTCACCTCATCCAGAGCATATGATTGGTTTGACCCGTAAAGAAAGACAACTGAAACAGCTTCTCATGATGACACTTGATCAACTCAAAACAACGAAAAACCTATCTGAAGTACGTTATTGGTTAACGGAATGGGATCCTACTCAGTTTGCATTCATTCACAAATTGAATTTCGAGCAGGCATGGAAGACATTATATGACGGAATTCAGGATGGATGGAGCCCAGCACACGAAGAGCTTTGTCGAAAGCTTGTTAAAGGACAACCTTTCTTTGAAAAGCTATGGGAACTCGAACATAACCAAGAAGTAAATAAAGGGGTCTGACACCACTACTCAGTGGGTCAGCCCCTTTTTGTTCTTTCTATTTTTTCTTTTTAACACGACCAAGTCCCATAGCCTTCTTAGCCTTACGTAGCATTTTTTGTGCGTCATCATTTGCTTTATCAGCACCACGGTCAAGAATATCATCTAATTCTTCAGAATCCATTAGCTCATAATAACGCTCTTGGATTGGGCGCATCGCTTCAACCACAACTTCTGCAACGGCCTGTTTAAAGTCTCCGTACCCTTTTCCTTCAAACTCAGCCTCTAAGCTTTCAATTGATTTACCAGAAAAGCTAGAATGAATCGTTAATAAGTTTGAAACACCCGGTTTGTTTTCAACATCATATTTAACAATACCTTCTGAATCTGTTACAGCACTCTTGATCTTTTTTACGATCGTTTTCTCGTCATCAAGCATAGAAATAAAGGCTTTTGTATTATCATCAGATTTACTCATTTTCTTAGTCGGCTCTTGAAGGGACATCACACGAGCACCAACTTCAGAAATTTGAACATCTGGTACTGTGAAAATATCGTTGTATTTGTTGTTAAAACGCTGAGCAAGATTACGTGTCAGTTCTAAGTGTTGTTTCTGATCTTCGCCAACAGGAACAATATCTGTTCCATAAAGCAAAATGTCAGATGCCATCAATGGAGGATACGTAAGAAGACCAGCCGAAACACCTTCTTTACCTGACTTTGATGATTTATCTTTAAATTGTGTCATGCGCTCAAGCTCACCGATATAAGCAACACATTGTAACATCCAACCTAACTGTGTATGCGCTGAAACCTCTGATTGAATGAAGAGCGTTGATTTCTCTGGATCAATTCCAGATGCAATGTATAATGCTGCAAGAGATTTTATGTTCTTTCTGAGCTCCAATCGGTCTTGTGGAACTGTAATAGCATGCTCATCTACAATACAGAAATAACAATTGTTTTCCTCTTGTAGGGGAGGAAAGTGTTGCATGGCCCCAATGTAGTTTCCAATCGTTAATGTTCCACTTGGCTGTATTCCTGAAAAAATCGTGTTCATGTTCATCACCTCATTTAAATTTTCTAACAATAAAAAAAGGTTCATTCGTCTACATATGTATGTAGGGACGAATGAACCGTGGTGCCACCCTAGTTATCTCCATGATTAAGAGATCACTTTTATCCAATATCGCCTGGAACGCGGTGCTTACTACTTAATGTTCAAAAGCACAGCTCGAAAGCCCACTTCCATCTTACCTTGTTATCTGCTTCCACCACGACAGACTCTCTAGGAACAGAGGATAAGATGTACTCTCTTTCTCATCGCTTCATGTAAAATTGTTGTTCAAATTATAGTTAATAATACGCTGGAAATCAAGTATCAGTTACATTTGATAAAAATAACCAAGTAATAGCAACATCCCAACCGTTAACACACTACCTTGGAAAAAGAACATTTTCATTACAGATGGGCTCACTACTTCTGAAGGCATTGGTTTACTTTCCCAATCATCAAGATAATCAGCATTCTTTGAAAGCCTGTTGCTTGTTCGTCGAAAACTATAAGTAATACCATCTATAAACTTCCCTTTAATGACAAACATGATAAGTCCAAAGAAAAGGTAGAAGTAAGAAACATAAAAAAGACTATTGATGTACGACTTCAGATCATAAACGGGAGAAATGAATGCAAAAAGGATGAGACTAAGTGCAACATTTAAAGATAAGAACGACCACTTGTTTTGAAAAAGCGTCAAAAATATCAACCTTTCTTAAAATAATTTTCACCGTAAGAACATGTAAATGTAATTATGCCCTTATATAGAAAGAAATAAAATCTTAGAGTGACATTGGTTATATCTAAATAAGATTATATCACGATTACATTTTTTGAAAAGGATATAGGGAATGTAAATAGACAGAAAATTGTTGAAGTAATGAAAATTGCATGCTATATGCAAAGCTATACAAAAGTGGTTTGATATAATGCCGAAAATCAAAATACAATACGTGAAATTATACAGTCCAATTTATAAATAGAAAAATACATAATAAAAAACATAAAAAAGCATAGGAAAATAGACTTATTTTTTGTCATTGAAACGTAATTTTTATAAGGTTTTATAAAATTTTTGCAAAAAAAGTAATGCAAAATTGTCCGAAAACTTGTATAATTCTATGTGTGGCAGATAGAACTGCTGCAAAAACTTTTGAACATAATCATTAGGGGAGGTCATTTTTTACGATGAAACAGACAAAATGGTTGTTGTTAGTACTAACTCTAGTACTATCTATGTTTCTAGCTGCTTGTTCCGGTGGCGACAGCGAAAACGCTGGTGAAGGCGACGGAAACGGCGAAACAGAAAACGAGAACACTGAAGGTGAAAATAATGAGGGTGGCTCTGAAGGCGATGGCAACGGAGAAGAAACTAAATCCGACGGCCCTAGCGGTGAGCAAGTACTTAACCTAACTGAAGGTGCTGACATTCCTACACTAGATCCATCAATGGCAACTGACGCAGTTGCATTCCAAGTACTTGGTTCTACAATGGAAGGTCTTTACCGTCTAGGTGAAAAGGCACAAGTTAAACCAGGTATCGCTAAAGATCACGAAGTAAGTGAAGACGCTCTTACTTGGACATTCAACTTACGTGAAGATGCAACTTGGTCTAACGGTGACCCAGTTGTAGCTAGCGACTTCGTATATGCGTGGAAACGTGCAGTAGATCCAGAAACTGGTTCTGAGTACGGTCCATACATGATGGGTGGCGTTATTAAAAACGCAACAGCAATCAACAAAGGTGAAATGGAAGTTGATAAACTTGGTGTTGAAGCTGTAGATGAAACAACTCTTAAAGTAACACTAGAAAAACCAATCCCTTATTTTGAATCTCTAACTGCTTTCGGTACATTCCTACCGATCAACAAAAAAGCTGTTGAAGAATTCGGCGAAGATTTCGCTCTTGAAGCAGGCAACATTTACTACAATGGACCATTCGTTCTTTCTGAATGGAACCATGGTGAAGGTTGGACTTTCAAGAAAAACCCTGATTACTGGGATGCTGAAACTGTAAAACTTGAACAAATTAACTTCAAAGTTGTTAAAGACGTTGCAACTGGTGTAAACCTTTATGAAACAGACAAAGTTGACGCTACTGGTCTTTCTGCAGAATTCGTAGATGAGTACCGTAACGATCCTAACTTTGAAATTAACCCACAAAACGTGTTGTTCTACTTTAAGTATAACCAAGAACACCATGAAGCACTTGCGAACACAAATGCTCGTAAGGCACTAACTATGGCAATTGACAAAAAAGGATTAGTTAACGTAATCCTTAATAACGGCTCTCTAGTAGCAACAGGTGATATTCCACAAGATTTCGTATCTCACCCTGAAACAGGTGAAGATTTCCGTGAAATCAATGGAGATTTCCTAACTCACGACAAAGAAAAAGCAAAAGAGCTTTGGAACAAAGCTAAAGAAGAACTTGGAAAAGAAGAAATCACGCTTGAGCTTCTTGCTGGTGACAGTGAAACTGGTAAGAACATGAACGCTTACTTCAAGAACCAATGGGAAACTAATCTTGAAGGACTTACAATCGAACTTAAGCAGGTTCCATTTAAAGAGCGTCTACGCCTAGACACGAACATGGAATATGACATCCAGTTCTCTGGTTGGGGTCCTGACTACCTTGATCCAAACACATTCTTAAACATGTGGGTAACAGGTGGCGGAAACAACAAGATGGGTTACTCTAGTGATGAGTATGACTCTCTAATTGAAAAAGCGAACACTGAGTATGCTACTCAGCCTGTTAAGCGTTTCGAAACGTTCCTTGAAGCAGAAAAAGTTCTTATGAACGACGCTGCAATTGGACCACTTTACCAACGTGCTTCTGCATCTGTATGGAAGCCATATGTTAAAGGTGTAATCAGAAACCCAATGGGTCCTGACTTCTCATTCAAATGGGCTTACATCAACAAGAATGCAGAGTAAGTTAGTATAAGCAAAGAACGAATGTAACTTTAAACCAATTTAATTGGAAGAGAGTATATGTCCACCTAGAGTTGGCATATGCTCTCTTTTACCTTGTAAAGGTAATATTTGTACAATGGTGAATTTTCCGTCAACTTTCGACAAGAGATGTCATTCAAATATAAATTGGAGGTGTTGGAATGGCGCGTTATATATTTCAAAGAATCGTTTATATGTTCATTACAATGTTACTAATTGCAACATTTTCATTTTTCTTAATGAAACTTTTACCGGGTTCTCCATTAATGATGGAGGATAAGTTAACAGAAGAACAAGCGGTAATTATTAAAGAGAAATATGGCTTAAATGACCCTGTTCCTGTTCAATATGTAAACTATTTAGCCAATCTAGCTCAAGGTGACCTAGGGATATCTTTCCAACAGGATAACCGAGGTGTAACAAAAATTTTGATTGAGCGTGCAGGACCTTCTATACAATTAGGTGCACAAGCATTAATATTCGGTCTTGCATTTGGTCTATTACTCGGGATATTCGCAGCTTTATATCATAACAGCCCGATAGACTATGGATCCACTTTTTTAGCTGTTATAGGTAAGTCAATACCATCCTTCGTATTCGCAGGCTTATTACAGTACTACATTGGGGTTAAATTAGGGTGGCTACCAGTTGCCTTTTGGGAAGGCTTCGAATATACCATCATGCCAACGATAGCTCTTGCCATGTTCCCGATTGCGATTGCAGCTCGTTTTATGAGAACTGAAATGCTAGAAGTACTAGGTTCTGACTTTATTACCACTGCAAGAGCAAAAGGTGTTAACCGTTTAGGTGTACTATTTAAACATGGCCTTCGAAATGCTTTAATTCCACTGGTTACAATCATTGGACCAATGGCAATTGCTCTACTTACTGGTAACCTAGTAATTGAAAACATTTTTGCAATACCAGGAATAGGTGACACATTCGTGCAAGCTGTTATGACCAATGACTTCCCAATTATTATGGGCTTCACATTAATCACTGGTTTCCTATTTATTTTCATTATACTAATCGTCGATTTACTTTATGGTGTAATTGATCCTAGAATTCGACTTGCTGGAGGGGAGAAGTAAGGTATGGCTAACAAAGATTACGATAAAGACTTATTTGTTCCCTTAGAGAGGGAAGATGACACCAGCGAAAAAATTAGTAGACCTAGTTTAACCTTTTGGCAAGATTCTTGGATGCGTTTGAAAAAAAATACTGGTGCTCTAATTGGAGCATGGGTATTAATTATAATCACATTCATGGCTCTAGCTGGTCCATTTTTTAATGACTATGGATTTGATGAGCAGAACTTGATCCGTTCTAAATTACCACCAAAGGTACAGGGGCTTGAAAATATAGACTGGTTACCTTTCCAAGGAACCATGCATCGAACATTTGAGGCTGAAACATTAGAAGATGCAAAAGAAGACGCTATAAATCGCTTTAAGCGTGATGAAGAAAATATTGAAATGACGGTTGTTGACGATGGTTCGAACGGTGGACCAGCTATTGTTGACGCAGAATTCGATGTATATGCAAACCAGGGTTTTGAAGATGAATATTTCTGGTTTGGTACAGATACATTAGGCCGTGACCAATGGACACGTGTTTGGAAAGGTACACAAATCTCATTATATATTGCAGTCCTAGCTGCTTTTATTGACATGGTCATTGGTGTAGCATATGGAGGGATATCTGCTTACTACGGTGGTCGGGTCGATGACTACATGCAGCGTATTATTGAGATCTTGATTGGTATTCCGAACCTCGTAGTTGTAATTTTGATGATCTTAATCCTGAGCCCAGGTATATTATCGATTACGATCGCCTTAACCATAACCGGTTGGATACCAATGGCACGTATCATACGTGGGCAAGTATTGAAATTAAAGAACCAAGAATTCGTGCTTGCATCTAGAACATTAGGAGCTTCTGACTCTCGTATTATAATGAAACAGTTAGTACCAAACGTAACGGGTCTAATTGTGATTAATACGATGTTTACGATCCCAGGTGCAATTTTCTTCGAAGCATTCTTAAGCTTTATCGGATTAGGTTTACAGCCACCGGTAGCATCATTAGGTACGTTAATTGATGAAGGTTTCCAATCCCTTCAAACATTCCCTTACTTGATGATCTATCCTGCGATTATCATTTCCTTAATTATGATTGCATTTAACATTGTGGCAGACGGTCTTCGTGACGCATTTGATCCGAAGATGCGTGAGTAGAAAGGTAGGTGTTGAATAATGGAAAATATACTAGAAGTAAATGATCTACATGTATCATTTGACACATATGGTGGAGAAGTAAAAGCTGTCCGCGGTGTTAGCTTTGAACTTCGAAAAGGGGAGACACTTGCCATTGTAGGTGAGTCTGGATCAGGTAAGTCTGTTACAACAAAAGCCTTAATGGGTCTTATTCCACAACCACCTGGACGAATTAAACAAGGTGAAGTTCTTCTTGAGGGTAAAGACTTAACCAAGATGAATGAACGCCAATTACAAAAAATTCGCGGACGCGATTTATCTATGATTTTCCAGGACCCTATGACGTCCTTGAACCCAACGATGAAAGTTGGAAACCAGATTATGGAGGGGCTTATTAAACACCAAAAAATGAGCCGTTCTCAAGCGAAAAAACGAGCTGTTGAATTGTTAGAAATGGTAGGTATTCCGAACCCGAAAGCGCGTATTAACCAATATCCACACCAATTCTCTGGTGGTATGCGTCAGCGTGTTGTAATCGCGATTGCACTTGCTTGTAATCCTAAAGTGTTGATTGCCGATGAGCCAACAACAGCTCTTGACGTTACAATTCAAGCTCAAATCTTAGAACTTATGAAAGATTTACAGCATAAAACAGAAACTTCGATCATCTTCATTACACACGACTTAGGTGTTGTTGCAAACGTAGCAGATCGTGTAGCCGTAATGTATGCAGGTAAAATTGTAGAACTAGGAACCGTTGATGATATTTTCTATAATCCTCAACACCCATACACATGGGGACTTCTGGGTTCAATGCCTACACTAGATGATGAAGAAAGTGAATTATTTGCTATTCCTGGTACTCCACCAGACTTATTAAACCCTCCAAAAGGTGATGCCTTTGCTGCACGTAACGAGTATGCAATGAAGATTGATGAAGAAGAGCAACCACCATTCTTCCAAGTTTCAGATACCCATTACGCAGCAACTTGGTTATTACACGAAAATGCGCCAAAAGTTGAGCCACCTGAATCTGTTCAGAAACGTATGCAAGGTTTTGCGAACACTGGCGCCTCAGAAAAAGGTGATAACGCATGAGCCAGGAAAAATTAGTAGAAATTAAAGACTTAAAACAACATTTTAAAACGGGTCGTAATAGTGTCGTTAAAGCTGTTGATGGTCTGACATTCGACATTTATAAAGGGGAAACGTTCGGACTTGTAGGTGAGTCTGGTTGCGGTAAATCTACAACAGGTCGTACGATTATTCGCCTTTATGACGCTACAGACGGAGAAGTTTTATTTGATGGTGAGAATGTACACGGAAAGAAAAACCGTGATGAAATGAAGAAATTTAATCAGAAAATGCAGATGATTTTCCAAGATCCATATGCATCCCTTAACCCTCGTATGACAGTTGAAGATATCATTGCAGAGGGATTAGATATTCATGGACTTGCGAAAGACCAAAACGCTCGAAAGGCTAGAGTTCAAGAATTACTTGAAACAGTTGGTCTAAATAAAGAGCACGCACAGCGTTACCCACACGAGTTCAGTGGTGGTCAGCGCCAGCGTATTGGTATTGCACGTGCATTGGCTGTAGATCCTGACTTTATTATTGCGGATGAGCCAATTTCTGCATTGGACGTATCCATTCAGGCGCAGGTTGTTAACTTATTGAAAAAGCTTCAGCAAGAAAAGGAGTTAACGTACCTGTTTATCGCTCACGACTTATCCATGGTAAAATACATCTCTGACCGTATTGGTGTAATGTACTTTGGTAGACTTGTTGAGGTAGCAGATAGTGATGAGCTGTATAAGAACCCAATGCACCCTTATACGCAATCTCTTTTATCTGCGATTCCTTTACCTGATCCTGACTATGAGCGTAACCGCCAACGTTTCAACTATGATCCATCTAAGCATGATACAAGTGAAGAGCCTGAATTCCGTGAAGTGAATGAAGGCCACTGGGTACTGTGTACAACAAAAGAATTTGAACAGTATAAAAAAGAAATTAAATAATAATGTAAGCCTCATCTTTTCTTAAGGTGAGGCTTATTTTACACGTTGTATTTCCATATTTAGGTTTTGTCTTTGAAAATAGTGGTAAAGTTAGATCGAACAGAACATAGAGTTAAGTAAAAGGGCTTATTTTTTATACAGATAAGGAAAAATTTAAAAATCTTTCCCAAAAGGTGTTTGTTCTCTTTTATAATGGAATTAAACTAAAAAAATTTCAGGAGTCGATGCGTGTATGGAGAAAAAACAACTCAAGATTTTGTCCCTCATAGGAATTCTCCTAATTAGTCTTGTTTACCCGTTACATACGGAAGCGAAACAATCAGATGAAGAAAAGGCGAAAGTTCAAAAAGTAGTCTTTCATTCTGGTAATCAAATGAAGCTTCAATCTAGAGAACTACCAGATCCAGTACCACGTTTTGTCTATGATTCTGGTTTTGATTTTGAATATCCAGAAGCCGTGAGAGGAATCTATGTTACTGGTCCAAGTGCGGGTGGAAGTCGTTTTGAAAAGTTATTGAAGCTGGTTGATGAAACAGATTTAAACAGTATGGTTATTGATATTAAAGAAGATGCCGGCATTTTAACATTTAAACCTGAAGAAGGTTCTCCTTATGAGGATGTAGGCATTAACTATATCAAAGATGTTAAAGAAGTATTAAAAACATTAGAGAAGCATGATATTTATCCAATCGCTAGAGTTGTAGTATTTAAGGATTCTAAATTAGCTAAGAAACGTCCAGATCTTTCGTTCACGAAGAACGGCCAGGTTTGGGAGAATGGTAAAGGTGAGTCTTTTGTAAACCCATTCTTAAAAGAGGTTTGGGACTACAACGTGGAAGTAGCTAAGATGGCTGCTAAAATGGGCTTTAAAGATATTCAATTTGATTATGTTCGTTTCCCAGAAGGATTCGAAAAACGTGATGACATTTTAAATTATGATCAAGGAAAATATAAAGATCTCGAATTAGACGATGTACAAAAACGAGTAACAGCTGTTACAGATTTTGTTGAGTATGCTAGAAAAGAATTAGAGTATTACGGTGTTGATGTATCTGTAGATATTTTTGGTTATTCAGCGACTATACCTGAAGCACCAGGTATTGGTCAAAACTTCACAAAAATCTCTAAAAACGTAGACGTAATATCTTCCATGATTTATCCGTCACACTGGACATCGTACTTTGGTATCCCATTCCCTGATAAAGAGCCTTATCGTTTGGTTACAGAGTATGCGAAGGTTGAAAACGAGCGTTTAGGTGAACTTGAGGATCCACCAACTTCTCGTCCTTGGATTCAAGACTTTAGTGCACCTTGGTTATATCATAATGAACCTACAAAATATTATGATAAAGATGATGTGGAGGCTCAAATCCGTGCCCTTAATGAAAATGGCATTCAAGAGTTCTTGCTATGGAATCCATTGAACTCTTATTCGGAAAATGTTGATTATACACCTTTAGATAAAGAATCATAATCGAGTATAAAATAATGAAAAACGAAAAAGCCTACCACTATAAAGTTAAGTGGTAGGCTTTTTATCACTGTCAGGAAATTATAAAATTGCTAGCTTGTGTTTAACTCTTTAATGAGAGTGGGGATAAGTCCAGCTTCAGCGCCCAGCAACGAATGGACTTCCCTCGCCTCCGTACGATAAGTCAACATCGATTCACCAAGGTTCATCGTGTTTCCTTTATCGTATTACGGGCTCAGTCCAGTCCCTTCGTTGCTAAACGGGCGCTTGCGCTTTTGTTCTGATTCTTTCCGCCAATTCCGCGCCAATGCGTCTGAAAGGATCTCGATTTACTGAGGTATTCATCTTGTTGATTTCGTCCAAATAGTCCTTGTCCAATTCCTTGTACGATTACGGCTAAGAATGCTGTTAATCCAATGATTGAAAGACCGACTAACATCATATCCAAGATTAAGTTACTCAGGGATCATCGCCTCCTTATGTATCTAATGTTATTGTAGCTTATGTTTATGTATATGAAAAGTTTGGGTATAGTTGACGTGAATTTGATATATCTGGTTAAAATTTAACAAAAGAGTGAATTTTCGTTATAATAATAAGGACTACACAAAAAGGAGTAGATCAATGAATTGGTATGAGAAGCTGAATAAGTATTTCCCAGTAGAGGAAATGAAGTCACGTGAGCATATGGAAATGCTCCTAAAAGAAAAAGGCGATGTGTACAGAAAAGATGAGAGTGAAAATCATGTACTCATGTACGCCGAGTTCGATTCCTTTATCTTTATTGATTATGTATGGGTCTCTACGAAAACACGAGGCCAGGGAATTGGACACCAACTAATTGAAAAACTGAAGGCTAAAGGAAAACCTATTATCCTTGAGGTCGAACCGGTTGATTATGATGATACCGATACTGAGAAACGCCTCCGATTCTACCAAAAAGAAGGGTTCGAACACGCACAATCCATTGGTTATTCACGACGTTCCCTTGCAACCAATGAAATGAACCATATGGAAATCCTCTATTGGTCCCCTGAACACGAACCTGAAGAATCCATTTATGAGAAAATGAAAAAGATGTATGAGTCCATTCATACGTACAAGGATAAAGAGCTCTACGGAAAGTCCTACCAGCCTGTAGAAGAAGTTTTAACACTTGATGAGGACCGAGAGATGGAAGATATCCTCAATGCTTTAGAAGAACCAGAAAAAGCATAATAAAAAAGTAAACAAGCAGGTGACGGGTATTAAGGTCTCCTGCTTGTTTTTTTTGCACGTTAAGAAAGAATAAAATTTTAGCAAAGAAGCAAATCGGCAAGTTTTCTTTATTTTATTTTGAAACCTTTAGGGTATGTTTTACGTATACGTAATAAAGAACAATTAGGTTAGATAAAAAGTCGAGATTTATCAAAAAAAGAAGTTTATTGAGAATGGTAATGGGGTAATGTACATATATATTAGGCCTTGTATAAGTTTTGTTACAGAAAAATTATATTTTTATCTATACCTATCGTTTTTGGAGGAAATGTAGTATACTTAATTTAAGTGAAACTACATTACATTTATTTTAATCTAATAAGTGATTAAAAGAATACATTTTATAAATTTAAAAAATTGAGGAGTGAAGATTGTATGGTAACACTTTATACTTCTCCAAGTTGTACATCATGTCGTAAAGCAAAAGCATGGTTAGAGGAACATGACATTCCGTTCCAAGAACGTAACATCTTCTCGGAGCCATTGTCTATTGATGAGATTAAAGAAGTTTTACGTATGACAGAGGACGGTACTGATGAAATTATCTCTACGCGTTCAAAAGTATTTCAGAAGATGGATGTTGATTTAGATCAGCTTCCGTTAAAAGATCTATTTGATATGATTACAGAACATCCGGGTCTGCTTAGACGACCTATTATTGTTGATGAAAAGCGTTTACAGGTTGGATATAACGAAGACGAAATCCGTCGCTTCCTACCTCGTAAAGTACGTTCTTTCCAACTACAAGAAGCTCAGCGTCTTGTAAACTAATAAAAACCACTGCACCTTCACCTACATAGGTATGGGCTGCAGTGGTTTTTTATGGTTTTGGATTTAGTGAAATAATCAACCAAATAAAAAAATGCCTAAGTGACTCATTTCACTTAGACATTTTCATAAATTAATAGAATTTAAGCCTCACTAGTACTACGTTTGTTAAAGAAGTATCCAAGTAGAAGTACAAATCCAATGGTTGCGATAGGTATAATCCACTCTAAAGATGCGTATTCATGGAAAAAGGACTCTAAATTCTTTTCCCCTAAAATCATTTCAGCAGCAGTGTATGCTAAAATTCCTGCACCGATATAGACCAAGACAGGAAACTTCTCCATAAGAGTAAGAATTAACTTACTTCCCCAAATGATAATTGGTACAGAAACAAGTAGACCAATTACAACTAACCAAATGTTACCATGTGCTGCACCTGCAATGGCTAGTACATTATCAAATCCCATAACAAGATCAGCAAACACAATCGTTTTGATGGCACTCATGAGACTGTCACCAGCTTCGATATTTGGATCATCATCATGATCCGTTAATAACTTAACTGCAATATAAATAAGTAATAGACCACCGATTAGACTTAAGAATGGAATCTGTAATAAGTAAACAGCTACTGCTGTAAGTAGCACGCGAATACCAATTGCTAAGCCTGTTCCCCAGAATATTGCTTTGTTGCGTTGATGCTCTGGTAGGTTTCGACTGGCCAATGCAATTACAATGGCGTTATCTCCACCTAACACAATGTCAATCCCGATGATGATAAGGATCGACTGAATAATCTCCCAATCCACGAAAAAAACCTCCTAATCCCTAGTGACAAAGAAAGTAAGATAAGATACAATATTAAATTAACTCTAGGCGATTATAGCCTCGACTTTCTCAATATAGTCGAAGGTGATAATGATGTCAAGGAGTACTGAAGTAGGTCATTCGTTTGTTTTTCATCATATTGAGCAATTCTATTTTCAATATGCCTTCATGTATCATAAAATAATAACAAAGAACATCAAACATGAAGCACATCGAATGGTTGAAACTACCCATATTAGGGTAAGGTGAATAGTAAAGAGGTAATGATATGAAGGTGAAGTTATCCCTTCCACCTAAAATAAACGAACAGAAGGGAGCGAGTTCAATGGAAATCGAACGTATTAATGAAAACACCGTGAAGTTTTATGTATCTTATATGGATATTGAAGATCGTGGGTTTGACCGTGAAGAGATCTGGTACAACAGAGATAAAAGTGAACAGCTCTTCTGGCAGATGATGGATGAAGTAAACGACGAAGAAGATTTTAATATAGACGGTCCATTATGGATTCAAGTACAGGCTATGGATAAAGGCCTAGAAATAGTAGTAACCAAAGCCCAGATTTCTAAGGATGGACATAAGCTAGAGTTACCATCTGAGGATGGTAAGACCATTGATATGCCAATGGATGAAAAACTTGAGGCTATGTTAGATTCTGAATCAAGCAAATCAAAAGAAGGTAAGGAAGAGGATGAAAGCGAAGAACTTGAATCCGAAAGTACAGCACCTTTATCGTTTGTGATCGGATTCGAAGACTTCGAACATGTAATTCAGCTCAGTCATTACTTCCAAAACAATAGTTATGTTGATGATCAACTATATCATTATGAAGGAACGTACTATTTATTCGTACAATTCCCTGATGGTGTATTAACAGATGAGCAACAAGAAAATGTGCTAAGCCAAGTTCTAGAATTTGGTCATGAGTCACAATTAACTGTTCATCGCTTAGCCGAATATGGGAAAGTCATATTCCCAACCGATGCGTTAAACAATCTAAGTCACTACTTCCCAGAGAAGTAAAGCAATAATAAACGCGGCAACCCAGTAAAAGGTTGCCGCGTTTTTCTTGGTTAATATAAAAGACGAATGTAAAATGTAAGAGGAACATTATTTTATTTAATTCGTACATATATATAGCTTAAAAAGTATGGTTTTATAAGAAAGGAACACGCTTATGTTCAAACGGATACAAGTCTTAGTTTTTCTAGCGCTTGTTTTAACAACTTTATATTTAACGCAACAGTATTGGCAGGGATGGCTCCTTGGAACAATCTCCATTCTCTTTACAATGTCTGCTGTATTTATTGGGATTTTAATTTTCTTTGAGAATCGTCAACCTTCTCAGACATTAACCTGGCTTCTTGTGTTGGCTGCTTTTCCAATTGTAGGATTTTTCTTTTACATTATATTTGGTCAGAACTATCGTAAACGGAAAATGTTCCAACAAAAAGGGGAGCTAGATGAGCAAGCCTTTCGCAAAATAGAAGGGGATCAACATATCGAGCATGAACAAATGGCTCAAATGGGCGATCACCAAAAGCTTTTGTTTCGTCTAGCTCAACGACTTGGTCATTCTCCGATAACGTTTAATACAGAAACAAAAGTATTAACAAATGGAGAAGAGACATTCCGTTGGATATTGCATGAACTACGGAAAGCCAAGCATCACATTCATATGGAATATTATATTGTCCGTCATGATGAAATTGGTAAAGAGATTAAAGACATTCTGATTGAAAAAGCTCAAGAAGGTGTTAAGGTACGATTTTTATATGATGCAGTAGGTAGTTGGAAATTATCAAACGACTACAAACAAGAAATGAAAGAAGCTGGGGTAGAAGTTGTACCATTCTCTCCTGTGCGATTGCCGTTTTTAAACAACAAGATTAACTTTCGGAATCATAGAAAAATCGTAGTGGTTGATGGTGATGCTGCTTTTGTCGGGGGATTAAATGTTGGAGATGAATATTTAGGACGGCACACTTACTTTGGTTTTTGGCGCGATACGCACTTATATGTCAAAGGGGAGTCAGTTAGAAGTTTGCAACTGATCTTCTTGCAAGACTGGTATTACATGACTGGCGATGCTCACTTAACCTCAGAGTATTTATCACCAAGTCTGGTTGATTATGATGGTTTAGGTGGGGTCCAAATGCTTGCGAGTGGACCTGATAATGAATGGGAAGTTATTAAGCATGTCTTCTTTTCCATGATTGTCTCGGCTAAGCATTCAATTTGGATTGCTTCTCCATACTTTATACCCGATGATGATATTTTAGAAGCGTTAAAAGTAGCAGCATTAAGTGGCATTGACGTTAGGATCCTCGTGCCCAATCGCCCGGATAAACGGATTGTTTATTATGCATCTCGTTCTTATTTTACAGAGCTATTGGAAGCAGGGATTAAGGTCTTTGCTTATAAGGAAGGTTTCATGCATGGAAAAATCATGATCGTTGATAATGAATTAGCTTCCATTGGTACTTCCAATATGGACATGAGAAGTTTCCACTTGAACTTTGAAGTAAATGCGTTCTTATACCGCACAAAGAGTACCCACACGCTCGTAAATGATTACTTAAATGATTTAGCATGCTCAGAAGAAATCGTCCTTGAAACGTTCCGAAAAAGACCAATATGGAAACGAATGATGGAATCAACTTCACGATTATTATCACCGTTATTGTAAAGCTCTCTTTTATTAGAGAGCTTTTTTGTTTTGTCTATTCAAAGTTGAGTGTTGTTCCGGGAAAACCCCCTATTGTGGAAGACTTGGCTTCGAGATAAAGTGCGT
>NZ_KE384331.1:117345-151497 GCF_000425225.1 Pontibacillus marinus BH030004 = DSM 16465 | reverse complement strand
CCGTTTCCTTCCCTCCACGCGATTATGGAGATTAACGGACCATAATTTGGACTTTCCCATCTCATATGGATTAGATTTCTTATTCATAGAATTTGCTCCGACCCTCGTCATGATAGGATTATACTACCTGGAATCAGAACATCCTCTCCAGAACTACGGCGGTTCCGTTAGTCTCCATTCGGCTAAGGTGGGCTGTGGAACGGGTTGACTCCAGCGGAAGAACGGAGTGACGAGACCCCGCAGGGAGCTTGCGAATGAGGAGGCTCGGCGCTCCGTCCGCAGGAACGCCCCCCGTTCCCCCGCCCGCCGATCTGCACAAAAGCAACGGAACCATACGCACTTTATCCCGAATCCAAGTCTTCAACAATAGGGGGCTATTATTGAGTAATGTACCCTTATAATAGAAAAAAGTAGGCATTGTTAATGACCAATGCCTACTTTCGTACTTTAATAGTGTGTTTTACTTATTTAAATCGAACGATTCTCCTTTTACAAGGTAGAAAATGTTCTCGCCGATATTGGTGATATGGTCTGCAAAGCGTTCAATATAACGTGCACCAAACGCCATCTGCATGATGTGTTGAATTTTTTGAGGATCATTTGCCGTTTGCTCAAGCATTTCACGAATGACTTCACCGTACATCTTATCAATCTCATCATCCATTTCAGCAAGCTTACGAGCCAAGGAAACATCCTCATATTCAAAAGCATCAATCGCTGTATCAACCATTGTTTTTGCCTTATCTGCCATTTGGCGTAAAGCAGGATGAATCGTAAGGTCATGGTCTTTACCTAAGTGGATCGTACTTTTAGCAATGTTCGTCGCATGATCCGCCATACGTTCTAAATCAGAAGAAATTTTGATTGCAACAATTAAACGTCTTAAATCTGTTGCGACAGGTTGTTGTTTTGCGATAAGAAGAATTGCTTGTTCATTAATATCAAGCTCCTCTTTATCCAACTTTACATCGCGTTCTCTGATTTTCTGAGCAGTATCAACATCATGAGCATACAATGCTTCAATTGATTCATCAAATGCTTGCACTGCCTCTACAGCTAATCGTTTAATACTAAATTTAAGCTTATCTAAATCTTCATGAAACTGACCACGAATTTCCATTTTTAAACCCCTTTCCTTTAGCGAGAGCTATTAACCGAATCGACCTGTGATATAATCTTCTGTTCGTTTGTCAGAAGGAGTGGAGAATAGTGTATCTGTTTCAGTAAATTCTACCATTTCTCCATTCAAGAAGAAAGCCGTTTTATCAGAAATACGAGCTGCTTGTTGCATGTTGTGCGTGACAATAATAATGCTGTATTTCTTTTTCAGCTCTTGAACTAGCTCTTCTACTTTCAGGGTTGAAATCGGGTCAAGAGCAGATGTCGGTTCATCCATTAGGATGACATCTGGTTCAATAGCAAGACAACGTGCAATACATAGACGTTGCTGCTGACCACCTGATAAACCATAAGCATTTTCATTTAAGCGATCTTTTACTTCATCCCAAATAGCGGCGTCACGTAAGCTTTTCTCTACGATTTGATCTAAGGTCTTTTTATCTCGAATCCCGTGAATACGTGGTCCATACGCTACGTTATCATAGACCGATTTCGGGAAAGGATTTGGTTTTTGGAACACCATTCCTACTTTTGTGCGTAGATCTTCTTTTTTATATTTATCATCGAATATTTCTGAGTCCTTATATTTAATAGATCCAGAAATACGTACGATCGGTACAGTCTCAACCATTCGATTTAGAGTTTTCAAGTACGTTGATTTACCACAACCAGAGGGACCAATGATTGCTGTTACCTCGTTCTGTTTTATATTCATATTAATATCATATAAAGCCTGATCCTCACCGTACCATAAATTCAAATCTGTAACATCAAATACCGTGCTTTTTTGTTGTTGGTTTGATGTTTGAGCTTGCGTATTGTTAGCCATGCTAACATCCTCCTTCATCCAAAGTAATCTTTTAATCGAGCAAATGATTTTTACTATTATAAACGTTTTTGGAATTTATTTCGGATAAATACAGCAGTTGCATTCATGAGTAATAAGACAATGAGTAGCACCATAATTCCTGCTGCTGCTACAAACTGCCATTCAGCTTGTGGCTTACTTACCCAGTAATAAATCTGAATCGGCATAGCTGAGTACTTAGATAATAATCCGTCCGGCACACTATAAATCGTTGTCGCAGCACCAACTACGATTAACGGTGCTGTTTCTCCAATTGCACGAGAAAGGGCTAAGATTGAACCAGTAATCATCCCCGGAATTGCTGCAGGTAAAATGACGCGAACAATCGTCTGTAATTTTGTAGCCCCCATTCCATATGAAGCCTCAAGAAGATCATTTGGAACTGCACGAATTGCTTCCTGAGAAGCCACAATAATAACTGGAAGAATGAGTAGGCTTAGGGTTAATCCACCTGCTATCAAGGTATATCCCATTTGAAGCATATAGACAAAGAATGTTAATCCTAATAGACCATAAACAATTGATGGCACACCAGCTAAGTTTGAAATATTCACTTGTATAAAGCGTGTTAACTTGTTTTGTCTGGCATACATTTCTAGGTAGAGAGCTGTTGAAACACCTACAATAATGGAAACGGGAGCAACTACAATCATGAGTGCTATCGTACCACCAAGACCAGCAAGTATCCCAGTCTTATCCGCAAATGGAGCAGGCATGGTTGTGATAAATTCCCAATCAAACCATCCAAGTCCTTGAGTCAACACACGAGCTAATAACATAACAAGAACAATGAGTCCAATTAATGTCGAGAAAAAGAATAGTGTTCGGAAAATTTTATTTAACAATTGACGATTTTTAATGCGTCCTTGTACTTTTGTTTCGTCCATACCGAGCATTAGTATTCCTCCCTAAACTTACGAGCAATATATTGAGATAGTAGGTTCATCGCAAGGGTGAATACGAATAAGGTCATACCTACAGCATAAACGCTGTAATAAATCATTGAACCAAATGTTGTATCCCCTTTAATCCCCTGTACAATAAATGCAGTTAGCGTCTGTATCGATACTAACGGATCAAAGGTTAAGTTCGGTGATGCACCAGCTGCAATGGTAACAATCATCGTTTCTCCGATCGCACGGGATATGGCAAGCACAGTTGCTGCTACAATACCTGAAAACGCAGCAGGAACAACAACTTTTAAAGCAACCTCCAAACGAGTACTACCAAGTGCAAGAGCACCTTCACGTAAGCTAGTTGGTACAGAGTTCATCGCATCCTCTGAAAGAGATGCAATCATTGGTACTATCATAATCCCTACTACTAAACCAGCACTTAATGCGTTGAAAATACCGATTTCAGGGAAGATCGAACGCAAGATTGGTGTTACAAACGATACAGCAAAATAACCATATACAACAGTTGGAACACCAGCTAGTACTTCTAAAGTCGGCTTAATTGTTCTTCTTACTTTATCACTTGCATATTCACTCAAGAAAATGGCTGAAGCTAATCCAATCGGTAAAGCTACAAGAATAGAGATAACTGTAATTTGCAATGTACCCGTGATTAATGGTAAGACACCAAAATCACCTGCCCATGGGTTCCACTTCGTTCCCGTAATAAATGAGAAAAATCCTTGTTCCCCAAAGAATGTAATGGATTCACGTAACAATGTAAACAGAATCCCCACGGTAGTTAAAATGGACAAAGCGGCACATAGAAATAAAAAGACGGGTACAATTTTCTCTATAATTTTGAGATTGTTTTGCGTTGATTTTTTTTCATTTATCATCTGTTGGACATCAATTTTTTGTTTGTCCTCCTTGATATTACCCATCATGACAAACTCCTTTCATCACAAGGCAAGGTGAGGCTTATTAGGAAGCCTCACCTGCTTTGTATTCATCCAATGTTTTCACAAAATCTAATTACTTACCTGCAATTTCGTTGATTTTTTCCATTTGAGCATCATACTTCTCTTGTGGAAGAGCTACATAACCAACTTCTTCAGCAGCAGAACCAGCGTTATTTAATGTAAACTTTACAAAATCGTAAACAGCTGGATTATTTTTAACAGCTTCGTTATTCACATATGAGAATAGTGGACGGGATAGCGGATCATAAGAACCATCTTGAATTGTTTCACCACTTGGCTTAACTGGGTTCCCATCACCGTTGTCGATACCTAGAACTTTAAGGCTGTCTTTGTTTTCAAGGTAGTAAGCATATCCGAAGTAACCAATTGCATAAGGATCGTTTGCGATACCTTTTACAAGTACGTTGTCATCTTCGTGTAAAGTTACGTTTTCGTTAGAAACCATTTCTTTTTCTTCAAGGATCACTTCGTTAAAGTAATCGAATGTACCTGAATCGTGACCAGGACTATAGATCTTGATTGGCTCATTTGGCCAGTCAGGATTGACGTCAGACCATTTTTTGTTTCCTGCTTCAGCTAGGAAGATTTGACGAAGTTGTTCTACTGTTACGTTCTTTAGGAAATCATTTTGTTTACTCACAACAACAGAAAGACCGTCATATGCTACTTTAAGTCCTGTGTACTCAATTCCATTTTCTTTTGCAATATCTTTTTCTTCTTGTTTAATAGGGCGAGAAGCGTTACTTAAATCCGTTTCACCTTTAGTGAATTTCTTGAATCCACCACCAGAACCAGATACGCCAAGAGAAGTTTCAACATTTGGTGCTTCCTCACGGTAGTTATAAGTTACAACTTCCATGATTGGAGCAACTGTAGATGAGCCATCAATAGCTACAGACCCAGAGATGCTTCCATCACCGTTTCCACCTTCAGCATTATTGCCTTCATTTGGTGCATTTCCACATGCTGCAAGTGCACCAATTACAAGAATAAGTGTAAATAGTAGTGCTAAACTCTTGAAACTCTTCATTTCTTTTCCCCCTAATAATTTGTCGGAATTTGCTGTTCAGTATCAACTGACAATTCTTATACTAAAGACATACCTTTAAGGTCATATAAATGAAATGTTAAGCTTGTGTAAAGATCACATCCTTAAATTGTGAATAATGGCTTCAACCCCCAATTTCATGGTCTTCACCAAAGGTAGTCTTCTTATATATTTTCTAAAAAAAAGACAGGATTATGCGCTTTTTCGCATAATCCTGTCGAATATTTAAGATATCCCCAATTATTCAGAGTCTTCGTTTTGGCTTTCTTTACTTTCATCACTTTGATCTGAAACATCTTTCCCTTCAGCTCGTTGTTTCTTCAATTCAAAGTAAGTATCAAGTAGCCCTCTACCAATCTCTTTATTGGTTTGGTACTGATAGCCCCCACCAGTAATAACACCTGTGTCAGGTACTACAACAGCAAAAGCGATTTCAGGGTTCTCATATGGTGCATAACCAACTAGCGTTAAGTTTTCTACAGGAACTCGTTTGTAGTCTTCTACATTACCATCTTCATCCCTAATGATATCGCCGTTTTTATCTTTCACAGGTTCATAGTGGTAACGTTGAGCTGTTCCTGTTTTACCTGCGACTTTATAATCAACATCTTTAAAATAGCTATGTGCTGTACCACCAGATAAAAACACTTCTCTTAACCCTTTTTGTACACGTTGTAGATAATGGTCTTCCATTGTTATTTTGTTCATAACTTTTGGTTCCTTAGATTCAACTACAGAACCAACTTTGCCACGTTTAGCAACTGGCTCTCTGATTTCTTTTACAAATTGCGGTTTCATGCGGTATCCATCATTAGCAATAGTGGAAATGTATTGGGCAAGTTGTAAGGTCGTATAAGTGTCATACTGCCCAATAGCTAAGTCCATCATTTTACCACCTAAGAGGTCGTCACCCTTATCTCGGCTAGGGGTTAAATTATCAGGCAGGCGCGCTCCTGTCTCTGTCCCCAACCCAAACTGACTATAATAGTTACGCATAACTTGGAATTGTGCAGGATTGAAGTCTAATTTTTCATTATGTTCATACGTTGGATCTCCACCAATACGCATGGCAATGTGGAACATGTATACGTTGGAAGAATACTTTAAAGCTTCAATATCATTTATCTCGCCTAAATTCCTATATGAACTCTTTTCATCCGTCCCTTGTAACTTAATAGGGGAATCGTAAATGGGTTCACCTTTTCTAACAACACCTTCTTCATATCCAGCTAACAAAGTTGCAGCCTTAACAGCAGAACCTGGTTCATACTTACCATTAGCTGCAAGATAGGATGTATCGATAAACTTTTGGTCTTCACGATCCCACTTTTGACCAGATATCGCTAAAATTTCACCAGTTTGAGGATCCATCGCTACAGCGTAAGCATCGTCCATGTACTGGTTTTTGTTTGGAAACTTATCAATAGCGGCCTTTAACTCTTTCTGTACAATTTTATCTAAACGCTTTTGTAGTTCCATATCCACAGTAAGAACAAGGTCTTTTCCTCGTTCTCCTTCTTGAACCACTTTAGAATTCACCAATTCCTGATCACTATTGGTGGTGTGTTGGATATGTTCTTTTTGACCTTTAAGAACTGTTTCATACATTTGTTCTAATCCACTGGTACCTACTCGGTCATTTCGTGTGTATCCACGAGACAAGAAATATTCTAGGCTATTTTTAGGAATAGAGTTAATAGCACCAATATAACTCTTGTAAGAATTCTCATATGGATATTGGCGCTCCCAGTCTGTTGTCACATTCACTCCTGGAAGCTCAGTTAAATGTTCTGCAACTCGAGCATACTCCGCAGTGGTTACACCTTGATTTTTTATGATATGCGGAGAAAGAGCGTATGCTTGATCAAGTTCTCGTTTTATTGCAATGATTTGCAACTCATCTTCTGTATAGTCAATATCCTCAGGCTTAATTCTGTCTAAAAGAATCTCATACGGAGAAGGTTCTCCTGCCTTTTCTTCATCTTCTGTAAACTTTTGTTCATCCTTACTAAGTTTTGCATATGGATTTTCTGCAGTAAGAATCCAGTAATCTTGTTTGTCCCTTTTCGTTACCTCTGATGTATCTTTTTCTATAAGGTTTGCTAAGTCCTGAGCGATTTTTAAACGATCTTTCGCATCAGTTGTTTTCATCGGTGTATATGTTATTGAATAGAGTGGTTTGTTATCAACGACAAGATTCCCGTATCGGTCATACATTTTCCCTCTTGGTACGGGTATTTTTGTTGTTACATTTTCGGTACGATCAATCTCTTCCTGAGCTTCTTGCCCATGCAAGATTTGCACTACACCTAATTGTAAAATGAGTGCAGAAAACAACATAAATACAACGAAAAATAAAATATTTAATCGAAAGGGAAGGTGCGATTTATTCTTTTTCTTCTTTTTCCCCATGAGTTTCTCCCCTTTTTTTAACCATATTCTATTGTCATTATAGCATCTAAATGCCCCTCTCGACTATGAAACAGAACTCCCGTTTACCGATTATCATGATCGGCTAATTTATTTTTCACAAACACAGATTCTTCTTCTGTATCCTTCGTAAATTCCACATCTTTTATAAAGAAATAAATCACGAAATGTCCCACTCCCACGATCATTAAAATATATGGAATAACCGTTTCGGGTGAGAATAAGGATACTCCCAACAAGAAAATGCCAATCGAAATGACTCGACCTAAATTTAAAAATAATTCACGCACCACAATATATTCTATCCGCATTTCTGCTGCATGCCAGGCCTTACCAATCACATCATACGTTAAAGATAAATAAGGTACATAAATAATTGGATAAGCCATTCCAATAATTGCAGCATAAATAAGTAAAATCGGATAGGATAAGTGAATGAGTATTAAATATAGGGCTAAATAGAGCGTTAGCCCACCGACAAATATAGCCCACTTCCGCATGTGCGGCTTAATCAATCTCGTCGCCATATAATAAAACAAGAACGAAAAAGCAGAATAGACTAAGTTAAATTTACCTAATGCAAATTCACTTTGTGTTGTGATAAACACCCATATAGAAATTACGAATAAAAATGTTCCTTCTCTTAAGCCCTGAAAAATATGTGCATATAAAATTCGTTTCCAATTCCCATCGCGTTTTCTCTCGTGTATGATTCGTTTAAATGTAAAGCTTCCTTTAGCAGATCTTCTATTTAAAAAGAAGCTACACACCACCGCTAAAACAAAGAGAATGAGGGAAATCGTGAAAATAACGGTGTAACCTGTATTTGATGCTAAACGAGAAATTATATAACCAGCTAATACAGGGCCAATAATTCCTCCAAGTGAATTCAATAATCCTAAAAATCCATTGAAGAAATCTCTAGTCTCCGGTTCTGTGATTTCAAATGTGAGTACGTTAAAAGCTAACCAATAAAACCCATACCCTATACCTAAAACAGAACCAAGTACAATTTTATAAGTAGCCGCTTGTTCGCCTGCAAATAATACAGTTAAGAAGAATAGGGATAGAAAAATAACCCCGAGACGAAGCACAATGACCCGATCGATCTTCTTCGCCCATCGCCCTGCTAAAATAAATGTTAAAGGCTGCATGATATAGACAGACAAATTATATAAAGCAATCGCTATGTAATCTCCAGATTGTTTCCATAAATAAATGTTTACAAATGTATTTGACAAGAAAATGCCCAGAGCATATAAGCCTCCAATGGTTAACAATAATATAAGATCGCGATTTACTTCTACATCTCCTAATATTGCATTTAATCTTTTACTCATGCCCCAAACGCCTCCTATACTCTAATCATTATTGTTTTCTAAAAAGAAGACGTTATACAACGGAACACGAAAAGGAAAGAAATACTGAAGTCATTGGAGCCAAATAAAAAAAGACACAGCGTTTAGCTGTGTCTTTTTCTATTATTCATACTTATTTAGCTGCTACGTAGCGCTTTGCAACCTCATCCCAGTTTACTACATTCCAGAATGCAGCAATGTAGTCAGGACGACGGTTTTGGTAGTTAAGGTAGTAAGCGTGCTCCCAAACGTCAAGTCCAAGGATAGGTGTTTTACCTTCCATTACTGGAGCATCTTGATTTAGTGTGTCCATTAATTCAAGTTCACCATTGTTTACAACTAACCAAGCCCAACCAGAACCGAAACGGCCTTTTGCTGTGTCAGCAAACTTCTCTTTGAAGTTTTCGAAGCTGCCAAACTTTTCGTTGATTTTGTCAGCAAGCTCGCCTGTTGGCTCGCCGCCACCATTTGGGGACATGATTGTCCAGAATAGAGAGTGGTTAGAGTGTCCACCACCGTTACGACGAACTGCAGTACGGATATCTTCTGGTACTGCATCAAGGTTACCAAGAAGTTGATCAAGTGATTTATCTTGTAGGTCAGCATGCCCCTCTAGTGCAGCATTAAGCTTGTTCACATAGCCAGCATGGTGCTTTGTGTGGTGAATATTCATAGTTTCTTTGTCAATGTGTGGTTCAAGTGCATCATAAGCATAAGGTAATTCAGGTAGTTCAAATTTAGCCATCTTGAATCTCCTCCTTTAAATAGTATGTAGTGGCTTTATGCCAACAATTTTAGATTACCAAACCCTTTTAAGCCATGCAAATCATATGCATTCTCAAGAGTTAAAGAATTCTAAAAAACGCTCCGCTTTATATAATATCCCAAATTGTTTTATTTCAAACTATCTTTTTTCAGTTATTGTAAACTCCTTCTGGAGGTGGGGTTACCTCCAGGTATTGAGAGCATAAAAAAAGCAAGCGCTCGATGCGCTTGCTTATATTTAAATAATAGAAAGGAGACGATATTAATGGTGGCTCGGGACGGAATCGAACCGCCGACACACGGATTTTCAGTCCGTTGCTCTACCGACTGAGCTACCGAGCCATTTTCGTTAAGTTTCCGCTACTTTTATGCGGTATTGAGATGCCTATTCAGTGATGATCTTCCTTGCTGTGCTCGTCACGACCCATGCTTATTCTACTAGGTGATGGGCTGCTCCTCGCAGATCCTACATTGAAGTTTTAACAACGATGTTTACGGATCCTCTACCGACTGAGCTACCGAGCCAATAAAAAAGAGAACATCTGACTTGTTCTCAGTAAGTAAGATATATGGCGGAGGAGGAGGGATTCGAACCCCCGCGAGGCGTAAACCTCCTGGCGGTTTTCAAGACCGCTCCCTTCAGCCAGACTTGGGTACTCCTCCGAGATATGATGGTGGACCCTGCAGGACTTGAACCTGCGACCGATCGGTTATGAGCCGATAGCTCTAACCAGCTGAGCTAAGGGTCCTATTATATGGGGCGATTGAAGGGAATCGAACCCTCGAATGCCGGAGCCACAATCCGGTGCGTTAACCACTTCGCCACAATCGCCATATTAGTTAAGGATCCATCATGATATGATTATGTAATGGTGGCGGCGGAGGGGATCGAACCCCCGACCTCACGGGTATGAACCGTACGCTCTCGCCAGCTGAGCTACGCCGCCATGGCTCCAACGGCAGGATTCGAACCTGCGACCGATCGGTTAACAGCCGATAGCTCTACCACTGAGCTACGTTGGAATAATATAAAATGAAGACCAATGTTTGTTGAGAGTCAGATGACTACTCAAGTTGTTATTCCTTTTATGCTCGTCACGACCCATGCTTACTCTGCTAGATGATGGGCTGCTCCTCGCAGATCCTACATTGATGTCTCTTCAATGATGTTTACGGATCCTCTACCACTGAGCTACGTTGGAATAATTATTAAAAATCCACTAAAACAACATCACCACTTCGTTAGCGACAAGATATAATATAACATGTAACTACTATATCGTCAATAACTTTTTTGTTTTGGTTATTTCTTTTGATACCTCTGAAAGCCTCAAAAGAAGCAACACGAATAATATAGCACGTCATAGACTCTCGTTCAAGGATTTTCTTAATAAAATCTTTAGGTTTTTTTGTTCTGATATAACAGTAAAGTATTAAATGAGTTCTTATCTTAAAAATTCACTCGATTCGAGCATTGTTTAAGACTTACTCCACATTAGTCCCCGTTTGTTGAAGACTTGGAATCGAGATAAAGTGTGGTGGAGGTCCGTTGCTTTTATGAGAGTAAGGGGATCGGTGAAACGGCAATACTCCTGCTGCCCCACACGACGTGGGGTAGGTCGACGTTGCCACACGATTTGGCGGGTTTAGTCGATCTTCCTTGTTTATTTTCAGCTTCCTCGTTCGCAAGCTCTCATAATAAACACAAAAAAAGTAGTTCAGTTAAGGGTACAAATTACGTTTTGTACTCCAAAACCGAACTACTTATTATCAAATCTTCTTACTGTTCTTTCCCAAGTACTTCCTCAGCAATGTTTACTGCGTGATCTCCAATTCGTTCTAGGTTAGAGATGATATCAACAAACACGATACCAGCTGGGCCGGTACATACGCCATTGTTCATACGAATAATGTGCTTCTTACGATAAGAACGTTCGTACTGATCAATTTGATTTTCTTTTTGTACAACAGCTAACGCCTCTTCACGGTCCATTGTTTCAAGAGACTTCATAGCTTGTTTTACAGTAATAAGGGTTAGATTTAACATGTCGTTCAAGTCATCTTGAGCTTGTTCAGTTAAATGAACCTTATTAGAGATTTTATAATCCACAAGTTCAATAATATTTTCAAAGTGGTCTCCGATACGTTCAATATCACGAACCGAATCAATTAAAGCTGAATGCTTTGAGCTTTCTAATTCAGTTAATGAAGATCCTGAGAGATTCACTAGATAATCCGTAATTTTTCGATCTAAATTATTTAGAGCTTCTTCATATTGAAGAGCCATATCTGCATGTTTACGTTGATGGTTATTTAAATACTGGCTAGTTTCTTCAAGGCCTTTATAAGCAAACTCACCCATACGCATAACTTCTTCTTTAGCTTGGTCTAGTGCTAGTGATGGAGATTGCTCAATAAAGATTGGGTCAAGGTGCTGTGGCTTCTGATCCACAGCTGTATCATCACCAGGGATTAATTTCGTTACAATTAATGCTAACAATCCAATAAACGGGAATTGTATGAGCATGTTTGTAAAGTTAAATAAACCATGTGCGAATGCAATCGTCATTTCTTCATTCAGACCTAATGCATCCTTTAAATATTCTATAAATGGCGTGTACAACTGTAAAAGAATCAGGAATAACGTTGTACCCACTACGTTAAAGATTACGTGAGTAAATGCTGCACGCTTAGCTGCAACACTTGCACCAATAGCTGCTAATACAGCTGTAATCGTTGTACCAATGTTATCTCCGAACAATACTGGTAATGCAGCATCCAGGCTAATTGCACCTTGTTCAAATAACCCTTGCAATACACCAATTGTTGCTGAAGAGCTCTGTACAATAACTGTGAACAATGTACCTATAACTACACCTAGAATTGGCTGTTCACTCATACTTAAGGTTAAGTCTTGGAATGTTTCTAAACCACGTAAAGGTTTCATCCCGTTACTCATAAGCTTCAAGCCATAGAAAAGTGCACCAAATCCAAATAGAGTTTGTCCGAGATAAGTAATCTTTTTACTCTTAAAGAAGAATAAGAGCAATGCACCTACAGCTAATATTGGTAGACCATATTCTTTTAATTCAATACCAATAATAAATGCTGTTACTGTCGTACCAATGTTTGCTCCCATTATAACTCCGATCGCCTGTCTTAACGTCATAAAGCCTGCATTTACAAGCCCTACTGTTAATACCGTCGTACCCGAGCTACTTTGGATTAGCATCGTTACAAGTGCACCAGCTAGTACACCCATAAACGGATTTGTAGTAAATTTGTCTAAAATATCACGTAAACGATCACCTGCTGATTTTTGCAGTCCGTCTCCCATGAATTTCAAACCAAATAGGAAGATACCCAAACCACCGATAAATTGAAATATCATTTCCTGAACATTAACGCCTTCCATAGATAATGCTCCCCTCATCCAAGATTTTTCTTTTTCTACATTTATCTAGAAAAACTTACAAAAGTTTTGCTTTTTCGTGTTTTTTATCTAGGAATCGCAAAACCCTTCACTATTATTAATGAATCCTTAAGGTTTTGTAAAGATGTTTTTCTTTATTTAACGTTAAATTTACATTAGCTTAACATTTCTATGTTTTCTAATGAATATATTGCCTTTTTTTATTTATCTCCTATATCATTAAACTATACATCAACTCAACAAAGGTGGCAGCTTATGAATATTGGAAAACAATTTATATATAGTTTTTACCATTTAAAAAGGGTTTCAACGTTTCGCATTCAAAAAATTGGTAAACCTATTGGATATCTATTTTTTGTAATGGCTATAACGATGTTATTTAACATCATACAGTTCCTTAACTCACCACAGCAAGTTAATGTAGTGGGCGAAAACCAATTCCCACTAGCTTTATGGATTCCATTACTATACCTGTTTACAACCGCATTAAAGTTTATTGGTGTTTCATTTTTAGCAACTGTAGGGCTTTTCATAAAGGAGATTATGAAAAAACCGCTCCAATATAAACACACTTGGACACTTTCGGCTTATGCTGTGACGACCCCTACTCTATTATTTGCAATCTTAGAAGCATTCTCATGGCAACCACCTTTTGCTTGGTTGCTTTATTGGGTACTTGCTATTGGTTATTTATATCTTATAATTCGCTATATCCCAAAACCTAAGAAAAGAAACACTAAATAAAAAAGGAGTCCATTTAGGGGCTCCTTTTCCATTTTCTTTATTTTGTTGTTAAAGTTGCTAGCTCTTGGGATAATGCAACGAGCTGATTTCTCACTTCGTCTGTCTCGTTCATTTGCATTTCTTGCATCTCTGCTGCTTCAAATAGTTGCTGAGCTGAAACGAGCGTTTGATTGGATACTTGATAAAACTCTTGAAAAGCTTGTTCCATTTTTGGAATCATCTCACTCGCTTTATTCACTTCACCCTTAGAATCATTTAAGTGTTCATTAAACTGACGTATATGTTCTGACAATAGGTCAAAAGAAGAGATAGAAGACTGAGCACTTTGGAGGTGTTCTGTTAATTGTTGGTACATATTATGAAATTCTCCACTGAGGTATTCACTTATCCCTAATGTATGTTTCATCTTTTCATCAATCTCCAGAGCTGCTTCGCGAGAATTTTCAGCTAGTTTGCGGACTTCACTAGCTACTACAGCAAATCCTTTCCCATCTTCTCCAGCTCTAGCCGCTTCAATCGTTGCATTTAAAGCAAGAAGCTTTGTTCTTTCCGCTAAACTTTGAATCATCTTACCTGCTTGATCAATATTCACCGTATTTTCTTCTAGGTCTTGAATTTTCCCTGTCATATCCTTGAAACCTTGATGGTACGTTTCTAAAGCATTCATAATAGAAGAAACACTACGATTCCCTTCTTCAATCGAGTCATTCATGAGATGTTGTTTGTTGTACATTTCATTGAAAGAGCTTAACAGACGATCTAGAAAATATGTAAGTTCCTCAAATACACTCATTTGTTCTTTAAATGTACCTTCTGTTTTCTGAGTTCCTTGAATCACATTTTCTAGCTCTTGTTTCATATCTGTTTGCGAATCACCCAGCTTATCAGATGAAACCGCTAACTCATCACTTGTACCAGAAAGTTGATTAACAGCTACTTTAATATTAGTTAGCATATATGAGATTTGATCAATTAATTCTTGATAACTCTCCGATAGAGATTGGATCTCTGGGATAGATGTTTTAATACTAGAAGCATCATCAAACTCTCCATCACGCGCTCTTCTCATTATTCTTTGAAGCTGTACAAGTGGGTTAAACATGTTACGAATTAATATGTACACGATCACAAAAACAAGTAACAGACTTACCGCAGCTACCGTAATTGTATATTTAGCAAATTGATTTACTGAACTCATAAATTCATGAGCTGGAATGCTAATAATATATATCCCTTTAAAATCTTGAATAGATCCATAGGCAAATAATCTTTTCTCACCTTTATAATCCGCCATATATGTACCATCTTCTTCAGTTTGGATTTTGTTAATGGTATCTTCATTAAATCCAACTTCTAAAGTTTCTTTTTCTGGGAAAGATTGTACTTCAGCATCTCTTAATAAATACATCCTTGATGAAAACCCATCTTGCATTAGCTCGGCTCGCTGTGATTCGACAACTTGAGCGATTTGTTTATTAAACGTTTCCTTATCGCCAACATAGGCATACATCATACTTCTTGCCATATCCTTCATGACAAAGACTTCCCGTTCCAAGCGATTTTGCACTAGTTCGATTTGATTTTCCTTTGCTTTTGAATATGATAAATAACCAAGACAAGAAATTGATAAAAGGAATAATATACATACAATAATAGATAAGCGAGCTTGGAAAGAAAGGGTACGATTTCTTTTCTTTTTACTCACTGTTTTCTCTCTCTTTTTAAAAAGTTGTAATGATGTCACTTTTCTCAAAGCACGCTTACTCTTCTGAAAAAGCTGAAATCGTTTCATCAAGATACACCCCATTAACAAATAATTACTTCACTTCCTAATTATGAAGATTTATTATTAACGGAGTGTAAATTATTCGTGAAGATGTATTAAACTTCGACCTTTTTCACCAGGATTTTCGTCCCATCCACACTAACAACTTCAATTTTTTCGCCTTTTTGAATCCAGTGACCATTTGATACAGCGCTAAACTCTTGCTCTTCAATTTTAATAGTTCCAACCGGTCGTAAATCTGTCATTGTCTCCCCTTGTTTCCCTTCTAAATAACGATAGGATTCATTCATTGAATTATAACCTTGTTCAGAACTTAATTGATCGACTAGCGCAATCTTGGACCACATTTGTCTTTTCGGAAAAACTTTTAAAAACAGTAAAGAACCAAATGTCCCTAGTAACACACCACTCACACCATAAAGTCCTGTTACCCAATCCGGAGCGCTGATCCCCACTGTGAATAACATCATCACTCCACCGAGAGTGGCTAATGATCCATCATTAATAACCTTTCCATCGATTATAATAAGGGTAAGACTTACTAAATAAATGACGAGCATAACGAAAAACATCGTGACACTTAAATAGGACATAAAGTAGAGCGTTATAAAAGCTAACCCAATAACCCCAAAGATCCCTCTCATATTCACTAATAATTCGCCGAATAAAAACATCGTACCGAAACCGGTTATGAGCAATGCTAACCAAGCTGCTTCAATTGCAATCATACCGTCCACCTCTTTTGTCTTAATAACTTATATACGTATTCAATTTAAATTTTGTTTCAAAAAAAGAAAGAATTTTAACTCATTTGTAGAAATAGTATTATAACGCAGAAGCTTGGAGGGATCTTTCTAATGATTGAAGTAGGGAAAAAATTATTGATTTTTTTCTGTTGTGTACTCTTTGTCGTGAGTATAGGTAAGGATTTGACAACCGGGACATTCCCTAAGAGTTCTGCTCATCAGCAGACCCAACAAACACAAGTTCAGGACGCGCCAGAAAAAGAACCCACAACTGAAACTAAGAAGCACGGAACCAAACGCTATCAAACCGTCCAGCATAAGGTTACAGCTGGTGAAACGGTTCTTTCCATAATTGAAAAATTAAATACGGACGGCCCACCTGTCACAATTAAGCAAATGATCAAGGACTTTGAAGACTTAAACCCTGATATAGAACCGCATCACATCAAGACAAACCAGATTTATACCTTCCCTATCTATAGACAAACTGCAAATCGTCTGTAAAAATGAAGGTGTGTTACTTCATATTTTTCTCTAATACCCTTATAATGGTCATGGTATGTTTTTAAAATTGGTTTTATCGCAATTGTTAAAGGAGCGATTATATGTCTATAACAACACGTGAAAATACACGTCCCGTACAAGTCGGGAATCTTCAAATTGGTGGCAGTGACAAAGTCGTCATTCAATCCATGACAACAACGAAAACACATGATGTAGAAGCAACAGTTAAAGAAATACACCGACTAGAAGAAGCAGGTTGCCAAGTTGTCCGAGTAGCATGCCCGGATGAACGCGCAGCTGATGCAATCTCTGAAATAAAAAAACAAATCAACATCCCACTTGTCGTTGATATCCACTTCGACTACCGTTTAGCGTTGAAAGCTATTGAAGGTGGTGCGGATAAGATCCGTATTAACCCAGGTAACATTGGTAAACGTCGTAAAGTGGAAGCTGTTGTAAATGCAGCAAAAGAAAAAGGCGTACCGATCCGCATCGGAGTTAACGCTGGTTCTTTAGAAAAACGTATTTTGGAGAAATATGGATATCCTACTGCTGATGGAATGGTTGAAAGTGCTCTTCATCACATTCAAATTCTTGAAGAGTTAGATTTCCATGACATTATTGTATCTCTAAAAGCTTCTGACGTGCGATTAGCTATTGAAGCGTACGAAAAAGCTGCTGAGCATATTTCTTATCCATTGCACTTAGGTATTACGGAGTCTGGTACACAATTTGCTGGAACGGTAAAAAGTTCAGCAGGTTTAGGAGCTATCCTAAGTAAAGGAATTGGCAGTACGCTACGCATTTCACTAAGTGCGGACCCAGTGGAAGAAGTAAAAGTAGGCCGTGAGTTACTCAAAACATTCGGACTATCAGATAATGCTGCTACCTTAATTTCTTGCCCAACTTGCGGTCGTATTGAAATTGATTTAATTTCTATCGCAAATGAGGTTGAAGAATATATTCAGACCATTAAAGCACCGATTAAAGTGGCTGTACTTGGCTGTGCTGTTAACGGACCAGGTGAAGCGCGTGAAGCTGATATCGGTATTGCCGGAGCACGTGGTGAAGGATTATTATTCCGCCATGGTGAAATCATTCGAAAAGTTCCAGAAGAAACGATGGTTGAAGAACTTAAAGTTGAAGTTGACCGTATTGCAGAAGAGTATTTAGCTCAAAAAGAGGGTTAAATAGAAAAGAGCAGCCTAAACGAATAGGCTGCTCTTTATTATGATCTAAAATGGAGCAAAGAATAAGGTGAGCAAAATGGAAATGGCACCTGCGATGATCGCTGTATTCCCTAGCGTATCTGCACCTCTACGCTTCGCCATAAATCCTACAATGACACCTGCGGCTCCAAGAATGACAGGCATAATAAAGAAGGATACGATGGATAGCACAACAGCTAACCACCCCATGCCCGCATGGACATCATTATCCATGTCTGTTTCTTTTTCACCTGATTTTACCGGTTCACGTACTGTTTTGTTATCAATTGCCGCTTCTTGAGCAAACTCAACATCATCCGTACCAGGTAATAAACTTGGGCTATCTGCCAGTGTATCTCTTTCCTCAAGATCATTCAGTTCATGATCTTCAACGTTTTTTATTTCTTTTGCTTCCTCATCATCAATATGAGGGGTTTCGTCCACATGTTCTTCATGCTTCTTCTTGGATTCATCCATCATTTGTCCCTCACTTTCTTTTAGAGGTGCAACCTTAGTTTATGGAGATCCCTCAAGCATTTACGTGGAAAGTGATGTTAAAAAAAGCTCCTAAAAGGAGCTTTTTTTATTCATTCTTTTTATTGTGCAGCTGCAACTGCATCATGTGATTTTGCTTTTCGTTGAATTTTTTCAGCGTACCAGCTTTTTGCATGTCCATGTTCTTTCTTATACTGTTCTAAACCGCCCATACCACGGTGATATGCTGTTAATGCCTCATCCCAATTGCCATACTCATGATGTAAATAATCTAAATAAATAAAGGATAATTGCATGGAGTAATAAGGGTCAAAAAGCAATTCTTCTTCATAAGGCAAACCACCCATTTCCGCAATCCAAGGAGCCGTATTTTTCATGAACTGGGACATCCCATAAGCTCGTCCATATTTCGTTGGAGGACCCACTAAATTTGGATTAAATGTATTTCCTGTTTCAACTTTCAATAGCTCGTACACTAAGTATGGATCAATATCATACCGTTTCGATTCTTTAACTAAGTATAAGGCCCATGACTTTTTAAACCTACCTTCACTTTCTGATACCATCTTTTGCGCCATTTTATCAAGTTCTGGCCACACATAGTATCCGTTCTTTTTCTTTTGAGAATCTTCAGGACTAGACATTAAGTAATCATTCTCTGATTTTAATTGTTGATTCTGGTTCGCTAATTGTTTGTTTTTACTTTCCAATGCTACGGTTCTTTCTTTATAAAAGTAAAGCATCAGCATAAAGCATAATGTAATGTAAACAAAGACAAGGAACATATTTGCATAAGGCTTCATTCGTGCCATGATTCCCCTCCTTTTCAAAATGAATATCTATATCAGACAAAAGTCACATGAACCTCAACTATACTAACGAAAGATTGGATGGATTGCAATGAAAACACTCAATACCCATAATCCTCCAAATTTAATGGGCACATTTCATTCATTTAACTCATAGGATAAAAAAGACAGACTACGGAAAGAGGGATATTATGAAAAACATGATTAAACAAGTTGTTAAACAGAAATTGAAAACTCTAACCGTTGATGAATTGATTTCCTATGCCAACACGTACAATGTGTCCATTACCCCCAAACAAGGTGAACAGATCATAGCGTTTTTAAAGGAAACAGATTTAAATCCATTAGATGAGCAAGACCGTATGAAAGCCCTAAAAAAATTGGCTCAAATTACTGACCCTCAAACAGCACAAAAGGTTAATAAAATTTTTCATGGAATCATAAAAGAAAACGGCTTGTCTCACTGGTTCTAAGCTTGTCACTCGTTACGCTTTTAATCTTTCTTCTCGTACCGATTAGTTGACCAATTCCCCTAATTTCTTTATAGTATGAACAGCATCATTACTTATGTAATCGCTTGTTTGATTATACAGATAAGGGAGTTGTCACTATGTTAAAACTAGGTTCCCACGTATCTATGAGTGGGAAAAACATGCTAAAAGGTGCGAGCGAAGAAGCCGCTTCTTATGGCGCTAATACATTCATGATTTATACAGGTGCTCCACAAAACACAAGACGTAAAGCAATCGAAGACTTAAACATCGATGCTGGCCTCGCACATATGGAAGAGCAAAACATTGAAGAGATCGTTGTCCACTCTGCTTATATCATTAATATCGGAAACACTGTAAAACCTCACGTTTATGAGCTAGGTGTTGATTTCCTAACAAATGAAATTGAACGAGTGGAAGCTTTAAACAAAGCAAATCAAATTGTACTTCACCCAGGTTCCCACGTTAGCCAAGGTCAAGAAGTCGGCCTTCAACAAATCATTAAAGGTCTTAATGAAGTATTCGCTAACAAACCAGATACCAAATGCCAAATTGCTCTAGAAACCATGGCTGGTAAAGGTAGTGAACTTGGACGTAGTTTTGAAGAAATTGCCACCATCATTGAAGGTGTGGAGGATAGCGACAAGCTTTCCGTATGTTTTGATACTTGTCACACCCATGATGCAGGCTACGACATCGTCAATGACTTTGACGGTGTTTTGGACGAGTTTGACCGAATCATTGGTCTAGATCGTCTGAAGGTGCTTCATATTAATGACAGTAAAAATGAACGCGGTGCAGGTAAAGACCGACATGAGAACATTGGATATGGTTATATTGGATTTGACGCACTCAACTACATCGTGCATCATCCAAAACTCGCCGATATTCCAAAGATTTTAGAAACGCCATATGTAGGTGAAGATAAGAAAAACAAAAAGCCTCCTTATCAATATGAAATCGAAAGCTTACGATCTCAAACCTTCACTGATTGGAGATCAGAACTGTTAAACAGTTAATCTCCTATGAACAGCCCCTGGTATTTTTATCAGGGGTTTTTTATTCTGAGTACTCTTTAGACATATTTACCTGATTTTCCACAATATCAAACATGAAATTTACATAATTTTTTTCAATAAAAAAGACTAACCAGTAACTGATTAGTCTTCCTAAGTTTTATTTTCTTCGATTGTTCTTCGGATTAGGGTTCATTTTCTTTTTAATCGCTTCTTGCTGGCGCTTCATCTTCTTTTTATATCCTGGCTTCACTTTTTTAGGCTTACGTACTTTCTTCCAGGCTTCACGATCTGTTTCGTTTTCTTGCTTTTTACGGGAAGAACGCTCATTCCAATCCTTAATGAGCTCCCACTCGCCTTTTTTAATATCATAACGATCAAATTGGATACCGGATTTTTCAAGCTTAGCGATTAATTTTTCGTCTTCATCCGTATAAAGGTTAATTGCTGTACCTTCTAACCCAGCTCGAGCTGTTCGCCCAACGCGGTGAATATAGAACTCCTCTTCTTTAGGTAAATCAGCGTTAATTACATGACTTACTCCCTGAATATCAATACCACGAGCTGCTAGATCCGTTGCTACAATGTATTGATAACGGAGATTTTGAATATCTTTTAAAACACGCTTACGTTCGCGTGGAGATAATCCTCCATGAATGAGACCAACTTCTAACCCTTTTTGAGTTAGCTCAGCTGCTAATTCATCAGCTCGCTCTTTTTTGTTAGCGAAAATGATCGCCAGATAGGGCTGAATTAGTTCAGATACTTTAATAATCATATCCGCTTTGTCACGGTGGCGAAGAGGGATTAACCTATGCTCCATATTTTCAGGTGAAGGCTTCTTTTCTTCAGCATGAATGTGAGCCGGATTCTCAAGATACTTATTCAAGAATGGTTTAAGACGCTCAGGAATCGTTGCTGAGAAGACTAAGATTTGAACTTCTCGATCCATACGCACAAGAATCTGGTCCACATCTTCAATAAAGCCTAAATCTAACATAAGATCGGTTTCATCAATAACCATGGATTTAGCTGTGTAAGAATCAAGTGCGCCTTCTTTGATTAGATCAAGGATGCGACCTGGTGTACCAACAACAATTTGTGGCTGCTCCTTTAACTTTTCCATAGTCTTTTGCTTATCCGTACCACCAACAAGCAACTTAGCGCGCCAGTCTTGTTCTTTCTCACCTAATTGAATCATTTTACGAACTTCATTATATATTTGTGTTGCAAGCTCTCTTGTTGGTGCTGTGATAACTACCTGAACTTCTTTTTTAGAAGCATCGATCTGATTAAGCAATGGGATTAGGTATGCATGAGTTTTACCAGAACCCGTGTGTGATTGACCGATGATGCTATCATTGCGCAATACTGAAGGAATCACCTTTTGCTGGATAGGTGTAGGCTCCTGGAAATTTAATTTTGAAATAATATCATTCATCATTGGTTGTAATCCAAATGAGTTGAATTTTTGATCTGTCATTTTAGTACTCCTTTACGTTCTACTCTTGCTTTTCTATTATAGTAGAGTCTTGACAAATAATCCATCTTTCCTTTTATTATTAGTGGACTCTCTTTGTAATATAAGGATTTTCCCTTTATAATATAATAAGAAACTTTGTATGAGAGATGAACTCGAGGAGTTAGAGGGGGAACCGAACATGGAAGTAATTAAAATTGCTCCTAGAGGATACTGCTACGGAGTCGTGGATGCGATGGTCATCGCTCGAAACGCCTCTAAGGACCCAAATTTACCTCGTCCTTTATATATTTTAGGGATGATTGTCCATAATCAGCATGTAACCGAAGCATTTGAAGAAGAAGGTGTTGTAACATTAGATGGGAAAAACCGCTTAGAGCTACTGGAAGATATTCATGAGGGAACCGTCATATTCACCGCTCATGGCGTATCACCAGAAGTGAAGAAGCGTGCTGAAGAAAAAGGTCTAACCGTCTTAGACGCAACATGCCCAGATGTGACAAACACCCATGATTTAATACGCGAACAAGTTGCAAAAGGTTATGAAATTGTTTATATCGGCAAAAAAGGGCACCCTGAGCCAGAGGGAGCTGTAGGAGTTGCACCTGACCACGTACATCTTATTCAGAACGAAGATGATGTTAAAGACTTGAATGTCACAAGCGATAAAGTGATGGTAACAAACCAAACCACAATGAGTCAGTGGGATGTTTATGATGTCATGGTAGCTGTCCAAAATAAGTTTCCACAAACTGAAATGCACCAAGAAATCTGTATGGCAACTCAAGTCAGACAGGAAGCGGTTGCTGAACAAGCTGGAGAAGCAGATCTAACTCTTGTTGTCGGAGACCCTAGAAGTAATAACTCATGTCGCCTACAACAAGTATCTGAAGAAAAAGCTGGAACAAAAGCTTATCGTATCTCTGATGTAAGTGAGATTGAATATGAATGGCTTGAAGGAGTTGAAAAAGTAGCGATTACAGCTGGCGCTTCGACTCCAACGCCCCTTGTTAAAGAAGTCATTAAGTTTATCGAGAAATATGATGTAAATGATCCTGAAACATGGGATCGCACTTCTAAGGTTGAACAACGTAAGATCTTGCCTAAGGTTAAAACCAAAAAAGCTTAATATTATTTTCAAGGTGCTTTGGAATGGCTGATTTCTGAAGCACCTTTTTTATATATTAAAAAGGCAGAACACCATGAGATGTTCTACCTTAATCTTTAAATAAATTGAAAAGGCTCTGTATTTACTTGAGATACCATGAGCTCTGTATCTACACCTTGCTTCTCAAATTCGGCTTGAAGGTAGTCTTTAACTTTCTTCTTCATCACCTTCTCAACATGGTGTCCAGGGTCGATAACATTAAGCCCCATACCTAATGCATCGTGAGCGACGTGGAAATACAAATCACCAGTAATGAAAACATCCGCTCCCTTACGTTTTGCTTGGGAGATAAACTTGTTTCCATCACCACCTAATACAGCAATTGTTTCTACCTTTTTATCAAGATCTCCAACTACTCTTAATGTTGGAACTTCTAATGACTGTTTCACATGCTCTGCTAATTCGCGCAATGTCTTAGGTTCATCTAGTTTAGCGATTCGACCTGCCCCTTGTTTTTCACCTTTGTTTTCAAGTGGAAATAGATCGTAAGCGACTTCTTCATAAGGGTGTTCCTCTTCCATAACTTTCAACACACTAGTTAAGAGTGATTGAGGAACAATCGTTTCCATTTTAACTTCTTCGACTTTCTCGATTTCACCTTGTGTGCCGATATAAGGGTTTGTACCATCTAATGGTTTAAAAGATCCAGTCCCAGGTGTTTGGAAGATACAGTGACTATAATCCCCTATGTGACCTGCTCCAGCATCACCCAAGGCTAATCTCAGTTGATCCTGATGCGTTTCAGGGACATAGACAGCTAATTTATATAGCTTCTCACTTCCCGTTTCCACTAAAATATCTTTTGGTTCCACCCCAAGAGCTTCACACAATGCTTCATTTACGCCACCTTTAGTGACATCAAGATTTGTATGAGCAGCATATACCGTAATATCATGCTTCAAGAGTTTCTGAACGATTCGTCCTTTCTCATGGTCAGGATTCACCTGTTTTAAAGGCACATAAAGTAATGGATGGTGTGCTATGATTAGGTCGACGTCATTCTTAATAGCTTCATCTACAACATTCTCTAACACATCTAATGTGACCATAACTTTATTTACTTTTTTGTTAAGAGTTCCTACTTGAATCCCGATTGGATCTTTGTCCATTGCTAAATGCTTTGGTGCTAATTGTTCAAACCAATTAATGATTTGCTGTCCTGTTGCAATGTTACTCATCATTTAAGACCTCCTCAATCCATTTAATCTGATTTTGAAATTGCCTTATCTTGTTCTCATCAGGTTGGGTTGCCAGCCTCATTTGTTCCGTTATCTTCACTAATTTATCACGCTCATGCTTCCATTTTTTAATGAAGGCCGAATCTTTCTCCTTTAAGAGAAACGGTCCAAAGAACAGTTCCTTTTCTCTTTCATCTGTGTAGGGAGCTAATGGATCCCCTCTATCCGCTACGAGTATCTCATAGATATGACCATCTTCTTCTAGAATATCTTCATGAATGAGAACATAGTTATGCTGGATAAACCATTGCCTTAATACTCTAGCATCAATATTGGGTTGCGTAATGATACGGTCTGTTTTCGAAAGCTTATCCTTACCGTCCTCAAGTATATGACGAATCAACTTTCCGCCCATACCAGCAATAGTGACTTGTTCGACTTCACCTTGCTCAATGACACTTAATCCGTCTCCTTTTCGAACTTCAATGCGTCCTTGTAATCCTTGTTCTGTAACTTGATTGACAGCAGCTTGAAACGGCCCTTCGTTTACTTCACCAGCAATAGCACGTGCAGATGAATCATGAATACACACATGACATGGTAGATACGCATGATCAGAGCCAATATCAGCAAACAATGCTGATTCCGGTAAGTATGACGCAACTTTTTTCAATCTTTTAGAAAGTTGTATTTGTTTCAATTGTTATCACCACTTCTTTATTCTTTCAAACATTATGTTTTTCACTCTCTAAAAAGAAAAGCCTTCTGAAAGGATCAGAAGGCTCTTCAATCTCTTAATTATTTCTTTTCAGAAAGCCAATTCGTTAAGCTTTTAATTTGTTCTGACTTCAACTTACCTTTAAATGCAGGCATTGCAGAACCTTTTCCGTCTTCGATAATACCTTGAATTTCTTCTTTAGAATATTTTGAACCAATTGTTTTTAGGCTTGGACCTACTTGACCTGATAAATCAGAACCATGACAACTAGCACAGTTTTGACTATAAATTTTTTCCGGGTCCGTAGTAGCTGCTTCTTCCTCTTTCTTCTCGCCACCATGATCACCTTTAACTTGATCCATCTGGTTTAAACCAACAAAAGAAATCACAATCATAAGGGTTAGGCCGAGTACTGCGATTAGAGCATATGGCATAACTGGGTTTCTCTTCATGCTAATTTTCCTCCTTATGTAATCCCCTTTTTGTCTACAATTAGGACAAACTATATATATTTTACTTGAAAACGCTACGATAGAAAAGGGGAAAGCGTATGAATCTTAAAAAAAGATATAAAGACACCAAATAATAATGCCTATGAATCCTGATGCAATTAAGTATGTAAGCTTTTGTTTAATACCAAATCCTATCCATAACATACAATTTAATAAGATGACTGCGTGATTTAACCACGATTGAGTTGCCCATCCACTTGCGAGATATGAAGTATATAAAAATAGGATTAATAAAAAAACAATGATTGCCACATGTACTTGTATTGAGTTTTTCCTATAGAAAAACCAAATATTCAGTAATGAAAAACCTATAAAAAATAATATTAAGCCAGTTTGCATTGGCATGGATAATTCAGTAAAATGGATGACAAGAAACGATAAAGGTAACAGAGACAACAGTAATAAAACATAGATAAAGCTCCCGATATCTTTAAAGGGGAAGTGTTTTTGTTTTGATTCACCTTCAGAATCATCGTTTCCTTCAGTATATAAAGCTAATAGAAAATCACAGTATTCCTTAGGTAATAATTGATGTTCTTTCCAGTACTTAATTTCATCAATAATAATTGTTTTCCGTTCATGCGCCATTGGTTTCACTCCGTAGGAATTTGATCAAGTCTTGCTTATGAGCAAGTATAATTAAGCGCATTCATACTGGATATTACGCTTTATTCCTAATAATGGACTTTGTCATGTCCCAGTAAATAAAATAGTAAAATGCACAGCCATAAAGTGCCATCAACACTAAATGACTGAGCATTTCATTTCTATTCTAAGAAGTCTTTTAGACGTTTGCTGCGACTAGGGTGACGTAATTTACGAAGAGCTTTTGCTTCAATTTGGCGGATACGTTCACGTGTAACACCAAATACTTTTCCAACTTCTTCAAGTGTCCGTGTACGACCATCATCTAGTCCAAAGCGAAGACGTAGAACATTTTCTTCACGGTCTGTTAATGTGTCTAGAACGTCCTCTAACTGTTCTTTTAACAACTCATAAGCTGCATGATCTGAAGGGGACGTAGCTTCTTGGTCTTCGATGAAATCACCTAAATGAGAGTCATCTTCTTCACCAATCGGTGTTTCTAGTGAAACGGGTTCTTGAGCAATTTTCAAGATTTCACGAACTTTATCTGGTGTAAGGTCCATATCTTCAGCAATCTCTTCAGGAATTGGTTCACGACCAAGATCTTGAAGAAGTTGACGTTGAACTCGAATTAATTTATTGATTGTTTCAACCATGTGTACAGGGATACGAATTGTTCTTGCTTGGTCAGCAATAGCACGGGTGATTGCCTGACGGATCCACCATGTAGCATACGTACTAAACTTATACCCTTTACGATAATCAAACTTTTCAACAGCTTTAATTAATCCCATGTTTCCTTCTTGAATTAAGTCAAGGAAAAGCATGCCACGTCCTACATAACGTTTTGCAATACTTACTACTAGACGTAAGTTTGCTTCAGCTAAACGACGCTTCGCTTCTTCATCACCATTTTCAATACGTTGCGCAAGATTAATCTCTTCTTCAGCTGACAGAAGATCTACACGACCAATTTCTTTAAGGTACATCCGTACAGGGTCGTTAATCTTAACCCCTGGTGGTACACTTAAATCATTTAGATCGAATTCCTCTTCTTTGTTTAGTTGTTGAATACTTGGATCTTCTTCAGAATCTCCAATTACTTCTACACCTTGTTCATTTAAGTACTCATAGAACTCATCCATCGTCTCTGAATCCAATTCAAAATTGGATAAACGCTCAGCCACTTCTTCATAAGCTAATATTCCACGCTTTTTCCCTAATTCAAGCACCTGTTCCTTTGCCTGTTCTAGGGTTAGCTCATTCTCAGTTGATTTTTGACTTGATGGCTTCTCTGCCATGAGTCCCCCTCCTTCCAAACTTCCTTCAATACAGCATTAATTTGATTTCAAGCTTTGCTTGAGCTTCAAGATCTCCATCGCGATTTGAGCCGCTTTGACTGGATCATTTTGCCGTTCAGCTTCTTTTTGTTGCTTTTGTAGTGAAGTAATATTATCTTTTTCATTTTTCTTGGCGGAAATTACTCGGATGTAATCTTGAATTTCTTGATCACTTATATCGGGTTGTAGCTTCATCATTGCAATTTCAGTCACTAGACTCTTCATATTTGGATCAGGTAGTTGCTCAATAAACTGACCAGGGTTTGGGGAGTACCCCTCTTCATAGTAAGCATATAAATACGTTACTACGACCTGATGTTCATTTAAATTAAACGCACCACCGATTGTATCTTGAACTTTTTCTGCAATCGCAGCATCCTGCATCATATAATAAATCAGATGCCTTTCTGCATTATGATAAGCCGGCAATAATTTCGCTTCTTGCTTCTTTTCCACTTTATAATTAGTATAGCTAGTCGAAGCATTATTATCCTTCTCCCGGCCTTGCTTTTTTCTGCGATCTGTGATTTCCTTTTCTAAAACCTCTAAAGAAAGATCATGTTCTGATGCCAAATCTCGTAAATAGTAGTCACGTTCAACCGGTTTATCGATTTTCGCTATTTCATCTAATACCTTTTCGATATAGCGAATACGATCTCCTTCATGTTGTAGGTTAAACCCGCGCCTCAAATACTTTATGATAAAGCCCATATAAGTAGCACTTGAATCTAAAACATGATTTCGAAATGCTTCACTACCCTGTGTGTGAATATACTCATCGGGGTCTTTTCCATCTGGTATGTTAGCGACACGAACATCACAACCGGCGTTATGAAGTAAATTGGCAGCCTTATAAGACGCTTCTATCCCAGCATTGTCTGAGTCATAACAGATAATAACTTTTTCGACATATCTTCGAATAAGTTTTGCCTGTGCATCAGTTATTGCTGTGCCAAGTGTTGCAATGCCATTCTTAAATCCAGCTTGATAAGCCGATATAACATCCATTTGCCCCTCAAATAGAACAACTTCGCCTTGTTTTCTAATCTCTGATCGAGCTAAATCGAAGTTAAAGAGCAATTTACCTTTGTGAAAAAGCTCTGTTTCAGGGCTATTTAAATATTTAGGGTCATTGCCGTGAACACTCCGCCCGGCAAACCCAACTGTTTTTCCTTGATGGTTTCGGATTGGGAAGATAATACGACCTCTAAACCGATCGCCATACTCTCCATTATCTTCGTTATAAGATAACAATCCGCCTCGTACCATCGTTTGAGGGTGGAATCCTTTGTTCTGCAGAAACTTTAAGGTAAAGTCCTTGGAATTTGGAGCATATCCTAATTGAAATGTATCAATCGTTTCCTGGGTCAGCTCTCGCTCTTGTAGATATTCATAACCATCTTTACCTTCTTTTGTATGTCTAAGTAAATGATGGTACAATTTAGTTAACCACTCATGAGCTTCATAGAGATTTTGAATCTCTTGATTTTGACCACTAGCTTCATCCCCATCCTCATTTGTTGCTTGAGGAATTTGTTGCCCACTCTTTTCAGCAAGCATTTGAACAGCCTCTTGAAATGATACACCTTCTATTTCTCGAACAAAAGTGAGAACATTCCCGCCCTTTCCGCATCCAAAGCAATGAAAAATTTGCTTATCTGGAGAAACGGAAAACGAAGGAGTTTTCTCACCATGGAATGGACAAAGACCGAAATAATTCCGACTCTTCTTTTTTAACTGTACATATTCTCCAACGACATCGACAATATCATTTGATGTACGTATTTCTTCTACGACATTCTCTGGAATGCGGTTTGACATGTCTATCACCATGTTTAATGAGTATTCTAGAAAGACGCTTAAATCCCTTCAACCTTCGACAAGTTTTTTCAATTCTAATGAACTTTTGCCTTGATTGTGAAAAGATTTCTATATTCTATACCATTCAACCTTGTCCCTTCTTACTTTCACCCCTTTTATAGATAATTCCTCTCGAAATCCATTCGTAAACCCTCTCCTCATAAAAGGGGTGTCTACTCTGGGGCTTTTTTTAAAAGCATACACTTTAACTAAATAATAAAGCTTGGCCAAATGACAAATGGTGTAGAATTTTGTTCTTCTGTATTGTCATATATTCGACATCCCAGGTCAGAATCCTTCCTTCCCATATAAGTTTAAACTTTCTGAAAAGTATCAGATCTGATGGAAAAGAAGAAAACGCCTTCGCCACTACCCTTGGGAGCATATGCGTATCCCTAGGAACATTTTTTCACAAAATATAATTATAATACAATAAACTTTGAAAAGCTATAGATTTTTTCTGAAAAAATGTGACAATTAGAAGAATAACAAGCATTTTTCTTATCATAAAACGGAAAGAGAACACAGAAGAATTCTCCTGTGTTCTCTTCTTATCTTTGTTTAATTAAATGCAAGATTGTGTTTGCTGTTTCTTCGACCGCTTTGTTCGATACATCAATGACTTTACAATTGATTCGATCCACGACCTGTTCAAAATGACTTAATTCTTGTTCAATCCGTTTCATGTTAGCATATGTAGCCTGATCATCCAATCCAAGTGCTTTAAGACGCTCTTTTCTAATATCATTTAATTTTTCTGCGGTAATTTCTAACCCTATGCATTTTGCAGGGTCTACAGTAAATAATTCTTCTGGTGGATCCACCTCAGGAACAATAGGTACATTAGCAACTTTTAACCGCTTGTGTGCTAAGTATTGAGACAATGGCGTTTTGGATGTTCGTGAAACACCAATTAAAACAATATCTGCTTTTAAAATACCACGTGGATCTCGACCATCGTCATATTTCACCGCAAATTCTATAGCTTCAACTCGTTTAAAGTAGTCCTCATCTAACTTATGAACGAGACCAGGCTCTAATTTCGGCTCTGTTTTATATAATTTTTCCATTTCGTCTATCATAGGTCCAATAATATCAATCGCCGGTACATCATGTTCTTTTGCTACTTCTAATAAATATTGTCTAAAATCTCTTTTCACAAGTGTGAAACCAATAAGGGCCCCTTTTTCTTTAGCTTGTAATACTGCATCCTTTAACGTTTGCTTATCTTCTATATAAGGAATACGTTGAATTTCAAAGTGACTATTATTAAATTGACTGATTGAAGCTTTAGCCACTAGTTCTGCTGTTTCTCCAACTGAATCAGAGACTACATAAACAATCGGCTTTTCCATACTGGTTCTCCTCCTTTAACCTAGCTTATAATCGTTCATCTCTCCCAAGCTCTACAAGCGCTTTTGTTAGATTGGTTTTGGTCAACCTTCCGATCACTTCCCAACCTTCTTCTGTTTCTCTCACTACAGGAAGTGCATCAATTTGTTTGTCGATTAGAATTTGACCAGCTTCTAACAATAGATCATCCTTATGACAAATTGTAACATTAGGCATTCTTGTCATGATGATGTGGACAGGAATTTCTCGAAGATCTTGGTTCCCGATACTAGCTCGCAATAAATCCTTTCGAGAAAGAACACCGAATAATAACGAACGATCATTTACTACGAAAAGAGTTCCTACATCCTCTAAAAACATTGTGCATATAGCGTCATATACCGAAACGTTTTCATTAACTACAACTGGGATGGATTGGTATTCATGTACTTTAATTTTCTTCAACTTCTCTGTCAGTAATTCCGAACCTGTTTTCCCTGTATAAAAATAACCCACACGTGGTCGGGCATCCAAATATCCCGCCATGGTTAAAATAGCTAAGTCTGGGCGAAGGGTAGCACGTGTTAAATCAAGACGATCTGCTATATTTTCTCCCGTGATAGGACCATCCTCTTTAACAATCTCTATAATCTGTTCTTGGCGTGATGTTAAATCCATACATTCACCCCCTACAATATGTGTCATACTATTTCTAATATTATATCCTATTTTTTTATTCAATTAAAGAATTGCCGGCTAATATCTGATGACTTAAAAGAAAATAAGAAATCCTACCACAAATAGATGGTAGGATGTTATCAATATTGAGCCAGTAGTCCCTAGCTCAAAAATGTCTTTTTATGCTTTAAAACTATAATAGAAGTTTACGTAATAACCTAATGCATGTCAATTGTTATGAATCGGTAAGCCAATCCATTTGCTTTAAGAATCTTTTTGACTTCAAGAAGTATCCGCCATATTGTTCGTAATAGAGATCCGTTAGTTGCTTTAGACGATCTTTATTTTCTTGTTTCACAGATATATTGCCTACCCTTGTTACATCAACTTCTAAGCAGATTCGTAGCAGTTTTACAAGGTTTTGTTGAAGCATTACAGCATCTTGGTCTAAATGACGACACCTTGAGCATAGTAAGCCACCTTCTCGAATAGAAAAAGAGAATGTGTCTTCTGTTCTTCCACAATTCACACAGTGGTTCAGCTGTGGTGCAAACCCGCCTTTTTTAAACATTTTTAGTTCATACATAAGTAGTAAAATATCAAGATCTTTATCTTCATTCATCCAAATAAATGTTTGAAGGAGCTGTTGATACATAAATGGATCGGGTTCATTTTGTTCAATCAGTTTGTCTGTTAATTCCGCAATGTAGGATGCATAGGCCGTTTTTATCAGATCTTCTCGAATGGTTCTTAAAGATTGCAGAACCTCCCCCTGATGTAACGTGCCCATGCTTGACCCCATTTGCACAAGGTAACTAGCATAAACAAATGGCTGCGAAATTGCAGCCATTCGGCTTTTTGGCTTCTTAGCTCCTCTTGCCATCACAGCGATTTTTCCCCGTTCGCGTGTAAACAACGTGACAATTTTATGGGTTTCTCCATAGTCATTTGTCCGAATGACTATCCCTTCAACCTTCTCTAACACTCATGTTCACCTGGCACTTTCGTTAAAATGAGAGCCTAATTCTGCAAACTCATCATCTTGTTCCGATGATGAATCTCCGTCATGTGTTGTTTCAATTTCCTTCATCAATAAATAGGTTTCAATGTTTCCTGTTTGCCTAAACACTTTCCATGTTAAGTCGAGCACAAGAAACCCCACCTTTCTGCTTTTTCAGAATCCAGTTTGAAAAAACCTGCTTGACCTTAGATTGACCGGAAATGCTAGAGCTCATGTTATAAAATATTTACCAACATTAATATTCATCTTCGTTGTAGCCAAAGTCTTGAAGCTGCATATCTTTGTTTCTCCAGTCTTTCTGTACTTTTACCCAGAGTTCTAGATAAATCTTCGTACCTAATAATTTTTCAATATCCTTACGTGCCTTTTGACCAATTTCTTTAAGCATTTTCCCTTGTTTCCCAATTATAATGCCTTTTTGACTTGATCTTTCCACAATAATCGTCGCCTGTACGAGCACTTTACCTTCATCCTCTTGCTCTTTAACCGACTCTACCTTTACAGCTATGGAGTGAGGAATTTCTTCTCGTGTTAAGTGCAATGCTTTTTCACGTACTAATTCACTGATGATAAATCGTTCAGGGTGATCGGTAATATGATCTTCTGGATAATACTGTGGTCCTTCTGGCATCTGATCGACCATAACTTTCATTAAATGATCCACATTATTTCCTTCAAGTGCTGAAATAGGAATAATTTCTGCAAAGTTATATTTAGACCTATATTCATCAATAATTGGTAAAAGCTCATCTGGGTGAACTTCATCAATCTTGTTTACAATCAGAAACACTGGCTGATTGACTTTTTGAAGCATGTTAATAATAAATTCATCGCCTCGTCCAAATCCTTCTTTTGCGTTAATCATAAATAGGACTAAGTCAACTTCATTTAGGCTTTGTTCAGCCATGTTGACCATGAAATCTCCAAGTTTATGTTTGGGTTTATGGATTCCTGGTGTATCTATAAATACAAGCTGAGCATCTTCACTTGTATAAACACCTTGAACTTTGTTACGTGTTGTTTGAGCTTTATCACTCATGATAGCAATCTTCTGCCCGATTACTCTGTTCATGAATGTAGACTTTCCTACATTTGGTCGACCGATAATGGATATAAATCCTGATTTAAAGTTTTCGTCCATGTTGTTTCCTCCAAGATTGTTCTGTGTATTGCTTCGATTAATGGCTTCATGAGCCTCTGTTAACAGGAAGCTTTCTTATTTCCTCTTATTTTACTACAAAACATGCCTCATTTCATACAATCGACAAAACATGTTGAAATTAGAAGTCAGAAATATCTGAATAACGATTTTTCGACATATTGGATCTGTTCTTAGCTTTATTTAAAGCAGTATTGTTTATTCTACTTAAGCCCCCTTATCTTGAAGACTTGGATTCGAGATAAAGGGCGTATGGTTCCGTTGCTTTAGTGGAGTGCGGTGGGCTGGGAAACGGGCTGCTTTCCCCGGACGAACGATCGAGCCTCCTCATTCGCTAAAGCTCCTTGCGGGGTCTCGCTCGCCCGTTTTTCCGGAGGAGTCAGCCCGTTTCCCAGCCCACCTTAGCCGAATGGTGACTAACG